>NZ_OY764190.1:6300000-6535000 GCF_963668215.1 uncultured Desulfosarcina sp.
TCCCGACACGGCACCTGCGGGCGCCTGTTTTAAAAGACCGTCCAGGCGTTCGATCAACAGGTCGATGGGCAGCGCCGGCCGGATCTGGTGAATCTTGAAAAACGCGGTTTCCATGGCCAGCCTGGGCGAGGTGGCATGTCGGATGCCGGCTTCGGCGTTGAACAATATCGTAAAAATCTGGTCGATAAACGCGGTGGAAACCGCTTTGACCTGACGGGCCAGGGTTTCGATTTCACCGGCGGACAGATCGTCCATCAGTTCCGGCCGGGCACCCATTTTGATCAGCATCAGGTGGCGAAAATGGGCCAGCAGATCGGCATAAAACCGCTTCAAATCCTGGCCGCTTTTGTAAACCGTATCGATGGCGGCCAGCACCCGGGAAATGTCCCTGGCAAACACCGCTTCGGAAAGATCGAAAAGTACCTGGCGGTCCATGCTGCCCAGAAGGCGCATGACATACCCTTCGTCCATCCGGCTCTCGCCGCAGGCCAGAATCTGATCCAGAAGGCTCAAGGCATCGCGCATGCTGCCGCCGGATTCCCGGGCGATGACCCAAAGATTGTCCGCTGAAACGGATACCGATTCCTGCCGGCAGATGGTTTCCAGGTGATGGACCACCACATCGAGATCGATTCGTTTCAGATCGTGCCGCTGGCAGCGGGACAGGATGGTAACGGGGATTTTATGAGCTTCTGTCGTAGCAAAGAAAAACAGGACATGTTCCGGCGGTTCTTCCAGGGTTTTAAGCAGGGCATTGAAGGCGGCAATGCTCAGCATGTGAACTTCGTCGATAATGTAGATCTTGAATCGGCTGTGGGCCGGCATGTAGCGGCTGTTCTCCCGCAGTTCCCGGATCTGGTCGACGCTGTTGTTGGAGGCGCCGTCGATTTCGAACACGTCCACACCGCGTCCGGCGGTGATGTCGCTGCAGGATCGACAGGCATTGCAGGGCGTGGCGGTGGCGCCGGCTTCACAGTTCATGGCCTTGGCCAGGATGCGGGCGATGGTGGTTTTTCCGGTTCCCCGCGGTCCGGAAAAAAGCATGGCGTGGGCCACGCGGCCCCCTTCGATGGCATTTTTCAGGGTCCGGGTCACATGCGCCTGACCGACCACTTCGTCAAAGGTCTGGGGCCTGTATTTACGCGCTAAAACCAGATAAGCCATTGAACGTCGTTTCCTTTAGGTGCCGAATTGCTGCACCAGTGTATCCCAAGCACCGCCGGCTGGCAACCCGCAGGTCCCCATGATCCGTCCGTTAAAAATCAGGAAAGGCGGTCTGAAAAACGCATGTGTGGGAAATGGGGCGGGAACCGCCAGAAGCGGTAATGGCGGAGAGAGAGGGATTCGAACCCTCGGTGCCGCTATAAACGACACACACGATTTCCAGTCGTGCTCCTTCAGCCAACTCGGACATCTCTCCGCATAAGGCAACCACAGCAGCCAAGCGGTACCGGACGCAACCGAATATCGGGGATACAAACCGTCTCCCCTCCCCGGCCCGTGAAACGAACCGGCAATGGCGGAGAGGGTGGGATTCGAACCCACGATCCCGCTTTTGGCAGGATACCGCTTTTCGAGAGCGGGGCCTTCAGCCGCTCGGCCACCTCTCCTTTGCCGCGCAGGCACCAATAAAAAAGTGTTCGATATCCTTTTTCCAATCGGTTTGTCAAGCCTCAAAATTACGGCGACTTCAAGACAATACCCCGCCCGATGGCTTTCCCGGTTTTGGTCTTGAACTCACAAGGGCAACTGGTGTATTTGACCCAATTCGGCAATTCAACCAACCGACAAGAAAGGAACCCGAAGTCCATGGCCACCGTAACACCCTTTAAAGGGGTCCGCTACAACCCGGATATCATCGGCAACAGCGCGGACGTCGCCACGCCGCCCTACGACGTAATTTCGCCCGAAGAGCAAAGGGCCTTTTATAACCGGCACCCCAACAACGTGATCCGCCTGATCCTGAACCCGAGCCAGCCAACAGATACGGCCACGGACAATCCCCACTCCCGGTCAGCGGCCTGCTTCCGCCAATGGATGGAGCAAGGCGTTCTTAAAAGGGAAGCGCAGCCGGCCCTGTATCTCAAAGCCATCGACTACCCCCATCAGGGCGAAACCTGTACCCGCTACGGGCTGCTCGCCCGGGTCGGTCTCGAACCCTTCGAAAAACGGATTATCCTGCCCCACGAAAAAACGTTTTCCAAGGTCCGGTCCGAGAGACTCGAGTTGATGAAAGCCACCCATTGCAACTATTGCCCGATCTTCTCGTTGTACCCGGACGAAAGCGATATTCTGGGCACTCTCATCGAGGCCGTCGACCCAAGCGCTCCTATCATCGATTTCATTGACGACAGCAACCATCGGCATCGATTGTGGCGGATTCTCGATCCGGCCGTCCACCGTCAGGTTACCACGTCCATGCAGGATAAACGGCTGTTTATCGCCGATGGCCACCACCGTTATGAGACCGCCCTGGAATTCAGGGACTATCTGAAAGCGACCGACCCTTCATTCAACGCTGCCCATCCGGCCAACCATGTTCTCATGTACCTGTCCAGCATGAGCGATCCGGGGTTGATTATCCTGCCCGCCCACCGGTTGATCAAAGCCGTCGGACCGGAGGATCTTCAACGGGCCGTCGAAAACGCCCGCACCTATTTCGATGTCGCCGAATTTCCGTTTGCGAGCGAAGATCGCCAGGCCGTCGAACGAGACTTCCTTGAAGCGCTGGGCAGCGAGAAGGAGCGGCCGTGTATCGGCATTTTCGGCCATAAAGCGCCAGTCTTTCATCTGCTGAAAATCAAAGCCGGCGTCATGGATGAACTTTTTGGCGGGGAACTGGATGCCTCGCTGCGATCATTGGACGTAACGGTGCTCACCCGGCTGGTATTCATGAAAATCCTCGGATTCGACCAGCAGCGTCTGGATGACGCCACGCTCATCGGATATGCCAGCGAGGCGGGAAAGGCCCTGCAATCCATCGACAGCGGCGATTACGATGTCGCTTTCATCCTCAATCCCACCCGCATCGAACAGGTCCAGGAAGTGGCCCGCAAAGGCCTGGTCATGCCGCGTAAATCGACCTATTTTTATCCCAAGGTCAAGTCGGGGCTGGTCATGCGTACTCTCGGAGAGTAGAGCAATTCAAGGTTCCCTCACCTCCGAGAACATGGCCCGGGCCGCCCGGGTATACGTCCCGTCCTCATGGTACAGGTAAAGGGGTGGAGCGACCTCCAGTTCCGGACCGCCCCCCCTGATCCCGGTCACCGCAACCAGCCGCGCCGGAGAAGCGGGTGTGGAATGGATCATCGTCAGGCGCTTGGGCTCCAACCCGCCGGCCCGCATGGCCGCCAGAAGGTCTACGGTACGCACGGCGGGGTATATCACGCAAAACCGCCCGGCCAGATCCAGCATGCTTCGGGCGGTGGCAAGCACGGTCTTGAGATCGACCTTGATCTCGTGCCGGGCGATGGCCTTCTGGCTGTGGGCATTGATCCGGCCGGAATTCAATTTGCGATAGGGGGGATTGCTCACCACCAGATCGACCGGCCCGCCGATATCCGCCAGTGCAAGGCGGCCCATATCCTTTTCCAGAATCCGGACCCGCTCGGACAAACCGTTGGCGGCTACATTTTCCCGCGCCACCATCGCCAGGGAGGGCTGGATTTCCACCCCGATCGCACGAAGCCCCGGATTCCGATAGGCCAGCATGATGGGAACGACGCCGCACCCGGTTCCCAGGTCCAGAACGGTTCCCTCGCTTGGCGGGTCGGCCAGATGAGCGAGGATCACGGCATCAATGGAAAATCGATACCCCGAACGGGGTTGATTCAGGATAATGTTGCCATTGAAAAAATGGTCGTGGGTCAACGGTTCCATAAACGTCCGTTCGCGAATGGATGAACCACCCGGTGAAAAAAACAAGGCGGCGGCACCATGTCTCTAAAGTGGACCGATCTTGAACTTGATCTCCCCGATTTGCTGACTTTCAAGGCCTGCGTTGAACTTGGCAAGCAATTCATCTTTTAAAAAACGCAGCTGATGCAGCCATGCGGAACTGGAGACATGCACGAGAAGGAGGTCACCCTTGACGGCAAACGGTCTGGCGTTTTCCGAAATGGGCGGACCGATTGTTTTTTCCCATATTCGAATCAGGTGCGCAACGCCACCCCTATTGTCCGACCGGCATTGATCGATAATGGCATCCAGCACCTCACCGATCGGCGTTAGCGGCTGGTTTGACGGATTCTTCTTGTGCATGCCGAATCGTTCCTCTTTTCTGTATCATTCGCTGGTTCGGATATAGAAACTGTCTTACCGGAAGTCAATACAAACCCCGGACCGAACAACCCGTTAACAAACAGTCCGGCTATCGGGCCGTCCGGGCACAGGGTGCGGCGCCGGAAACCGTTTTTAACGCCTTGACCTCCTGCTTTTCGAATGTCGGCGCCCCTTTAGACGGGGTAGCGGGCGCCGATTTCCCTTGACTTAACCGCATGTCAACCTTAGATTAATCTACGTTTTCGTGTCGACCGGGCAACGGCCGATGCGATGTTCTCGCAGGCGCTGCCGGTTGAACCGTATCAGCAAAGAGCCGGAGCCCGTGAACAAAGGCAAAAACCCGCTTCGAATCACTTTCAACCAAGGATAAAAAATGGCTTGGGATTGGGAAAAGTTGAACCGTCAGCATCAGCAGCAGCCTGGCGGCGTTCCACCGCAGATGGACGATCTGGTCAATCAGTTGAAAAAATTCAAGCCGCCCGGCGGCTCCCTGCTGATTATCGCCGTCGTTGTAATCCTGATGATCGGCTACTCCGTCTTTTTTACCATCGAGTCCGGTTCCGTCGGCGTGGTCCAGCAGTTCGGCAAGTTCGTTCGCATTGCCCAACCGGGACCCAACTTCAAACTGCCTTTCGGCATCGAGAAAGTCACCAAAGTTCGCCAGGACCGGGTATACAAAGAGGAGTTCGGTTTTCAATCCGAGCGCGGCGAATACGACGGCCGGTACTCGACAGCATCGGACACGGCCAGTATTTCCCTGATGCTCACCGGCGATCTGAATGTGGCGGTCGTGCCGTGGATCGTACAATACAGAATCAAAGATCCGTATAATTACCTTTTCAAAGTCAAAGACCCCACGGGCCTGTTGCGCGATCTGTCCGAGTCCAGCATGCGCCTGGTGGTGGGGGATCGCAGCATCAACGAAGTCATCACCAAACGGGATGAAATCGCCGTGGAGGCGCAGCGGGTGCTCCAGACTGAACTGAACAAGGCGGAAACGGGCATCAATGTGGTCACCGTGGAAATGAAGAAAACCAACGTGCCCACGCCGGTTCAACCTTCGTTCAACGAAGTCAACCAGGCCACCCAGGAAAAAGAGAAGATGATCTACCAGGCCCGGGAAGACTATAACAAGGCCATTCCGGCGGCCAGAGGCGAGGCCGAACGAACCATCAAGGCCGCTGAGGGCTATTCCCTGGACCGCATCAACCGGGCCAAGGGCGACGCGGCCCGCTTCAGCGACCTTTACAGTGAATATGTCAAGGCCAAGGACGTGACGAAAAGAAGGCTCTACCTTGAATCTCTCAAGGAACTGCTCCCTAAAATCGACCGCAAGTTCATCATCGATGCGGATCAGAAAAACGTACTACCGCTCTTAAATCTCGAAAACAATGGTGGTGGAATCAAATGAAAATGAAAGCCCTGCTGGCCCTGGCCGGCGTACTGGTATTGCTCCTGGTCGTTTGCGCCTACACGGTGGACGAAACCGAACAGGTGGTGGTCACCCGCTTCGACAAGGTTCAGCGGACCGAGACCGAACCGGGACTCAAATTCAAACTGCCGATTATCGAAAAGGCCCTGGTCTTTCCCAAAAACCTTCAGGAATGGGACGGCGATCCCGGCCAGATTCCGACCCGTGACAAAACGTATATCTGGGTGAATACATTTGCCCGCTGGAAAATCGTCGATCCGGTCGTCTTTTTCAAAACCGTCGGTTTCGTCAACCGGGCACAGCAGCGGCTCGACGAAATTATAGACCCCACGGTGCGCAATTTCATTACCTCCAACCGCCTTATTGAAGCCGTCCGCAACAGCAACCGGGAACTGGATACCTTCGAGGATTTCGGAGAAGATTCGGATACGCCCACCCAAACAGAAATAGACCTGGAGAAGGAAAAACCCGCACGCTTTGCCCAGGTTTTCGTCGGGCGGGACAAGATCGACACCGGCATTCTGGAACAGGCCAAACCCAAACTGGCCAAATTCGGCATCGAGCTGGTGGATGTGAAAATCAAGCGCGTGAACTATGTCGAGGAAGTCCGCAAGTCGGTCTATGACCGCATGATCGCCGAGCGGAAACAGATCGCCCAGAAATTCAGATCCGAAGGCAAGGGAGAAGCCCAGAAAATCCTGGGTGAAAAAGAGCGTGAACTCAAGCGCATCGAATCGGAGGCCTACCGGACGGCCCAGGAAATCAAGGGTAAGGCCGATGCGGAATCGACGCGCCTTTACGCCGAAGCTTTCGGCGTCGACCCGGAATTTTATTCTTTCGTTAAAACGCTGGAAGTATACAACGACGCCCTGACCGGCAACAGCTCGGTCATCCTTTCGACGGACTCTGAAATTTTCAAGTACATGAAGGGATATGAAGGTACGCCGCTGAAAACGAAATAACGACAGCGACCGAGCGACATGGAAGGATTGGAAAGCACCGACGTGATTTATGCCGGTGCTTTCTTATCTGAGATCATCACAGAAGTGCGAAGGTATCATTATTTACCCTTTCTTCTCTGATGCCGCGTACGGGCCAACAGCTTGCGGTGCTTATGCTTGCGCATCTTTTTTCTTCTTTTCTTGATCACGCTGCCCAACAGATCACCCCCATTCTTCGCAAAATTTTATGGTCGAATAAACTTGATTTAATATACCATCGGTTCTTGCTTGTCCATATCTTTTTCTTTGCTCATTTCCACGGCATGGCCAAAAGCGCATCCGGCCCCGCTTTCCCCCATTGATCCTCGAGTGGGTGTGTGCTAAAGGAATTTTATGAAGAAAAAGGATGGGTTGCCCATATTCTCGATCAGTCAGTTGGCCATGGTCAACAACGCAGTCGCCATGGCCGAAGAACTGGTCAGCAACCATTATAAGATGTCGGCAAGCCAGTGGCTGCACCCGAAGTACGACGTAAAAACCCTTTCCGAGTTGACCGACGAGGAAGTCGTCGACGGTCCCTTTGCCCAGATCATCCGCTATGAAGGCAAACTCAAGGGCGGCGTTCTGGGCTCCAGTTCCTACGATTTCTACAAAATTTGCATTCAGGATCATGCCATCCTGGAAGTGCTGAAAACCAATCCGGAGATGGAACTTTCTCCTTTCGCCCTGTACGTGGTCACCCACGAGTTGGTTCATATCGTCCGTTTCAGCCGTTTTCTCCAGAATTTCAATGCCAGTGCCGCCGAGAAACTTGCGGAAGAACGACGCGTCCACGGCATCACCCATGAAATTCTCGATCCCGTCAAGTCTCATGGATTGGGAACCGTGCTCGATTTTTACAGCACATGGCGCAGTCCCATCGACGGTTTGAAAACCATCGCCTGATTTTCACTTCCATTTTCTTGACAAGCACGAAAGACGACATATATTAGTGCAGTCAATTCGACGGAACACCCTATTTTTTATAATTTTTGCGATTAGTTACAGGAGAATTGATCCATGCCGCTCTACGAATACCAATGTACGAAGTGCGGAGAAATAGAAGAGGCAATCCAGAAATTTTCGGATCCTCCACTGACCACCTGCCGTCATTGCTCGGGAAAGCTGAACAAGCTGATTTCCCAAAGCAGCTTTCATCTAAAAGGAACGGGCTGGTATGCATCAGGCTACTCCAAGCCCCCCGCCTCCAGCACCGGCGGCAAGGAGCCGGAATCCAAAAAACCCGCAGAAAAAAGTGCCGGCACCGGCGACAACGCCTCCAAGGCGGCAAAGAGCGACGATTAGGCCTTGCCAGGCCGGCGACATAAAAACCGGCTGTTGCGCTTTACAAATTACCGCTTGTGATTACGTTAGTAGATCTTTTGATCGGTATCCAATAAGGGGTTCCAACCAACAGACCCCTTTAAAATAACGAATCAGGTTTGGAACTGTTCGGTAACAACACAAGTTTTAACGAAAAAAGGAGAAAAGGAAACATGAAACTCAGACCATTGCAGGATCGAATTCTGGTGCAGCGCGTCGAAGAAGAAACCAAAACCAAAGGCGGTATCATCATCCCCGATACGGCCAAAGAGAAACCGGCAGAGGGGAAAGTTAAAGCCGTGGGCAACGGCAAGGTCGGCGACGACGGCAAGCGTGTTGCACTGGAAATCAAGGTTGGCGACAGGATTCTGTTTGGAAAATACTCTGGAACGGAAGTAAAGATCGATGGCGAAGAATATCTGATCATGCGTGAGGACGACGTGCTCGGCGTCATTGAGTAACGATTACCCAACTATAGACATGGAGGTTATACAAAATGGCTGGTAAAGTGATTAAATACGATATGAAAGCCCGCGAAGCGATGCTCAACGGCGTCAAGGCGCTTGCCGATGCAGTGGTTGTCACCTTAGGCCCGAAAGGCAGAAATGTCGTCATCGACAAATCCTGGGGTTCTCCCACGGTTACCAAAGACGGTGTCACCGTAGCCAAGGAAGTTGAACTGGAAGACAAGTTCGAGAACATGGGCGCCCAGATGGTCAAGGAAGTGGCCAGCAAAACCAGTGACATGGCCGGCGACGGCACCACCACGGCCACCGTTCTCGCTCGTGCGATCTACGAAGAAGGTCAGAAACTCGTTGCCGCAGGCAACAACCCCATGGCCATCAAGCGCGGCATCGACAAGGCCGTGGAAGTGGCCGTCAAAGAGCTGCACAAGATGAGCAAACCCACCAAGGACCAGCGTGAAATCGCCCAGGTGGGTACTATCTCCGCCAATAACGACGAGACCATCGGCAACATCATCGCCGAAGCCATGAACAAAGTCGGCAAAGAAGGCGTCATCACCGTCGAGGAAGCCAAGGGCATGGAAACCACCCTGGATGTGGTCGAAGGCATGCAGTTCGACCGTGGCTACCTCTCCCCCTACTTCGTCACCGATCCTGAAAAAATGGTTGCCTCCCTCGAGGATCCCTTTATCCTCATCAACGAGAAGAAGGTCAGCAACATGAAAGACCTGCTGCCGGTTCTCGAGCAGGTCGCGAAGATGGGCAAACCTTTGATGATCATCGCCGAAGATGTCGATGGCGAGGCCCTGGCGACCTTGGTGGTCAACAAGCTGCGCGGTACGATTCAGGTAGCTGCCGTCAAGGCCCCCGGATTCGGTGACCGCAGAAAAGCCATGCTTGAAGACATCGCTATTCTCACCGGCGGCCAGGTTGTTTCCGAAGACCTGGGCATCAAGATGGAAAACCTCACCCTTGCCGATCTGGGCAAGGCCAAACGCATCAGCATCGATAAAGACAACACCACCATCGTCGATGGCGCCGGTGCGCGCTCCGCCCTGGAAGGACGCGTCAAGCAGATTCGCGCCCAGATCGAGGAAACCTCCTCCGATTACGATCGCGAGAAGCTGCAGGAACGTCTGGCCAAACTGATCGGCGGCGTAGCCGTAATCAACGTCGGCGCGGCTACAGAAACCGAGATGAAAGAGAAAAAAGCCCGCGTGGAGGACGCCCTCAACGCGACCCGCGCTGCGGTCGAAGAAGGCATCGTTCCCGGCGGTGGTGTGGCGCTGGTGCGTACCCTGCCGGCCTTGGACAAAATCAAAATCAAGGCTGACCAGAAGCTGGGCGTCAAAGTGGTCATGCGCGCCATCGAAGAACCCCTGCGTCGGATCGCCGGCAATGCCGGCTACGAAGGCAGCGTGGTCATCGACAAAGTCAAGAACGAGGAAGGTGCCATGGGTTACAATGCGGCTACCAATGAGTACGAAGACCTCATTGAAGCCGGCGTGATCGACCCCACCAAGGTGGTTCGCTTCGCCCTTCAGAATGCAGGCAGCGTGGCATCCCTGATGCTCACCACCGAAGCCATGATCGCCGAGAAGCCCGAAGAAAAGGGTGCTGACCCCATGGCCGGCGCCGGTGCCGGCGGCATGGGCGGCATGGGTGGTATGGGCGGTATGGGCGGTATGATGTAAACGACCGATCCGATCCTTATTCCATGGATAAAAAAGCCTCCGCAGAGTTTTTCTGCGGAGGCTTTTGTTTTGTATCGTGCAACGGTTCCTCTTGACAACATACCATCAATCAGGTTACTGAAATCAATAAGAAAGTTGCGACAGAACCATCCATGACACCCAAAAGACGAGGTTTGGTGATGAATCGTAGAACAACTTTAGCCGTTCTTTTTTCCGTTTTTCTGCTTCCGCCCCTCCTGCTGGCAACCACGGGCATGGCAGAGGATAAAATCGAAGTCGTCGAAAGCGAGACGGGGTTCTACTATACCATCCAGAAAGGCGACACGCTCTGGGACCTGTCCAAGCGTTTCAGCGATTCCCCCTGGTTGTGGCCGGAATTGTGGGAAAACAACGATCAGATCTCCAATCCGCATTGGATTTTCCCCGGCGAGCGGATTCGGCTGTACCAGAAATCGGGATTGCAGACGATCATTGAAACAGATTCCGTCGCCGTGACCCCGGAGGAGCCGGTAAAACCGGTTAAACCCATGGTCGAGGCCGGCCCTTTCTTCGTTTACAGCGCCATCGACAAGGTCGGCTTCATCCGCAAGCCGCCGGTTAAACCCTTGGGAACCATTTTCGAGATCCAGGGGAGCAAGATCATGATCAGTGAAGGGGACATCGTTTACATCCGTCAAGAGGAGGACAGCCCTCAAGGGGCGCTCATCCCAGGCAGCCGCCATGTCATCTTCCGATATATGGAGCCGACCGAAGAAAGGGATTCCATGGAGACCATCGGGGTGCAGCATTATATCCTGGGGATTCTGGAAGTCACCGAAAAAGAACCGGACATGGTCATCGCCAGAATCCTCAAATCGTTCCGGCCGATCAAGGTAGACGACATGCTGATGCCCTTCAGCCAACGGCACGCTAAAGTAGAAATCAAACATAGTGCGTCCGGGATTGACGGCCGGATCATCAATTCGGAGGACCACACCAAAATTATGGGCGAACTCATGCTGGCCTTCATCGACAAGGGTACAGCGGACAATGTCGAAGTCGGGCAGCAATACAGCATCTATGATCTCCAAAAAAGCGAGCCCGCCAAAGACAAGGATCGGTCCGTAAGCCTTCCGCCGGTCGATTTCGGAACAATTCTCGTCCTGCATACGGAGCGGACCACATCCACGGTGATTGTCACCAATGCCAACAGGGCCATCCACCCCGGAGAACGATTCCGAACCCCGGTTCAATAGCGGGAAAATCCCTTTTTCAGCCGCCTGAAAAGCCTGCTTCATCGAAGCGGGCTTTTTTTACGGCGCCATCAAGCCGGTTCCCCCATTGGATTATCCGTAACGAGATCCCCGGAAGTCACGCGCAAAACCTCCTGGTAGGTTGTAACGCCCGCCAGCAGTTTTTCGATGGCGCACTCCCGCAAAGAAGCCATGCCCTCTGCCCGGGCGGCCGCCGTCAGTCCGGCAAGGTCCGTATCCGGAACCGTCAGGGCTTTGATGCCATCGGTAAAAGGAAGAACTTCATGGATGGTGGTTCTTCCCTGGTAACCGGTTCCTCGGCACTTCTGGCAGCCCTTGCCGTGAAAAAGCGTCAGGCTCCCCGATTTTCCGGTTTCCAGTCCTAGGGCCGCAAGTTCGGAGGACTTCATTTCCACGGGCTCTTTGCAGGCATTGCAGATCGTACGCACCAGTCGCTGGGAGAGAATCCCCCGGAGCGTAGCCTGGATGAGAAAGGCGGGAACCCCCAGATCCATCAGCCGGATGATCGACGAAGGGGCATCGTTGGTGTGCAGGGTGGACAGCACCAGGTGGCCGGTGAGTGCCGCCTGAATGGCGTTTTCCGCGGTTTCCAGATCCCTCAATTCTCCGACCATGATGATATCCGGGTCCTGCCGCAGGATGTTGCGCATGATGGACCCGAAGGTAATGCCGACCTGGGGTTTGACGGCGATCTGATTGAAATCTTCGTGGACCATTTCAATGGGGTCCTCGATGGTGGTGACATTGACCTCCGCGGTACTGATCTTCCTCAAGGTCGAGTACAGGGTTGTGGACTTGCCGCTGCCCGTGGGCCCACAGACCAGAACCAGCCCATGGGGATGGGAAACGATCTGATTGTACTTTTCCATGTCTACGGAGGAAAAGCCAAGGTTCGCAAGGTCCTGAAACAGAATGTCCGGGTCCATAACCCGCATGACCACCTTCTCGCCGAAGGCCACCGGCACGGTGGAAACCCGGATTTCGACCTCCACATCCTTTTTGCCCGTCTTGATACGGCCATCCTGGGGCCGCCGCTTTTCGGCCATGTCCAGTCCCGAGAGGTTCTTGATGCGGCTGATGATCGCTGAATGGACGTTCTTGGGAAGCTGGTAGACCGTGTGCAGCACGCCGTCGATTCTCATCCTGACCAAACTCTTCTCCCGTTTGGGCTCGATATGAATATCGCTGGCCTTCTGGTCGAATGCATACAGGAAAAGATGGTTGACGGCATTGACCACATGTTGGTCGTTGGAAGGCAGTTCATCGGCCGACTGAAGCTGGATATAGCGCTCGAGATTGCCCAGATCCACAGACGGGCCGGCAAACTGGTGCTCGGCGGCGGCGATGGACCGCTTGAAACCGAAAAACTCGTCGATGAGTTTGATAATGTCCGACCGGGGGCTGACCACGGCATGCACCCGCATCTGGCAAGCACGCGTGATGTCTTCGAATACCTCGACATTGAAAGGGTTGGGGGTGGCCACGGTGAGTTTCCCCTGGCTGATCCCGATGGGCAGCACCAGATGATTTTTGGCAAACGAGATGGGAATGGTGGTGGTGACCACGTTCAAATCCAGTTTGAGTGGATCGACCTTGACGAAAGGCAGGTTCCATCTTTCCGCAAGGGTCTGGTAGATAATATCCTCGTCCAGTATTTTCGAAGGGCTGTCCTTGCGTTTGATGTTCTGGGACACAATAGTGTCGATAAAAAGAAACGGCTGGTCCCTTTTCTCATTATAATTGTTCCCACTCTGCTTCTTGCGGCGATTCTCGAACTGCTGGATCAGCCTCAGCCGGTTGGCATACAGTTCTCTGGCCTGCTGGATGGATATCAGTCCCTTTTTCTCAATCACGGAAAGAAGATATTTGGGCGACCATTGTTCGATCATGGTTTTTCACTCCTTCGACTCCCTCGCAGCGCGATTATTGGAGTTCTTTCTATCCAATCGGGGCGGGCGTCCCTACACCAATATACGGAGTAATGTCGACCCGCTATGCGTGCGGATCGTAGGAACGTTCGGCAAACGCCCTGAAACGGACGATTTCATGTTCATCGGATCGGTTCCGAATGTCAAGGGCTAAAGCACTGCAGGACCTGTCTGCAAAGGATTCCATTGTTTGTTTCCGCTTGCGCTGGTAAAAAGGGGGAACTTACGAAAATTGATCCACATTGTCGCGAAAGGAGAATAAAGGCCCGGGATGCAGCGCTTTATTGTCGGTCTCGTTCTTTGGTTTGGCATTTGTCTGGCTGGTTCGACGTTCGTATGGGCCAAAGACGGCCCGTCGGATCGGCTCAGACAACCGGTATCGAGCGGCACCGCCCGAACCATCGGTCATCTCGAATCGGAACGGCTGGTGGAATGTTCGGGGATGGACACATCCTTGACCGACCCCGACCTGTTGTGGGCTGTCAATGACGGCGGCAACGGACCGTTTTTGTTTGCCTTGGGCCGAGACGGCCGCGACCGGGGCTGCATCAAGGTAGCCGGTGCCGCCAACCGGGACTGGGAGGATCTGGCAGCCTTCATGTGGCATGGCAAACCGATGCTGCTCATTGCCGACTTCGGCGATAACCGCCAAATTCATGCAACCCACACCCTGGTTGTGCTCGAAGAGCCTCGTCTTTCAACGGAAAATCGGGATCGGCCGCTGCTTGCCAAGGTGGCCTGGAAAATGGATTTTCGCTACCCGGATGGCAGCCACGATGCCGAGAGTGTCGCTGTGGATCAAGCTGCAGGAGAGGTCCTGGTGCTCACAAAAAGAGACACGCCGCCGTTGTTGTTTGCCCTGCCGTTGGAACCGCCCCCTCCCGGTCGGACCGTGACGGCCCGTATGGTAATGGCCATCGATTGTATCCCGGAGCCGACCGCCGAGGACCGCCGCCATCCATACGGACATGTCCGCTCCCAACCGACGGGGTTGGACATCTCCTCCGACGGCTCCCGAATCGTCGTTCTGACTTACAAGCATGCCTATCTGTTCCACCGCCGGCCTGGCGACGGCTTGAGGTCGGCGCTGGAACGGCAACCGGTTGTTATCGAACTGCCGCTTCCTCAACATTGTCCCGAACTGAAGCAGCGGGAAGCGATCTGTTTTTCGAAAGACGACCGTTCGCTGATAATCACGTCCGAAGGCAAGGGCGCGAGGATCGTTGAACGGATTATTAATCCGGGCGATTGACATCCCTGTATCATTGTGGTGCAACATGACTGTGGAATGTGGTGGCAACGACCCTTAAAAGTGGACTTTTCGGCGGCAACGTTTTCGTAAACCAACGAAACAATCGATCCGATGAACAAAATACAAGCCATGGCGCGCATCATGGTGCTGCTGAACGAAAACGGCCTGCTGAAACCGGGAAGCCCGGTTTACAAGGCGGTAAGGAAGATGGCCGCCGATAAGATCGACCGGTTGGGACCCGATGCCGCCCTTTTGCAGATTATGGACAGAAAAGACCAACTGCTGGATCAGATCAGAATGTTGAACATGTGGTACAAGGTTGGAAGAAGGCTACCGCCGCCGGACTACTGGTAGCGTTTTCGGATCGGCTGCGTATACGGAAAGACGTCAATGCTCCGTCGAAAAAAAATAATCCTGGCAGGATTCGCATATCGCTGAGATGCCGTATTCGACTTCGGCACGCTGGGTTCGAAACCCGCTGGCCGGATTTCCGCAAATTTTACACAACCCTTGGGCCTTGGCAATGGATTCTCGGGCGATGACCTGTTCTTCGGACAATACATCTATCAATTCTTGCGCTCTACTCATTTTCAAACAATCCCTTCAACACAGTGTCGATTGATCGCGAGTCTTGGCCGATATGCAGAATTTCTCTTCCCATCCTTCGTACCACTGCAGAAAGCATACCTTATGCCGCATTCGTCATTTTTCATATTATCATTTAATATCTAATAGTTGTCAATTTTATCCACGGATCGGATCAGCCGATACAACAAGAATTGGCAGGATGGATACAAAAGATTGTCAGAACACCCGGCAAAGGAGAACGTACCATGACAACAAATGATCTCATCCCGGTGGCGGACGCGATCCCGGTCGACTGGAGATGGCTTTATTTCTTTCTGGTTCTGACCTTTGTCCTGCACCTTCTTTTCATGAATGCCATGCTCGGTTCGGCCATCATGGCTTTCGTCGGCGAGTTGCGGGAAAAAAATGCCGGTCCGGGCAGGGATATCTCCACAAAACTGCCTTATACCATCGCCTTTACCGTCAACCTGGGTGTAGCCCCCCTGCTTTTTTTGCAGGTCCTTTACGGCCAGTTCATCTACGTCAGTTCGGTGCTCATGGCCGGGTTCTGGCTGGCGGTGATCGGCCTGATCATCATGCTTTACTACAGCGCCTATATCTATGACTTCCGCTTTGAGAAGATGCCCGCAGCCCGGACCTTCTTCATCGGCCTGACCGTCCTTTTAGGCCTGATTGTCGCGTTTTTGTTCACCAACAACATGACCTTCATGCTCCGGACGGAAACCTGGCAGGAATATTTCGGCAACCGCAGCGGGACCCTTCTCAATCTGAAGGACCCCACCTTGTTGCCCCGCTACCTGCATTTTGCCGTCGCCTCCGTGGCCGTCGGCGGCCTCTTTCAGGCCATCCTCGCAAAACAGCGCAAAGCATTGCCGTACCGGGAGAAACGGATGAACCAGGGCATGCGATGGTTTACCACCGCCACCGTCGTCCAGATTCTGATCGGGTTCTGGTTTTTGATCAGCCTCCCTATAGAGGTGATGCTCAGCTTCATGGGCGGCGCCGTGCCGAACACGGTGGTTTTTGTATTGGGACTGGTCGGAGCCGTTGTCTCCCTGGCGTTCGGATTCACCCGGCGCGTCTGGCCGACGACAGTCGCCACCGTCGTTACCGTGGTCCTCATGGCGATTGTGCGCGATCTGGTCCGCGGTGAATTTTTAAAACCGGTATTTCATCCGAGCGATCTGAAAGTGGTGGCACAATACTCACCCATGATTGTTTTTCTCATCGCTCTTGTCCTGGGGCTGGGGCTTGTGGCCTACATGCTCTATCTGGCCGCCAACAGCGGAAAGGAGGCCGAATGAATTATCCGGTCTGGGAACTGACAACGTTTGGCGGTGGATTCTGGATCGCCCTGGTGGCCGTCGTGCATGTTTACGTGGCGCATTTTGCCGTGGGCGGCGGCCTCTTTCTGGTCCTTTGCGAAATGAAGGGCTACCGGGAAAAGTCTCGGCCCATTTTGGCCTACACCCACAAGCACACCCAATTTTTTCTGCTGTTGACCATGGTTTTCGGCGGGCTTACCGGGGTGGGCATCTGGTTTACCATCTCCCTTTTATCGCCGGCCGCCACCTCCGTATTGATCCACACCTTCGTCTTTGGATGGGCCACGGAATGGGTCTTTTTCGTGGGCGAAATCGTGGCCCTGTTCATCTACTTTTACACCTTCGGGAAAATGCGGCCGCGCCAGCACCTGACCGTCGGCTGGATCTATTTTATCTGCGCCTGGATGTCGCTGTTTATCATCACCGGCATCATCGATTTCATGCTCACCCCGGGGGCATGGCTGGAAAACGGCAATTTCTGGAGCGGTTTTTTCAACCCCACCTTCTGGCCGTCCCTGTTTTTCAGAACCTTTATCGCCATGGTCTTCGCCTCCCTGTTCGCTCTGGTGACCGCCAGCTTCCTGAAGGATGACACGACCCGGCAGGCTATGATGCGCTATGCCGTGAAATGGATGCCCCTGCCCTTTGTTCTCATGCTGGCTTCGGCATTTTGGTATCTGCAAGCAATCCCGCCGGAAACCCGGATGGTCATGCTGCAGGTGTCCCCGGAACTGCGCACCTATATCGACGGTTTCCTCGTTCTCTCGCCAATCCTGTTTCTGATCGTCTTGGCCATGAGCATTCGTTTGCCGCGCGGCCTGCAGCAAGCGGCGGCCCTGGTGCTTCTGGCGATCGGCCTGGTGTACATGGGCGCCTTCGAATTCACCCGTGAAGGCGGACGCCGGCCGTTTCTGGTTCACGGATACATGTATTCCAATTCCATCCGGGTGGCCGAGGCCGAAAAGATCAATCGGACGGGAATTCTTCAAAACGCCCGATGGAGTGAGATGAAATCGGTGACCCATGAGAATCGCATCGCGGCCGGCCGTCAAATCTTTCATTTGGCGTGCGCAAGCTGCCACGCCATCGGCGGCCCCATGAACGATATCCTGCCGCTCACGAAAAAATTCGATACGGTCTACGGCATGGATTCCATGCTCGACGGTCTGGGCAAAATCAACAATTACATGCCGCCTTTTTTAGGAATTCGGACGGAACGGGAGGCGCTGGCCGCGTATATCGTCGAAGAACTGCATGGCCATTCGGAGCAGAAAACCTCATCGACGGCATCGAACCTGGATTTTGACATTCCTGCCCACACACCACAGGACGAATATGTGCTGCTGGCCTGGAACAACCTGGGCATGCACTGCATTTCAGACAGCGATCCCTTCTGGATTCTCCTGCCGCCGGCCAACGACCTTTTTGCCCAATTGGTGCGCAAAGGCGAACTGCCGGAAATTGTCAGCGAGGGGGTCAAATTGCAATACCGTGTGGAGCCGGGATTCGAAAGCCCGTCCAGACAGGTTCGGTTCTGGGAATTTTCCCAGCCGAAGACAGGTTCGGTTCTGGGAATTTTCCCAGCCCCTCATGGGAAAGAAAATCCCTGAAAACATCGGCTTGGCCGGCAACCCGGTCACCGGCGGCGAGATGAAGTGGAACGAGGAAACAAACGCCTTCGAGGCCTCCCTGGTTCCGGTGGTTCCCTATCCGGACGACGGAACATTCAATCCCTATCCCCTCTACACGGTGGAAGCCGTGGACGAGGCTACGGGAACGGTTCTGGCCGCCACCCGCTTCGTGGCCCCGACATCGACGGAAATGGGCTGCAAGAACTGCCACGGCGGCGGCTGGCGGGTGGCCGGTGTGGCCGGGTTCACGGACGAAACGGCTGCCGATGTTCTCAAGGTCCATGACCGCATCAACCGCACCGGCCTCTTGGAAAAAGCCCGGGCCGGCAATCCGATGCTCTGCCAGAGCTGCCATGCCGATCCGGTTCTGGGAACCGAAGGCAAACCGGGAATTCCCAATTTTCCGGCGGCCATCCACGGCTTTCATGCCAACTACCTGACCGACAGGGGAACCGAAGCCTGCTTTACGTGCCACCCCGCGTCCGCTACCGGTCCCACCGGATGCCTGCGGGGCGTGCATGCCGGATTGGGGTTGGACTGTACCCATTGCCACGGTTTTCTGGAAGACCACGCCTTGAGCCTGCTGAAACACGAAAAGGCACAGGGAAAAAAGGTAGACAAGCTGATGCGCCACCTGACGCCGCGAACGGTAGCGTCAATAAAGGACATCGAGCCCAGGCTGCCATGGGTCAACGAACCGGACTGTTTGAACTGCCACGTGGATTTCGAAAAGCCGGCGACAAGGGATGTCAGCGGGTTCAACCAATGGACCCAGAGCGCCGCCGGTCTATTCCGAATGCGCACCGACGATGTGGGCTTGATGTGCGAAGCCTGCCACGGCAGTACCCATGCCAATTACCCGGCCACCAACATATACGGCAAGAATCGTGACAATATCCCGCCGCTGCAGTATCAGGGCAACAACCTGCCCATCGGTGCGAACAACAACTGTGCGCTCTGTCACACCGTGGAAATGGAAGACAGCGTTCACCATCCCAACATGTTGCATGAATTTCGCAACCGTCAGCTGTTGCGGACGATCCAAGGGCCATCCGAATCCTGACACCGGGAATGGCCATGGGAAACCATCAAATTTGTGGCAGGAAGACAGACGTCAATACCGGAACCGCTTGTCAAAGCACCGACAGGCTCCGGAAGCGGTTCAGGGCAAACGCCAGTTCCAGCCCTCTGAATTGCGCAAAATGCCCGCAGATTCGGCTGCTGATCACATCGATGCCTTTTTCGTCGATATCCTTGATGACGCGTTGAATGATGTCCTGCAAGGGCGTTTTTTCGTCCATATATTTTTTGGCGTATTCCAGCGCGTACCCGATGGCCCGGGTCTGGGAGAGTTCCACCAGTTGCTCGAGGTCCGTGAGGTCGACAACCTGCCGGCCAAAATGAAGCCGGTCCACTTCCCTGGCAAAAATCCTGAATTTGCCGTAGGTATTGAGCGGGTCGAAACTCTCGGCAAGGGGAATCCGATCTCGAATCGTAATGGGATGGGATTCGGCTTCCATGCGGCGTTTTACCGGAAACCGCGCCGCAATTTCTCGGGCCCTGCAAGTCACATCCGTGGGCCGATATTCGGCCATCTGAATGACATGATCGGCCACGTCAAAATAATCCCCCACACCTCCCAATACCAGAACCGTGGAAATGTTTTTTTCCGTGTACAGCTGACGAACCACGTCGATAAAAGGCGTGATCGGCTCATCTTCTTTGGCCACCAGTTGCTGCATTTTGCTGTCGCGGACAATAAAATTGGTAGCACAGGTATCCTCGTCCATTAATATTACTTCAGCCCCCGATTCGATCGCCTCCACAATCGAAGCTGCCTGGGACGTACTGCCACTGGCATTTGCGGTACAAAAAGATGCTGTTTCTTTTCCGAAGGGAAGTCGGTTGATAAAAGAAGAAATGTCGGTTTTCACCACCGATCGGCCGCTGTAGGCCCTTATTTTTACGGCCTGTTCATTGGAGACGCATCGTTCCCGACCGTCACCGGGAATGTGATTGTAAATACCGACTTCCAGCGCCTCGAGCAGGGTGGATTTACCATGGTAGCCACCGCCGGTGATCAGCGTGACACCTTTGGGTATCCCCATTCCGGTAACGCTTCCGGCATGGGGCAGATCGATCTTGGTGACAAGGCTGTCCGGCGCGGAAAATGGGATCACCGGCGTTGCGACCATGAGCCGGTCGCTCGTACCGCTTTCGCGGGGAAGGACAGAATTGTCGGCAACGAATGCGACCAGTCCCCGGGAGTCGAGTTTGCTTCGCAGGTATTCGGCATCTTCAGCGACCTCGATGTGTCGCTGCAGCGCCCGTTGATCGATATTCTCGGCCAACAGGGATTGTTCTACGATATGCGGAAGTGCGTCGAAAAGCATGTAAGCGGCGCTTTCGGAAACAATTCTCCTCCCCATAGCGGGAAGCCCCACAAAACAGCGCACTTCGATCCGCTCTTTTGTAATCACCACGCTGTTTCTCTCAAGAATCGATTGGCCGGGTCGATCGATTGTAATGATCCCGCTGTGCCCCGTGCCGCGACGTTTCCCTGCAATTTTACGGCTTGTTTCAAAAAAGGCCCTGGCCAGAAAATCGGAGAAAGCGATCCTTCTTACCCTGGAATCTGTAGAGAAGTTGACGATGCGAGGATCGTCGCGCCGGACCTGGACGCGGTAGATACCGGCTTGCGGAGGTGCGTAAGGGTCCTGGGGAATTTGCTGCAGGATCAAGGTGAACCGGTTGAAGTCATAGCAACCGGAAAGAGACTGGTAATGACCGTAATCCCGGCCATCGATTTCCATCAATTTCTGTTTGAGAAGGGTTGCGGTTCGCATGGGACGGTTCCTCCCATCGGTTGGTTGAACCCTTTACTGCGCGCTTTCCTGCCGTCGCTTTTCCAGCAGCCAATCGATGGCATCGGCCGGGGGGGCCGGATCCGATTCTGTTGACTCCGCCACTGGGGCGGACGGCTTGGAGGGAACCGGAGTTCTCCCGGAAACGGAGGATTTCTGTTTGCCGGGCTCCGGGAAACGGATATCGGGAGGCGGCTTGATCTTACGCAACGGCAGATCGACCGGCGAAATCGGCTGAGATTCCTCGGAAGGTGAAAGATGGTCCTGATCCGCTTCGGCGACAGGCGGAGAGACTTCCCCTGCCGTCGGCGGAGCGTCGTCGCCCATTAATCGATCCGCGGGCGAAAAATAGACCGCATAGGTATTGCGAATCCATTGCCCGACGCCGTTTTTATACTGCTGCGGTGTGAATATCACCAAAAGAGCCAGAGAAAACAGGACGGCAGCCGACTTCATCGCCCAAGCAGAACGAAAATCGGTCCAGCGCCGCTTTTTGATGGGCTGGTACGGGGTTGTGGGTGCCGGCGCCCGGATGTTGTCTTTCGTCTCCGCCGTGGGTTCGTTTACAGGAAACGAGATCCGCTCCCGGCATTGGCTGACGATTTTGCGGCTGATGGTCCGCTGGGAAACCTGGGAGGCGAAAAACATGGCCAGATCACAGATGATGTTGATCTGGCGCGGAAACCCATTGGAAAACGCATACACCTCTTCCATGGCCGCGCTGGAGAAAATCTCATAGCCTGCCCCGGCGGTTTTCAGGCGATGACGGATGTATTCGCAGGTTTCGGCGGAATCCAGCGGGTCAATATTGTAAGTAATGGTAATCCGCCGCATCAGGGCGCGGTTTTCGGGCAGCATCAAAATCCCGTTGAATTCGTTCTGGCCCACAAAAAAAATATTGAGCAGCTTGGCATCCTGACGCTCAAGATTGGAAAGCAGGCGAATCTCCTCCATGAGATCATGCTTGAGGCGCTGGGCTTCGTCGATGAGCAGAAGAACCGACTTTTTCTCCTTGTGGGCATCGTTGAGAAAACGGCTGAACGGATCGAGAAAATCGCTTTTGGTTCGAACTTCGACGGGAAGTCCGAAATATCGCGAAACCATGCGAAAAAAATCATATTTGCTGAGGCCGGGATCGGGGATTTTGGCCGTATAGGTTCGGTCCTGGATATCCTCGACCAAGCGGTTGATCAGCGTCGTCTTGCCGGTTCCCACGTCCCCGGTCAACAGCAGAAAGCCTTTGTTGTCCATCACCCCGTACTTGAGCGTGGAAAGCGCTTCGCGATGCTTCTTGCCCATCCACAGGAAACTGGGGTCCGTGGTGATCTGGAAGGGTTTTTTCTCAAGACCGTAAAAGGATTCGTACATGGCTGTTTCCGTTTTGCCGGATCAGGGCCTGAAAACCGCTTCGATGGCGCTTGCCACGGGGTTCGGCTCGGGATCTCGATCCGGCTCGTTCGGGACAATCCCGACGGCCGAACCGGCATGGTTCAGGCATTTATAGCGCTCCCATCCCTTGACCTCACCGTTCAAATCGACCGACTTCCATTTGGGATGGCCGTTGAACCGCAGCCATTCCAGATTGTCCCGGATCAGTGCGGCGGCGGCACCGATGGTTCGGCAGTGATGGTTGCGAAAATCGTAGGCCACCAGCACGGCCTTAACCGTCACCGTGGAAACGTCGGTGGGCTGCCAGGGATAGGTACCGGCAGGAATGACGGCTTCCGGATAAAGCGTCCGGATGCCTTCATGGACAATCGGCAGCAGATGCAACCCATCCTGAATCGATACGTCCAGAGCCAGGCGCTCTGTGGGGCTCCCGTCCACAATGACGGCAGCATCGATGCGGCCGGCCTTGAGTTCTTCCAGGGCCCGGCCGCTGTCCACATCCAGCAATTCGCCAGGTGAAACGCCCGAAATCTCGAAAAGCAGACGGCTGGTCAGGTAGGCGCCGCTCTGCAGCGTACCGACCGCCACCCGACGACCGGCAAGTTCGTCGAAGCTGCGGATATGCGATCCTGCCAGAACATGAACTTCCTGATCGTACAAGGCGTAAACCCATTTGATTTTATCGGCAATCAACTTGAGTTGCCGGTCGCTTCTAACTTTGGCAACGAAGGACAGCACATCGGATTGAACCAGGCCCAAATGATTGCCGGGACGCTGGTAGACGGCGTAGATGTTTTCCACGGAACCGCCGGAGTTGAAAACGGCCAGATGGATGTTGTGACGCAGAAGCAACGCCTTTAAATCCATCCCCATCTGATGGGTCGTCGACTTCATTTCACCGGTGATGATACCCAAAAAGCGCTGTTCCGTCCGGGCTGTGGCAGGGGACAGGAGCCCGCTTAACAACATCGCCATCATCCATGCGATTACAACAGCACGCCTGGTCATCGGCCGGACCTTTTTTTAAAGAGAAACGATGGGGGATAAACGCATCGTTGGCCGCCCCGTTTGATTTCGGGCGGCCGCCGAAACGATCTTTTCTGCCTTGGTTTGAGCCAATGATGATAAAAGAGGAAATGGCCGGAGTCAATAGGGATAATTGCGCAAAAAAAACCGATCAACGGCGCATCGAATCCATGCTGCCATCGCCGCTGCGACCGGATTCCGGATGGCTGCAGGCGTCGGAAATGCCGCAGCCGGCACAGCCGCAGGAACAACCATCCGTCTGTTTGATGCTTTTATAAAACACCCGGCCTAAATAAACGGCTGCGGCGACGACACTGAGAACCACGATAACGGTCTGCATATTCTAATACCCCAATAGCGTACCGGCCTGATACACCATCACCGCCAGGCAAAAGGCCAGCGCCGTGTTGAAGACAATGGAAAACGCGCCCCATTTCCAGGACGATTCCCTGGCGATGCACACGACCGTGACAAAACAGGGGGCGTAAAACATGACAAAAATGATGACGCTCCAGGCGGTCAGGGGCCGCCATCCCGGTTCCGCGGCAAGTTTGGCGGAAAGGGAGCCGGCATCTTCGGCATCCACCTCGCCCAGGGAGTAGGCGGTGCCCAATGAGGAGACGATCACCTCCTTGGCGGCAATTCCACCCAGCAGGGCGATATTGGTTCGCCAATCGAACCCGGCCCAGTGGGTGACGGATTCCATTGCAGTACCGATCCGGCCGGCCAGGGAATGACGCAGGGCGGCACCGGCCTGCCGGTTGTCCAGGGTTTGCAACTCGCTTTTCACGTTTGCAGCGGCTGCGGAAAGCTGCTGTCCGCCCGGCGGCGATTGCAGCTCGACCATCACTTCCGACCCAACCGATGAAAAAATTTCGCTGCGACGGGCATCGAAATCAGCCACCTGTGAATCCGGCAGCCGGGGAAATGTCATCGCCGCCCAGAGCAAAACGGATATTCCCAAAATTACGGTTCCGGCCTTTTTTATATATTGCCAGGTGCGCTCCCAGGTATGAATCATCAGGCCCCGAAAGGTTGGCAGCCGATAGGGCGGCAGTTCCATCACAAAAGGCGTTGATGCTCCCTTGACCACGGTCATGCGCAGCAGCTTGGCCGCCAGCAGGGCGCCCCCCCAGGAGATCAGGGTCAACAGAAACATCATTCCGGTTCGATTGCCGGGGAAAAAGGCGGCGATGAGCAGGGCGAAAACGGGCAGCTTGGCCCCGCAGTTCATGAAAGGCGCCGTCAACAGCGTGGCGATGCGCTCTTTGGGCGAGCGCAGCGTGCGGGTGGCCATAACCCCCGGCACCGCGCATCCTCCGGCGATGCCACCGGAGACGATATAGGCCATCACCGAACTGCCGTGCAGTCCGAACACCTGAAACACCCGGTCCAGCATGAACGCCACCCGGGCCAGATAGCCCGAATCCTCCAATACGGCGATACCGAAAAACATGAACAGAATCAGCGGCACAAAACCGAGTACGCCGCCCACGCCGTCGATCACGCCGGAAACGACCATCGATCGCAGCAGTCCGTCGGGTAAAACGGCTGAAGCGCCGTCCCCGAGCCATTCAAAAAAGCCTTCGAACCAGGCGACGGGTACTTCGCTGTAGGTGAACACAAAATGATAAAGCCCGGCCAGGATCGCCAGCATGATAATGGGGCCGGCGAAACGGTTGACCAGCACCCGGTCGATGCGGTCGGACATGAACATCCGGTCCTGGCTGCGAACTTCGCGGACCACCCCCTGCTTGAGCATGGAGCTGATAAAACCGTAGCGGTGGTCGGCAATCATGGCCTCCGGGTAGGTTCCCAGGGTCTCTTCCATGTGCTGCGCTACATTACGGGTAATGCTTTCCAACCGGTCGGCAACCCGTGGATCGGCCTCCCGGCCCTTGGATAATATCTGTTCATCGTTTTCCAGGTATTTGATCGCGATCCAGCGGGAGGGATACCATTGGGTGAGAAAATCGCTGTCAGTGACGATCTTCTCCATATCCTGGATGGCGGTTTCCAGGTCCGGTCCGTAGGAAACGCGAAGCGGTTGGAGAGCGGGTGCCTGGGCGACCGTCTCCACCGCCTCCATCAGGGCCTTTTTGCCGAATCCGGACCGGGCCACGATGGGGACCACCGGCACACCGAGCAGATGGGCCAGTTTCCTGTCGTCAATCTCGAGGCCTCGGTTGCGGGCCACATCGATCATGTTCAGCGCCACGCAGGTCGGAATTCCCAATTCCAGGAACTGGATCGTCAGGTAAAGATTGCGCTCCAGATTGGAGGCATCGACGATGTTGATGGTCACCCGGGGGCATTCGTTGACCAGAAAATCCCTGGCCACGACCTCTTCCACGCTGTAGGCCGTCAGGGAATAGGTTCCCGGAAGGTCCACGATGTCGATTTCCTGGCCGTTTTGGACGTAGCGCCCCTGTTTGCGGTCCACGGTCACGCCGGGGTAATTGCCCACGTGCTGCCTGGATCCGGTAAGGGCATTAAAAAGGGTGGTTTTCCCGGCATTGGGATTCCCACCCAGTGCGACGCAATAACTCATTTTTATTCAAGCACCTCGACTTCGATGTGATCGGCTTCGTTGTTGCGCAGCGTCAGGGTAAATCCTTTCACCCTCAAGGCCACCGGATCGTACAGCGGCGCCCGCCCCTGAATTTTAATCTGGGCTCCGGGGACCAGCCCCATGTCCCGGATTCTCCGTCCCAATTCGCCGCCGACCTTGACGCTGGCAATGGTGCCCGTCTGGTCGACCTGCATGTTGCGCATGTTCATCCTTGCCATTGAAGCCCCACGAACGTCTTGAGTAAGTTGTTGATCGGGAAAAGTTTGATATGTCAAACATCGAAAGGTGTCAATAAAAAAGGTTGCCTTTGCATCCGATATCACTTTTTCTGCCGACTCACCGGGTCAGTGACTGCATCCGCAATTGCCATCAGTGCAGTGTTCCGGCTTCTCCGTACTCGCGTGCACGTGGCCATCGTGCAGGCCGGTCGTTTTTGGCCCGGCGAAGCGGCGTTGGAAAAACCGTCCCACCGGTTTTACCGAAAGCACTAAAATAAGGATCGCGGCGGCCAGTTCAAGGCCCAAGGGAATCGATTTTGCGGCCTGCCCGACCACTGCCTGGGCCGAAATCCCCAGGGACCGATAAAACCAGTCGACCAGCAGGCCAAGCCCCACGGCGCAAACGGCAATGGAAAAAAGGTAGATTGCCGTGGCCCGCTTTCCCAGAATCCGGATCAGCACCGTCAGGGAAGTGATGTTGGTGGCGGGGCCGGTCATGAGAAAAACCAGAGCCGCGCCGGGGCTGACCCCTTGCAGAATCAGGGAGGCGGCGATCGGGGTGGAGGCCGTGGCGCAAATATAAATGGGGATTCCAACCCCCAGCATGATCAGCATGGCGCCGATACCGCCCCCCATGTACCGGCTGAAAACCGATTCGGGGATGATCTGGGTAATGACGCCGGACAGCAGCAGCCCGAACAGAAACCATACGGCCAGATCCCCCCAGACATCGGTAAGGGCAAACCGCAAACCGGCACGGATCTTCTCTGTCATGGTGTGGTGGCGGCGGTGAGCCTCCGGTGAGCAGTTCCGGCCGTCGCAGCATCCATCCACCGGACAGGTGAGGTCGGGCACGACCGGTCGGTTCTCCTGGGGCTTTCCCAGCAAATTCTCGGAAATGCCGGCAGCGAAAGCGGTCAGAAACGCGGCCACGGGTCGCACGACGGTCATAATCGGGTCCATCAGGGCATAGGTGATGGCAATGGAATCCACGCCCGACTCCGGTGTGGAAATGAGAAACGAGGTCACGGCGCCTTTATTGGCCCCCTGCTTCCTTAAAGTAGCGGCCGCCGGCAGCACCCCGCAACTGCAAAGCGGAATCGGAATCCCCAGGATCGAAGCCTTGAAAACCGACTTGAAGCGCCCCTGCCCCAAATGCCGGCTGACCGTTCCGGGATCGAGAAACACCCTCAAAAGGCCGCTGACGATCAGGCCAAAGAGAATAAAAACCGACGATTCGAGAAGCAGACGCCAGGATTCGAGTAAAATATCGATCAACAAGTTCATTTGATTTTATCCCTTGCGTGAAGGCACGACGCCGTGTGTTCGTTGCACCATTTTACATTTTGTGGAGGAAAGGTTCACAAGGCTCATTCTTCATTTATATGACGCAAACCCGTGGTGATCAGGTCCACGACATGGTCATCGTCCAGCGAGTAGTACAAAACCTGCCCTTCGCGCCGGGAACGCACCAGACACAGGTCGCGCAACCGGCGAAGCTGGTGCGATACGGCCGACTCGCTCAACCCGATGAAAGCGGCAATGTCGCAAACGCACATCTCTCCGCCCCGCAAGGCTAAAATGATTTTCAGGCGCGTCGGGTCGCCCATGATTTTGTACGTCTGCGCCAGTCGGTCCACATCCTTCTCGGCGATGGCTTCGGTCCGGGCCCGGGCCACCCGTTCCAGATGGATTACGCGTATGTCGCAGGTCTCCGGGGAACCCGGCGAAACCGTGCATGTTCTGACCATATTCATATCCTTTCAATTCTTTATTTGAATATATATTCAGATATCGAAATGTAAAGGGCGTGTCGAGATGGAGACGAAAAACCCGCCTCCCGTGAATAGGAATGTACGATAGTGGATAGACTCAAAAAATCGGTGGGTTTATTCTATTTCGGACTCGGTCAGACGACTGCACAACCCGACGCTGGCAATGGCCAGGAGCACGAAAAGCCATAACAGGGGAACTACACCGACGGTATTCATGCCCAGCACGAACAAAATCCCGGAGACCTGTCCCACCAGCAAAATCAGGCCCTGGGAGGTAGACTCCGGTGCGGGCCTGCAGATTTCGGCGCTGTATTGAAAGCCGATGGGGCCACCGGCGCCCAGCAAAAAGAAGCCAAAAACAAAAGCGCTTAAAAGAACCAGCGGATAGCCGGCGGCGACGGTCATGGCGATCAGGGCCGGAACGATGCCCACCATGGCCAGCACCAGAAATGCCTTGCGCCGTTTCAAACGGTCGGAAAGCGGCGGCAGCGTCAGACCGCCGAGGATACCGGCCGCCAGCAGGATGCCGCCCACCATGCTGGTCTGCTCGATGGAAAATCCCTTGATTTGGCAGATCTGGTCGATGCAGGTGCTGATGGCGTTAAAGGCCCCCAACCCCACCATGAAAACCAGAAGAACGATCTGCATGTCCTTAAGCGCAAGGATATGCTTGAGCCCCGGCAGGAAGCTAAAAGGCGCCTCCGTGGACGAAAGACCCGGGTCGCCGGACGGTCGCTCGCGTAAAAAGACCAGCAGCAGCACCGTCGCCGCGGCGGCAACACCGCCGTAGATCCGCAGCATGGCGGTCAGGTCGGCCGTACCTTCGCCATTCGCCTGTATCAGAAGCGGAGTCACGATCATCACGATCAGGACGCCGACGAACTGGGACAAGGTTGCAAGACCCACGGCCGTGGCCCGCTCGTTGGCCGGAAACCAGCGCATGGCGACTTTGGTGGCGGCGTTGATGATAAACGGTTGGGCTACGGCCAGACCGGTCTGGCAGATCAGTACCAGGGTGTAATCGGTCGCGAAAATGCCTTTGGCCACGCCGAACAGGCCGGTGAGCAGCGCACCGGTGCCGATGCCGATGCGAATGCCGTAGGTATCGATCACAAAGGAGGCCGGAATGCAGACGATCAGAAAAGCGAGCATGAACACCAAAGAGAGCAGGTCGATCTGAAGCGGCGTGGCCTGATAAAAGACGCGGGCCTCCCTGGCAATGGGGGCGAAGGTAAGCCATTGCATCTGGATGACCACCGTGATGATCGAAAAAACGAGGAGTACCACCCACCGGTAGCCGGAGGCTTTTCCCATACGCTCATGACGATGATTCATTTCCCGCCTCCTTTTACTCGCACAGGCCCCGGCTAAGCAGGGTGTACAGTGTCTCGACGATCTTTTCTTTCGGAGCCCGGCGAGGGTTTTTCAAATGATGGGCACACAGGTTTTCCACCAGACCGACGAGTCCCACGGCCGCCAGATCCAGATCCATCGGCCGCAGGTAGCCCTGGTCGCGACCGATGCGGAGCTGGTCTGCCATGAAGGCCACATAGCGCTGGCGGGTCTGTTCGATTTCGGCCAGTACCCCGGCATCCATACCGCTGGTGAGTTCGTTGAAAACAATGCGGGTCAGGTCGCTGTGCTTGAGGTATAAGCCGATGTTGAGTTCCACCAGCTTTCGCAAATGCTGATGAAACGGAAGGTCCGAGGTCATGGCGTCACGGACCGTGGCGATCATTTCGTCGATGCCGTCGGTGATGGCTACGGAAAACAGGGCCGACTTGGAATCGTAATTATAGTAAAGGGTTCCCTTGGCCACACCGGCCGCACCGGCGATGTCATCCATGGTGGCCTGGTGAAACCCTTTCCGGGAAAAGACCGCGATGGCCGCGGCGAGAATTTTTTTTTGCGTGGCTTTCATTTTCTCAGTTGCCTGACCAGTTCCAGCGTCTCTTCGGGCAGCGTGGTCACCGGTTTGCCGGTGGTCAGGGCCTGGTAGTACACCTGGGCGGTTTTTTCGAGAAGTTCGGCGTTCTTCCAGGCCTTTTCCAGGTTCTTGCCCAGGTTGAGCGCACCGTGGTTCTGCATGACGAAGCAGTTGCAGCCGTTGGCCACGGTTCGGGTGACATTTTCCACCAGTTCTGGCGTTCCGGAAAGGGCGTAGGGCACCACATCCACCGTCTCTCCGATGGACAGGGCCACCTCGTCGAACAGGGCCGGAATGGGTTGGTTGATCAAGGCGAAGATGCTGGCATGGGCCTGGTGGGTGTGAACCACGGCGCCAACGTCTTCACGGGTTCGGTAAATTCCCACGTGCATGGCCGTCTCGATGGAGGGTGCCAGATCGCCGGCAATGGGATTCAGGTCGAAATCCAGCACGCAGATCTCCTCGGGAACCAGGTCCATGTATGGTTTTCCCGATGGCGTGATCACCAGCACCGGTTCGTTCGGGATGCGAACGGAGACATTGCCCCCGGCACTGAGCAGGGTGCCGAAGTACCCGTGCCGGCAAAGCCATTGACAACATTCGATGACCTCTTTACGGGGTTGAAGATAGGGGTCCATAGGTTCTCCTCATTGCTTGTTGAGCGCCGCAAACGCTTTGCGATTGTTCTTATATAACTGCGTAAAAACCGCGTACTGGCGGTCGTACACGTCTCGATTCAACGGCTCCGGCGTAAAGGTGCGCCGGGCCGGCACCATCTGTTTGACCCGGTCGAAAGACGGCAGCATCCCCAGTCCCACGGCACAGGCCAGGGCCGCACCGGCCGCACCGACATCCTGGGGATTGTCGATGGTTTCGATATGCCGGCCGGTGACGTCGGCCATCATCTGGCACCAGACGTCGGATTTGGCGCCGCCGCCCACGAACCGGATGGTTTCGCGGCGGGGGATCTTTCTTTCTACGGCCTCCAGCATCCATCGTTTATGAAAGGCCACGCCTTCCATCACGGCCCTGACCAGCATGCGCTTGCCGGTGGACAGACCGAGGTTGAAAAACATCCCGCGCGCATGGGCGTCTTCCCGCGGTGCCCGGTTGCCGTGCAGCCAGGGGGTGAAGATCACGCCGCCCGATCCGGACGGGGTCTCGGCCGCGACCTGATTGAGCAGTTCGTACAACCGATCGGTCTCTGCCTGCGCATCCGCGCTGCCCGCTTTTTCCTTGAGATAGACGCCGATCTCGTCGCGGGCCAGATGGTCGCGCACCCATTGCAAACAGGCGCCGGAGGTCTCCTGCTCGGCAACGTAATTGTAGCGATCAGGCATGGCCCCGCAAATCGCGGCAATGAAGTTGCCGATATCCACCATGCGTTTTTCCACATTGGCGGCCACCCATCCCGATGTGCCGATATAGATATGGGTGTCATAGGGTGCGGTGCAACCGGCGCCGATGGCAGTTAGAGTCACATCCCCGCCGCCCCCCACAACCGGTGTGCCTTCGGCCAGCCCCATCTCTTCGGCGGACGCTCGGGTCAGTCCGGCCACCAATGCGGCAGCGTCAACCACTTCGGGCAGGTGCTGCATATCCACGCCAAAGGTACGGCACAACCCCGGATGCCAGCCCTGGCGGCCCTTGCGGGTGTCATAGACAAAGGTCAGGTTGGCCGAATCGGCCGTCATGGCAAACCGACCGGTGGCGCGGTGGATCAGGTAGTCTTTCACATCCAGCCACTTGTGAACCTGCCGGAAGAGGTCCGGTTCGTTGTCGCGCACCCAGTGGTACTTCCACAGCGGATCCTTGGGGGTGGCGGCGAGTCCGCCGGTGACCAGCAGCGAGCGCAGCACCTTGACGCCGTTCCAGCCGCTGATGCGAAACAGACCGTGGCACAGGTTCCTGCGGTGCTGGGCCACGGCCCTGCCGTCCATATAAATCATGGGATTGCGAAGGGCCTTTCCCGTCCGGTCCACCAGCACCGAGCCCTGCATCTGGCAGCAGAAAGCGATGCCGGCCACGCTTTCGGCCGGTATGCCGGTATTGGCCAGAATTCGTCTGCTGGACTGACAGATGGCCGTCCACCAGTCGTCGGCAGCCTGTTCCGCGCCGCCGTCGGCGGTCATGGTCAGGGGATATTCCGCCAGACAGGCATCCACCTGTTCCAGGCGCTCATCGATCCGGTACAGGCAGGTCTTGCTTCCGGTGGTGCCCACGTCGTGGGCCATAATGAAATGGGGAGGCTGCATGGCGTTGTCCATTGGAATTCCTGCTGTGTCAAACGCCCTCGACATTTTTGAATACCCGCTCGAAGGCCGCCAGAGCGTCGTCAATCACATCGTCGGTATCGGCCATGGAGGTATACAGGCGGCTGCCGGCAAGGGTGATGATCCCCTCGGCGGAAAAAGCGGCCCCCATCTCCTCCATCATCTGCTTGCGCGGACCGATCTCGGTGAAAATATTGGGATCGGTCACCTCCAGCAGCATGACCCCGGAGGTTTGCAGGTGGCAGATGGAGCCGATGTTGAAAACGACGTACGGCAAATTGTACGCCTCGATCAGACGGGCGAGGCCCTGACTGAGGCGGTCGCCGGCCTTCCCGGCCTTGACATGGGCCTCGGTCTCCTCGATGGCTTTGATGGCGTAATAACCTGCGGCACAGCTCAGGGGATTGGCCGCCAGGGTCCCACCGACATAGGCCCGGGGCTTGCCCGATTCGAGCCCTGCGGCCAGGGTCGCCATGACATCCCGGCGCCCGCCCAGGCCGCCGGCTGCCGGGTATCCGCCGGCCACGCACTTTCCGAAGACGGTCAGATCCGGGCGCACGCCAAAATAGCCCTGGGCCCCGCCCAGTCCCACCCGAAAACCGGTAACGACCTCATCGAAAATCAACAGGGCCCCGAATTGGTCGCACAGTTCCCGCACCTGCCGGTTGTATTCGGCCAGCACCGGCCGGGTGGCGCTCTCCGGTCCCAGCGGCTCCACGATGACCGCGGCCGTACCTTCATCTTTTTGATTTTCCGCCAGCAGGGCCGCAAGCGCTTCAATGTCATTGGGATAGACCTCCTGGGTCGCGGCCAGGCACCCTTTTGGAATGCCGTGGGCCTCGAAGGAACCGGTGCCGGGGATGTGCAGCCCGTACACCATCTGGTCGCTCCAGCCGTGATAGGCCCCGCCGACTTTGATCACCTTTTCCTTGCCGGTAAAACAGCGTGCGGCCCGAATGGCGGCCAGCACCCCTTCGGTCCCGGAGCCCAGCATGCGAAACAGTTCGATGGATGGCATATGACGGTTGATCAACCGGGCCAGTTTCATTTCGTAGGTGTGAAACAGGCCTGTGACCGGACCGCATTCGCGGATCAGTTCGATCACCTTTTCCTGGACCGGCAGGTAGTTGCTGCCCAGCACCGTCGGGCCGCCGGCCTGGAGAAAGTCGATGTAGCGGTTGCCGTCCACATCCCACAGGTAGGGTCCCTCGGCCCGGGTCATGGCCAGGGGGAAAGGATAGTTAAATGCCAAATTGTGCTGCACCCCACCGGGAATGTAGGTTTTGGCTTCCTCGACGATGGCTTTCGAACCGGCGCAGCGCGTATCGAAGTGGTCGAGGACCGCCTTCATTTTATCGCGGCGAAGCGGGCGCATGGGCTGGCTCACCAGTTCTCTCAGCTGTTGCATGATCATGGGCACATCCGGCCACCGGGAAATGGCATGGGCAGTTGCGGTCATGGGCGACTCCTTGAAGCAAAAGGGGAAAGACACATTCTTTTAACTGACTGGTCAGTACAAATTTAGTCAAAACACAACCCGGTGTCAAGTCTAAAAAAATAGTTATAAAGTAGCTTTCTTCTATTATAGAATATTTCTTTTCTTATGCGAAACCGATCGCGAATTTCGGGTCGGAACGCGTTCTTGAAAACCATGTAATAATAGTGATATGTCTTACCGGTTAGCGACACAATCCCACGAAAGGCTCCCTGGATGAAAACCCATAGAAAAGACCATGTCGCTTCCGGCTCCTTCGTGGCCGGCGGCACCCAGCCGCGGCTGCTCCAGGCTTTTCTGGGCACCTGCGTGGGCGTGGCCATCGTGGATGAAACCGCCGGAATTGGTGGGCTGATTCACCTGCTGCTGCCGGAACCGATCAATTTGCAGAGCGTGGACTGCCCGCATAAATATGCCTCTACCGGCATTCCGATATTCATCGCAGAACTCGTCGAGTTGGGCGCCCACCCGGAGAATATGCGCGCCGTAGTCGCCGGGGGTGCGCTAGTGGGGCCGCTGGCACCCCGGGACATGAACCTGGATATCGGCGGCAGAACCGCCGATACGGTTATGGATATCCTCCGTCAAAAAAAAATTGCGGTGGTGGCGTCGGAGACGGGCGGTTTTTTTACCTGCACCCTGGAACTGGACATGCAAAACTGGCGGTGGCATATCCGGCCGGCCGGATTCGATGTGCCGGCCACCCAGCCCGGCATGCCGTCTCCTGCGGCTTTGGATATCGCTATGGCCATCGAATCCGTTCGCCCCATCCCCCAGGTGGCCCTGAAAGTCCTGCGAATCATGCAGGAAGGGGAATATGACATCGGGAAAATCGCCGAAGAGGTGAAAACGGATCAGGTGATCAGCGCCAGAACCATTCAGCTTTGCAACTCAGCCCTGTTTTCCAAAAGCCGGGAGGTGTGCTCCCTGGACCACGCCCTGGTGTTTTTGGGCCAGGAGCTGTTCCTCAAACTGGTGATATCTGCGGCGGTAAACAGCTACTACAGCCAGTGCGGAAACGGCGGCTATAGTCTTTGCAAGGGCGGGCTGTACCACCACGCCGTCGGCACGGCCATGATCGCCGAAAAAATCGCAGCAATGACGGGGAAGCAGGCGCCGGCCGTCGCTTACACGGCCGGCCTTCTGCACGATATCGGCAAAGTCGTTCTGGACCACTATATCGCCGGCACCTATCCCATGCTCTACCGGGAGTTTCAGGATCGCCAGGCGGAGCTGATCGACGTGGAAAATCGAATACTCTCGATGGATCACCCCCGAACCGGTGAAATGCTGGCCAGACAGTGGTCCCTGCCGGACGGGCTCACCGAGGCCATCCGTTTTCACCATGATCCGGAGAAAAGCAACGGAGATCGAACCCTGACCACCATCGTTTACCTGGCAGATCTGCTCATGTCCCGATTCCACACCGGCCTTGAACTGGAGCGCCTGGGAACGGACAACCTGACCAATCATCTGTCACGGCTCGATCTGCCGGCAAATCGGTTCGACAGCCTGGTGGATCTGATTCCGCTGGAAGTCCTTCAACCCGCCGCGGAGACGACGGGAAACGGCAACGGCGGCCAAAAACCAACTTGAGAAATCACGCCCATGGATAAAACCAAGCAAGCCCAACTGAAACAGATACCCGGCGTCGACCGCATCCTTGAGTATGGCAACCAGGGAAGTCAATTCGAAGACGTCCCCAAATCGGTTCTGCTGCCTGCCATTCGCCAGGCCATCGAAGCCCTGCGGACAGCGGTATTGACTGCGTCCACTCCCCTGGAGGCCGACCGCTTCTCGATGGCGGCGCTGGCCGCGGCGGCGCTCGACAGCTCCCGAAAGGCCATGACCCTGAACCTGAAGCGGACCATCAACGCTACCGGCGTGGTGGTGCACACCAACCTGGGCCGCTCCCTGCTCTCCGCCCGGGTGCTCAATAACCTGAACACCATCTCCAGCCGCTACTCCAATCTCGAATTCGACCTCGAAAAAGGTAAACGCGGCTCCCGTTACAGCGCCGTGGAGGGCATCCTGTGCGAACTGAGCGGCGCCCCGGCAGCCATGGTCGTGAACAACAATGCCGCGGCGGTCCTGCTCTGCCTGGACACCCTGGCCAAGGGCCGGGAAGTGATCGTCTCCCGCGGTGAACTGGTCGAGATTGGCGGCGCCTTCCGCATTCCCGATGTCATGGCAAAAAGCGGCGCCATCCTCAAAGAGGTGGGCACCACCAACCGGACCCACCCCCGCGACTACGAAAATGCCATCAACGAACAGACCGGTCTGCTGCTCAAGGCCCACACCAGCAATTACAGCATCGTCGGATTCACGAAAGCGGTATCCCTGCCCGATCTGGTTTCCATCGGCCGCAAGCACAACCTTCCCGTGATGGAAGATCTGGGCAGCGGAACCTTCGTCGATTTTTCGAAATACGGCCTGATCAAGGAGCCCACGGTCCAGGAAGCACTGGAATCCGGCGCCGACGTGGTCACCTTCAGCGGAGACAAGCTGCTGGGCGGCCCCCAGGCGGGCATTATTTTGGGAAGCACGCAGCATATCGACCGCATCAAGGCCAATCCCCTCACCCGGGCGCTGCGCATCGACAAAATGACCCTGGCGGCTCTGGAAGGCACGCTTCAGCTCTACCGGGACGAACGCCAGGCCGTGGAGCAGATCCCGACCCTGGCCATGCTCACCATGCCGTTGAAAGCCATCGAGGCGCGGGCTGCCGAATTGAAATCCCGTTTGGACGCCCTTTCCCAGGCAGGTCTTGCGGTGGAACTGATGGAAGCGGCATCCCGTGCCGGCGGTGGATCGCTGCCCCTGTTGAATCTGCCCAGTTGCTGCGTGGGCGTTCAAATCGATGGTATGTCCGCCAACGGTATTGAACGATGGATGCGCAACGGCACCCCGCCGGTGATCGGCAGAATCGAAAACGATCGGTTCATCATGGACCCCCGGACCCTCCAGGAAGAAGAACTGGAGATTATCGAAAAGGCCTTTGAACGCATGCTGGCAGAAAATCCCCGTGGAAGGTAGCGCCATGACAAGAACCCCTTCGGATCTATTTAAAAAGAGAAGTGCGACCAACGAATTTCTCGTTTCCAGTTCCGACGAGTCCGCCGCGAAAGACGATGGGGTCTCGGCCCGCCCCGACACCGGTCCGGACGAAGATACGGACCTTGCGGCCGGATTTCCAAGTACGCTGGACCGGCAGGGTCTAAGACAGGCCGTTGAAACCGACTATGGCGCCGTCGTGCCGATCTGCGTTCTCGCGGTTCGGTTGACGTTCCAAAACCGCCGCCTGGATGCATCGAAGAAAGAAAGCCGCCCATCGGAAAATCTGGCGGCCGTTCTGGGGCCGCTGGTGGACATCTGCCGCGATTGCGGCGGCATCTGGGCACGCATCGGCAACCGCCGATTCGCCTTTGCCTTTCCCCGTGCAGACGCCAAAACAGGCCGGGAAATAGCGAAGCGGATGCAGACAGCGCTTCCCTCGGACAATTCGGTCGGCATCACTGCCGGTGTGGCCCTCTATCCGACGGCCAACGAAACCCGCGCCCAAACCGTCGACAATGCCGAAAAAGCGCTGGAGCACGCCGGCTTCTTCGGTCCCGGGAGCATTACCGAATTCGATGCGGTAAGCCTGAACATCAGCGGCGACCGACTCTACCAGGCCGGAGACATCCGGGGCGCCATCGGCGAATTCGAAAAAGGGCTGCGCCTGGATCCGTGTGACACCAATCTGCTCAACAGTTTAGGGGTGTGCCACGGGGTGCTCGAAGAGTACGCACAGGCGCTGACGGCTTTCGAGACGGCCATCTGGCTGGCACCGGAGGAGATCATGCCGGTCTACAATCGGGGGTTTATATTTCTACGCCAGGGCCAAACCCGGCAGGCCCTGGATGCGTTTCTGGCCGCCAATGCGATGGAGTCGGGCGTTTTCGAGGTGGTCTTTCACATCGGACAGATCCATATGGACAGCGGTCGGCCCGAACAGGCCAGGCCGTATCTGGAAGCCGCCGTTCGGGCCAACAACCGCTCCGCTGCCGCATACCGGCAACTGGGCGCCTGCCTGGACAGGCTGGGCCTGACCAAGGAAGCGGTTCAGGCTTACAAAGCGGTCGTCAAGATCAATCCGGAGGATGCCGCGTCGCTCTCCATGCTGGGACGGCTATACGCCAAACGTGGTGAAAGCCTGGACGTGGCTGCGGTCCTTTGTGAGCAGAGTGTACGCATCGCACCGGACAACGGCCTTTTCCGGCATCGCCTGGGCCGGGTATATCTGGAACTGGGACGGCTGGACGTCGCCCTGGCCGAATTCGAACTGGCTGCCGCGCAGGGTTATGACAGCCGGGTCATGATCGAGGAGACCCAGGACCGCATGATGGCGTCCAAGGCATCCTGAAAAACCGTACAAAAACCATCGAAAGGGGTTGCCCCGCCGCTTGGCGTGCTTACTTTTGATTTCTTTTCCGAACCCGAACGTTATATCAAGGAGATCGATTTCCAATGCCCATCTACGAATATCATTGCAAGGCGTGTGGCCAGAACTTCGAGCACCTGGTGCTCGGCGGCAGCGAACCGTCCCATTGTCCCCACTGCGACGACACCCAAGTGTGCCGCCTGATGTCCGCCTGTGGATTTGTGAGCAAAGGCAGCGGCGGCGAAACGGTTCGCCAATCGGCGTCGTCCTCGTCCTGTACGGGCTGCACGGCATCCAGTTGCGCGAGTTGTGGCCACTGATGGCAGAGCAAACCATTGTCATCGGCACCCGGGGAAGCCAACTGGCCCTGTGGCAGGCCAATTGGGTCAAAAAGGCCATCGAAGACAGCCATCGGGATGTGGCCGTCGAACTGTCCATTATCAAAACCAAGGGAGACAAGATTCTGGACGTCCCTCTGGCCAAGGTGGGTGGCAAGGGCCTCTTCGTCAAAGAGATCGAAGAGGCGCTGCTGGACCGGCGCATCGATCTGGCCGTGCACAGCATGAAGGACATGCCCGCCGATATCCCCGCAGGTTTGTGCATCGGCGCCATCCCTAAAAGAGAAGAACCCCGGGATGTTATAATTTCAAGGGAAAATCGGCCCCTCGATCAGCTTAAGCACGGTGCCCGCATCGGCACCAGCAGTCTTCGCCGGGCCGCACAACTGCTCCATGTCCGCCCCGATTTCGTCATCGTCCCGCTACGCGGCAACCTGGACACCCGCTTGAAAAAGCTGCATGCCGAATCGCTGGACGCCATCGTGCTGGCGGCCGCGGGCGTCCGCCGCATGGGCCTGTCCGAACGCATTACCCAGGTTCTGGACGAAACGGTCATGCTGCCGGCTGTTGGCCAGGGCGCCCTGTGCATCGAAATCCGCGAGCAGGATCCACGCATCGCCGCAGTGGTCGGCCCCCTGGACGATGCGGCCACCCGGACGGTGGTGTTGGGAGAACGGGCTTTTCTGAACCGGCTGGAGGGGGGCTGCCAGGTGCCCATCGCCGCCCACGGACATATCGACAACCGGGGCTACACGCTTACCGGCCTGGTTTGCGATGTGGACGGCTCCCATCGAATCGAACAAGTACGAACCGGCCCTGAATCCCGGAGCGAACGGATCGGTATAGAGCTGGCTGAAGCGCTGCTGGCCGAGGGCGCCGGAGATATTCTGGAAAGACTCAATGCGGATGCACACAACTAATTCGACAGGACGCGTCTATCTGGTAGGGGCCGGCCCCGGAGATCCCGGCCTGATTACGGTCAAAGGGGTCGACTGCATCGCCCGGGCTGATGTGGTGATCTACGATTACCTGGCCTCGCCGACCCTGCTGGCCCACGCCAATCCAGACGCGGAGATGATTTACGTGGGCAAAAAGGGCGGCGACCACACCCTTGCCCAGGAAGGCATCAACGCGCTTATCGTGGAAAAGGCCCGCCAGGGCTTGACCGTGGCCCGGCTCAAGGGGGGCGACCCGTTTATTTTCGGCCGCGGGGGCGAGGAGGCCGAAGTGCTCATCGCTGCCGGCGTGCCCTTCGAGGTGGTTCCCGGGGTTACCGCCGCCATCGGTGCATCGGCATATGCGGGTATTCCGCTGACCCACCGCGACCATACCTCCGACGTGGCTTTCGTTACCGGCCACGAAGACCCCACCAAAAGCGAATCCAGCATTGATTGGAAGGCTCTGGCCACCGGCATCGGCACCCTGGTTTTTTTCATGGGGGTAAAAAATCTGCCCTCCATCGCAGCCAACCTGATGGCCAATGGAAGACCGGCCGACACCCCGGTGGCGGTGGTCCGCTGGGGGACCACGCCAAAGCAAAAGACCGTTACCGGCACCCTGGCCAGCATCGAAGACGATGTCCGCACAGCCGGCATCAAAGCCCCGGCCATCATCATCGTCGGCACCGTGGTCAACCTGCGAAAAACCATGCGCTGGTTCGAAAACCGGCCCCTGTTTGGCCGCCGCATCGTAGTCACCCGGGCACGGGAGCAGGCCAGCGACCTGATCCGGCAACTGACGGAACTGGGGGCCGAAGCGATCCAGTGCCCCACGATCCAGGTTAAACCGCCCCGGGACTGGACGCCGGTGGACGCAGCCATCAACGCCATCGACCAATATGGCTGGCTCATCTTCACCAGCGTCAACGGCGTGGATTATTTCTTTGACCGTCTGTTTGAAAAAGGACGCGATGCCCGTGCTCTGGGACATCTCAAAACGGCGGCCATCGGGCCGGCCACGGCCAAACGCCTTGAAACCCGGGGGCTGAGAAGCGACATCGTGCCCGACAACTACCGTGCCGAAGCCGTTGTGAAGGCCTTTGCCGAAACCGACGTCCGGGGAACCCGCATCCTGCTGCCCAGGGCCAGGGAAGCCCGCAGCGTGCTTCCCGTCGAGCTGACCGGTATGGGGGCGTCGGTAAACGAGGTCACGGTTTACGAAACCTGGCAGGCGGAAAACAGCGGCGGCGAGTTGGTCAAGCGGCTGAAGGAAGGCACCATCGATATGGTCACCTTCACCAGTTCCTCCACGGTGAAAAATTTCTGCAAACTGTTGCCACCGGAGGCTGCACAGCGTTTGATGAAAGGGGTCACCGTGGCCAGCATCGGCCCCATCACCTCCCGGACCGCAAGGGAATCGGGCCTGGCGGTAACCCTGGAGGCCGAAGTCTACACGATCCCGGGCCTAGTCCAGGCGATTTTGGATTATCCCTGGCAAAACCGGTGACGCTTGCCCTTGCAACCATTTAACGACCTTTAAGCCTTCAGCGCCCAGAAATGCCTATGGCCAATGAACCGAATAAGGATGCCCCCTTCGCCGAAAAGCTCGTGGACCGGGAGAAACGGCACCTGAACTATCTTCGCGTTTCCATCACCGACCGCTGCAATCTCAGATGTTTGTACTGCGCTCCGGAAGGCCGCATCCCCAAACTAGGCCACGACGACATCCTCAGCTACGAGGAGATCCTGCGGCTGGTCCGCATCGGCATTCGGCTCGGCATTCGCAAAATCCGCATCACGGGCGGCGAGCCCCTGGTCAGGAAAGGGGCCGTCGATCTGCTGCGGCGGTTGGTTGCCCTGCCCGAACTCGAAGACGTCTCCCTGACCACCAACGGCGTCCTGCTGGCGTCCAAAGCGCAGGAAATTTACGATGCCGGCGTTCGCCGCATCAACATCAGCCTGGATTCGCTCGTCCCTGAGAAATTCGCCCAGATTACCGGCTACGACAGGTTCGAGCGGGTATGGGCCGGGATCGAGCGGGCCCACGAAATCGGCTTCTCCCCTATCAAGATCAATGTGGTGGCCATGCGCGGCATCAACGACGACGAAATTCTCGACCTCGGCCGGCTTTCAATAGACCATCCCTTTCACATCCGTTTCATCGAATACATGCCCATCGGCAACAGCCGCACCAGCTCCCGGGACCAGCTCCTGACTCCGGAAATCCGGCAAAAAATTTCCAGATTGGGCGATTTGATCCCGGTGGAAAACCACTGCCATGACGGCCCGGCCAAACGGTATCGTCTGGCCGGCGCCCGGGGGGAAATCGGGTTCATCAGCGCCCTGAGCCAGCATTTCTGCAGCCGCTGCAACCGCCTGCGACTGACCGCCGACGGCAAGCTGCGCGCCTGCCTGCTCTCCGACCGTCACGAATCGCTCAAGGAACCGCTCAGAGGGGGGGCATCGGATGAGGCCTTGGCCGAAATTTTTCGGACCGCCGTGCGCCGGAAAGCGGCCAGGCACCACCTTGCCTTGAATCGTTGCACAACGGTCAATGACCAGATGCAGGGTATCGGTGGGTAGCCAACCACAACCCCTTGGTACCATTCCGCTGTTCCCGTTTGCCTCACCAGGAAGGCCCTCATCCCTATATAACCCCTTGCATCGAAAGGAAATCTGTGTTAGTTGTTTTCCTGGATGAAGATAGGTTGGGGCAGAATTGCCCACCTTGGCACCTTGGTTCTGAGCAACAATTCATCTGTTTTCCCTGCACTGATTTGGTATGTCGACACTGAGGTTCAACCATGGAGCGGGCAAATTTGTACCCGGATGAAATCCAAGCGGAAACAGCTGTCGGTTCGGAGGAAAGGCAGCGTCTTGCCACCCATCCCGCACCGCCTCCCAAGGTAGAGACAGAACGTACTGCAAAAACCATCGGCCTCGGTCAGCTCATCAACAAGCTGAACCATCTTAATTTTGTCGACAAACCCCTTTTCGTAAATTTTCGCCATAAACGATACCCCCGGATGCTGTCCATCAAGGCCTCTCCCCAACCCTGCCAGGATGAACATTTGGCCTGCCTTTGGCAGCAGGATCCGGGAAGCATTGTCGAGCACCCGGATTTATTTAATTTCGAAAATATCATTATCCCGGACGGCAAGCGGTTTCTGGTGGTGGAACCGGAGATGCTGGAAGTTGACGAGCGGGCCATCCGCTTTGTTTTGCCCGAGACTTGCAGCGCCGCCGATACGAGGAGCACCAGACGTCGTCGCTGCCAGGGGGTCCATGTCTATGTTACCCAGAACGGGGCCTTGTATTACGGATCGATGATCGATTTTTCCGCTTTTTCTTTCCGTGTCCAGGTACAAACGACGCCGCCCCAGACTTTCGAATGGATTGACGCCGACTCACCGGTGGATGTCATTCTTTTTGACGGCAGCAAAACGCTCTACTCGGGGGGATGCCGAATCACCAAGCAAACCCATGGGTATAAAGACCGCCACTGGGTGCTGGAACCCATCAAGCGAAATAAGCAACGCTTCCGCCCAAAGGAATTCAGAAGCAAACGGCGTCAGTTGGTTCCGCTCCCAACCATTTCGTTTTCTCACCCTTTCTCCAAACAGACCGTCAACCTCAATGTTCTGAATCTGTCCGGATCGGGTCTGGCTGTTGAGGAAGAGGCGGGGCAGGCTGTACTTTTTCCGGGACTCATCATCCCCGAACTGGAAATCCGTTTCGGTGACGGTTCATACGCCACCTGCACGGCCCAAATTATCTATAGCCGGGACAAAGATGACAATCTCGCCGAGGACATGTTGAAATGCGGGATTGCCTTTTTGGACATGCCCATCGAAGACCACATCAAGATACTTGCCCTGTTGCAACAGGTCGATAACAAGAACGCCCATGTATGCAATCGGGTTGACCTCGACGCCCTGTGGAATTTTTTCTTCGAAACCGGTTTCATCTATCCCGGCAAATACGAATTTATCGAAAAAAACAAAGCGCAGATCAAGCGGACCTACAACAAACTTTACTCGGAAAACCCGAAAATCGCTAGGCATTTCATCTATCAGAAAAGAGGGCAAATATTAGGCCATGTGGCCATGCTGAGATTCTATCAGCGCACCTGGTTGATTCATCACCATGCAGCGATCCGTTCCGCCCTCAACAAATCGGGACTCGTGGTGCTCCACCAGATCGGCCAATTCGCCAATGATTCCCACCGACTGGATTCCCTGCATATGCAGTATCTGGCATGTTTTTACCAGCCCACGAATAAATTTCCATCCCGTGTGTTTGGCGGTGCCCGGCAAAGCATCAACAACGATGAGGCTTGCTCAACGGAGCCATTCGCTTATTTTCACCATCAATCGTCCCCTTCCAAACATGCATATCTACCTGCCGGTTGGAGCCTTAGACCGTCTTCCGACGAAGACCTCCTGATTCTGCAGAACGTCTATCAAAAAACCCCGGCAGAATTGATGCTCCGGGCCATGGGCCTGGATGTGGAGGAGGCGACCTTTGCCGACCTGGCCGACACATACCGTGAAATCGGTCTGATTCGGCAACGGCACCTTTTCACGTTGGAAAGAAATTGCGAACTGAAAGCCGTGATAATGATCAACCTGTCCGACCTGGGGTTGAACATGTCGGATCTGACTAACTGCATCACCGTATTTGTTCTAAACCGTAGTGGACTAAACGCCGATATCGTCCATTGTGTGTGCGCGAATTTGGCCAAACAATTCAATCGAACCTATTTGCCAGTGTTATTGCACCCGGCGGCCGATGCAGCCGCTTTGAATATAACCGCAGAGAAGGAATATATCTTTTGGGCGCTTAACACCAATTATGGGGACGACTATTTCAGGTATATCAAACGATTGACAAAATTCGTTCAACATTAGGCTGGATGATCGATGGAACCGATTAACAAAGACGACCCTTTGTACAACAGCAGGGGGATCAGTGTATGGGTAAAACTGATCGAACACAAATACGGGTTCGTTGATGTTCGGCAATTATTGGATTGTGCCGAAATGAAACCGTATGAAGTAGCCGACCCTGGCCATTGGTTTACCCAGCGACAGATTGACCGGTTTTACGAAAAAGCCGTCCAGATGACAGGCAATCCCAACATCGCCGTCGAAGCGGGCAGATATGCGGCTTCCACTGAAGCACTTGGAGCCATCAAACAAAACATATTAGGCATGGTACAACCGCTCAAGGCCTTTGAATTAATAGGAAAATCAGTTAAGAATTTTGCTCGATCCTCAGTATATGAATCCCGGCAACTGGCTGCAAATAAAATCGAAATCAAGGTGACGCCTAACCCCGGGGTCATAGAAAAGCCCTACCAGTGTGAAAACAGGATCGGTCTCCTCGAAGCAATCAATATGGGCTTGACCCATAAGATGCCCCGGATCGAGCATACTCAATGCATCCACAAAGGATCAGATTCATGTAAGTATGTGGTTTCGTGGGTCAGAACAAAAGCGGATTTTTTAAAAACATTTCGCAACATATCCCTCCCGGCGCTTCTTTTCTTAGGCTTGACGCTTGCGGTCATCAACCCTGGACTGGCATTGCCTGTTTACTTGCCTTCGTTTCTCGTCGCGGTGATAATAATCAACTGCATCTATTTATTTGCTGCTAACAGCGAATTAAAGACCGGGTTAAGCGTATTGAGCGATTCGTCAGACCGCCTCCTTAAAGAAACCCAGATTAACTATAACAACACCCTGTTGACCAACGAAATCGGACAGACCATCAGCAAATACACCAATATCAAGGATGTCATCGAAACCGTAGTCAATCTGTTTCATAAACGGCTGGATTACGACCGAGGGTTTATCATGCTAACCAACGCGGACCGCACGCTGTTGGAATTTCATGCCGGGTTCGGTTATGATCGTAATAAGCTGGATATCATTAAAAAATCTGCGTTCCATTTGAACAAGCCGGATTCAAAAGGCGTGTTCGTGGTTTCATTCCGCGAGCAGAAGCCGTTCTTAGTCAACGATATCGAAGAAATCAGTCCTAACCTTTCTAAAAGAAGCCTGGCATTTGCACACCAGATGGGGAGCCAATCTTTTATTTGCTGTCCCATCATCTGCGACGGCCAATCCATCGGCATTCTTGCCGTGGACAATCTACGTTCCAAACGGCCTCTGGTGAAAAGCGATCTCAGCCTTCTTATGGGAATCGCATCGGTAATCGGCATCAGCATCAGTAACGCCGATCTAATGGAAGCCCGGCAAAGGCAGTTCAGTTCCATTTTACAGGTACTTGCAGCCAGCATCGACGCCCGGGATCCGCTGACCGCCGGCCATTCGGAAAAAGTCACCGAATATGCACTTGGGATCTGCGAAGAGTTGAACCTGTCCACCAACTACCGTGAGATGATACGGGTGGCATCCCTGCTGCACGATTATGGCAAGATCGGAGTTCCGGACAGCATCCTGAAAAAGCCCGGGCGCCTGACTGAAGAAGAATACGAAATCGTAAAGACCCATGCCCAGAGAACACAAAGTATCCTGGAGCAGATCAACTTCGAAGGCATATTCAGCCAGGTCCCGGAGGTTGCCGGCTCTCATCATGAGAAAATGGACGGCAGCGGATATCCAAACGGTCTGAAAGGCGAGGAGATTCCATTGGGTGCCCGGATCATCGCCGTGGCCGATTTTTTCGAAGCTGTCACGGCCAAACGCCACTACCGGGACCCCCTGCCCATCAGTTACGCTTTTCGTCTGTTGGAAAAAGGGCGAGGTGTCCACTTTGACGAAAAGGTTGTAGATGCCTTCGTCCAGTTCTATGAGAAAGAAATACTCGAAACCGAATCGATGGATACCGCTAAGGTCGTCCAGATGAAACGGGTATCCTGACCCGCCTCATTTCGCTCCCCTGATATTACACGGACCGAACTCCCCGACAGCATATTATTGGCGTATAAAGGAAACGCCGCGGGTCGGCAAAGGATTCTTTGAATTCTCTATAAAACCCTTCGTACCCGTTCTCGTATTCCTCAAAATCGTATCCACAATTTTGGGCCGCCACTTCCACTTTCCGGGTCCAATCGTAATCCTGAACGCAGTCCAAGGCACCGAAAATCAGATGATGCGCCTCGATACGCACATCGATAGATTGAAAGGCCAAGTCGTAAAGCAGCGAATACAGCTTGATGCCCATACGGGGGTCAAAGTCCGCGTCACGCTCCAACTTGGCCATGACTGCGTCGATGGCATTTTTCAGTCTCGATGGAATTCCGTACTGATTCAGACAATTTTGGTCCAAATCAACCAGACACAGGATACCTCCAGGTTTGACAATCCGTGAGAGGTTGCGGACAATTTCAAATGCTTTTGACCGGTAATACTCAAGCACAAAACGAATATACACAAAATCAAATAGCCCCAGATCATCCAGTGATTCTTTGATATCCTTGCATTCGAAGGAAATCCCTTCACCACCATAGCTTGATTTTGCGTGCTGGATGCGATGACAAGACTGATCGATGCCAACGGTCGTTCCACCAGGATGGGTCATTTGATGAAGCAGTGCTGTAATCTTACCGGGACCGCACCCGACATCAGCAACCCGCATCCCTGGCTTCAAGCCGGCCCACTTTGCCTGCCGCCTGACACTATCAAGATTTGTTTTACTTTCTAAACGAAAAACCTCGTCTTCGTTTTCCATTAGGTAGCTCAAACCCCTCATTTCTGGACCTCCGGCAACGTACTGTTCTCTTTTTGGAAAAACGGATCCCATTGACCATTCCAACCAGACTTTTTGCATTGATAAAATGGTCAATTCTTTCTGATAAAAGGTTCTAACGATTCATCAGTGAGATTTTCATATATATCTGAATCGACAAATGCATGACGATAGGTATGATTGAAAAAAGCTGAAATGATAGTTGTTGAAAGGCTTTTTGTGTCGATCAAAGTAAAAAAAAGTCGTTTCAGTATCTCCGGGATGGCGTAGTATTGTTTTCGAATATAAAAATAGCCAGCGTAGACATCTTTTATTGACATTTGCTTAGGTTTAAAGAGCATTCTTGAAAATCGATAGTTTTTCCATGACTCTGGATAGTCGGTATCTATAATCCTGCCCGCAGCAGATAAATGTTCATAAAAACGGGTTCCAGGTAAAGGTGTCGGCTTGGTTATTTGCAAAATGTCAATCTTGGTTTTCTGAACGAACTCCAAGGTATCATGAAAACTATGGATGGTATCTTCATCACCTCCTAAAATGAAACAACCCAAAACTGCTATTCCAGTTTTACGGATATTGTCTATCAGATGTTTATATTTGCTGGTTTCCAAATATCTGTAATTAAGATGCTTATTAAACGAAATGAGGGATTCACGATTAACCGATTCAATGCCAATTAATGCGAGTCTCAATCCAGCTTTATACGCGAGTTTTAACAATTCTTTATCTTCGCCAAAATTAAGTGACGTCTGAGCAAAAAAATATTTCTTGATTCCAGCATCAATAACAGCATTAAAGAAATTGTAAAGCCATCGCCCTTTATCGTGGCCAAGAAGATTATCATCTAAAAAGAGAACCAGTTTTTTGTCTATTGTTTTTAGTTCATCGATAACCTGTTTAACAGGTCTTCGTCTGAATCGATGTCCGTTGAACTTCGTAACGGAACAGAAGCTACAGTTCATCGGGCAACCTTTTGAAGTTAAAATGGAGTCCCAGAGGTAGCGATGGCCTCGAAACAAATCTCTCCTGGGAAAAGGAATCGATGATAAATCGGCTGGCGAGCCCTTGTAAATTCTTTTCAGGCGATTGGATTCAAAATCCTCAAGGACGTTTTTCCACACATTTTCAGCCTCACCAATTACAACGGAATTGCAATATGTTAAAGCCTCATCAGGTAGCATGGATGCATGTATTCCCCCCATAACAACCGGTATTGACCTTTTCCTGAATTGCCCTGCGATTTCGTATGCCTTACGTGCGTGTGCGGAGTACGCAGTTATGCCAACCAAATCGGCATCATAATTTTCTAGTGTATCGATGTTTTCATCAACGATGGTGATCTGATAACGCTGTCGTGGGGTAAGGGCTGCTATGTAGCCGAGTCCAAGCGGAGGGACTGAGGTGCTCTTGTAGCTTCCTAGTCCTGACTTTTTTTCTTTGGGATTTATTAACAATAGCTTGTACATATATCTCTCATAATTACTTGGCAGGGTATTTTATATTCAGAGATTATTCATCCTGATTGCAAACGGAGGCAACATCTCTATCATCTCAGCGTCGCCGTAAGTCGCAAAGGATGGGTCAACAGTTCGAGGGCATCGACAATATTCGTACAGACGACGTCGGCTGCTTTCAGACTGGCACTGCTGGCCCCCTCCCCTAAAATAACGGCAATTCCCAAAACGGAGGCCTCGAGCATCAGGGCATCGTTGCGCCCATTTCCGATGCTGGCCGTCTTTTCGGCCCCCAACCCATTGACGAAGTTCAGCTTGGCCCGATCCTGGCGGCCCGGCTCCAGAACCGTCAAACGGCAGTCGATCCCTTTCAGCCCTTCGGCGGCCTTGCCGAAGGTGTCGGCAGTGACCACGTGAACGGTCAGTTCCCGTGAAAGGGCATTGAGCGCCTCTTTGACTCCCGGAAGCAGCCCACCATCCACCGCCAGGGTACCATTGTAGTCCAAAACCAGATGTTCGAGGGTCAAATTTCCGAAATCGGGAATCTGAATGGAAAGCATCATATTCTCCTTTTCATGGGAATTTTAGGCATTGCCTTCGGTCCGGGTTGCCGAACCACCGTCGGGGGCATGTGGTTCAAACTGACACCCGCGACCACCATAGCTCCCCCGATCACCAGTGACAGCGTCAACGGTTCCTTTAAAATGACATGAGCAAAGCAGATGGCGCTGATGGGAACGAAATTGATGAACAGACTGGCCCGGGACGGGCCGATGGCCCGAATGCCCTCGTAATACCAGACAAACCCCAGCACGGTTCCGAACCATCCCAGGTAGGCCATGTTGCCCCAATCAAGCCATGAATAGGTCGGCAGGGCGGCAGGCATTCCCTCCAGGCAGGCGGGAATCAGCAGCGCCAGCATGCCGATGGCTGCCGAATGGGCGACTGCGGTTAACGGTGCCAGATCTTGCATCACGCGTTTTCCCAGCAGCGAATACGATGCCCAACTCAGCACGCAACCGAAGATTAAAACGTCCCCCCGCCCGATGCCGCCGGCAAAAAGCGCCAGGGGATTTCCCTGGGAGATGGCGATAATGGCCCCGGAAACCGAGATAAAAATTCCGGCAACCTTGGCCGTGGACAGCTTCTCCTTGAAAAACAGCGCAGAAAGAAGGGAAATAATAATGGGATTATTGGCAATGATAATGGACGCCCGACTTGCCGCAACCAGCTTCAATCCACTGAAGAAAAAGGCATTATAGGCAAAGACACCGGTAAGTCCCAGCAGGGTTACCGGCAGGAAATGCCGTTTATCCAGTCTAGGAATCGATCCTTCCCGTTTGGCAACAATGGCATACAGACACACCGTTGCGATGAAAAATCGAATAAAAGCGGCCGAGAATGGAGGCACGGATTCGGCCAGCATCCGGCCGGAAATAAAAGTGCCGCCCCAGAAAATAGCAGTCAGCAGCAATTTCAAGTACGTGATCGTCAAAGCGCCTGTCTCCGGTATTTTTTTATAAACCGTCCGGCCGGCTGGCCGCATTCAATTTCTATTTCGGACCGGGAAAAAAAGTTGTCCGCTCCGCGATGCCAAGAGGCTAAAGTACCCACTCCCGGTGCCGATAAAAAAAGTACCAAGAGGATCGTTTGTAGCCGTTTTTGCCTTAAATCTCCAGAATTTTATTTTTCAGCCGGACAATAGAAAAATAGGCCCCGAAAACCCATAGGGAAGCCGAAAAATCACAAAAAAATTGGAAAAAGGATGCTCAACGGAATGGAAAAGAAAAAGGATCTGACTGATTTCATCATCAACCTTCCCCTGTTTGCATTTCTTGAAAGAGAGGACTTCTCTCAGGTGGCCTCACGCATGGATTTTGTGGAACTCGAACCCGGAGACACCCTGTTCAATGAATGGGACAAGGCCGATTTTGTCTGTTTCATTGAAAGCGGAGAATTGGATGTGACTAAAAAAACCGGACCCGACAGCTTTGACGTCAGGGCGACGTTGCGTCGGGGACGGTCCATCGGAGAAATGTCCATCATCAATAATTTTCCACGATCATCTACGGTGATTGCACGGTCGAAGGTCAGGTTGGCCGTTTTCGAACGTGCCGCTTTCGAGGAAATTCTGGAGCAGCAGGTGGATATCGGGGTTAACATCCTTAAAGGGTTGGCCAATCTTTTGAGTGCCAATCTGAAAAAAGCATCCAGCCGGTTAGCGGACAACATGCTGCCCATGGGATGAAAGATCCCGTTTGAACGGAAACATCATTTTTGGGAAGCCATCTCCGCTTTTTCCTCAAGTTTATACATTTCGTTTTCGGAAATGATGCCTTTTTCCACCATGATATCGCCGATTCCGGCCCAGCGCAGTTCATCCACCTTTAAAATGGTTGCCGGTCGCTTGCTGTCCAGGCTGTAAAACGTATATTTGAGTGTCAATTCCTCCTTGGGCATCACGGAAAAGGACTTGTTGTAGTAGATGAAATGATGACCCAGAATATAATACCCGATGGCGATGACAATTCCGGTGATAATGTATTTTTTAATCTGCCCCCACATTACCAGACCTCCCTTGAAGCGTTTTTCGCCGGCATGAAGTGTTTCCGGTACAAACTGATGCTCCCCGCCGCGCCAGCCGTTCACCAGTGAAAAAATAACGGCAACCGTTTTGGCACCCGGAAGCCTTCGGTTATTCCTTTATTTTCAATATATTGAATTTATATTAGAATCAAGATGATTTTTTTGAAGAAAAGACGCGCTTCATCCCGATGCGGCGTGGATCCGACAAAAGCAAGGACTTGAAATGAATGCAACGGCCAACTTCATAGGTTGTATCGGGTACAACCACCGATTCACAATAAAAAAGGAGTCAGCCGATGAAGGCCAACTCCTTGTTATCATTTGGTGCCGGAGCTCGGAATCGAACCGAGACGGGGTCGCCCCCGGTGGATTTTGAGGACACTTTTTCCCCAAAATATATAATTGTAAAATCAGGCACTTAAAGAAACCACCTTTTCAATTTCTGGCTTTTTTCTGCCATCGGGCGACGGTATCCGGTTCAAAATTTCCCGTTTCCGGTCCGAGTCGGCACTGTCCGCATACCACATGGGCATGCTGTAATCTTTCCAGTTTCCCAGGGCTCGAAGGGTCTCCACATCCCCGCCGTTCTGCAGGAACATGCTTGCCCAGGTACGGCGCAGGATATGCCATGCCTTTCTTTTGGGCAGCGCCACCTTTGCCTTTTCGGCCGCATTCTTGAAAACATCAGGAATGCCCGTTTTGTAGGGCTTCCCGTTCTTATGGCTGAAAATGAACGGGCCGTTTTTTTCTTGCTTCAATATCAGTTCGAGAGCCCGGTCATTCAGCTCGATCTCGACCGTGTTACCATTTTTCGGATCCACAATCCATGCCTTTCCCGTATCCGGATTGACATCATCCCATCGAAGGCCGGTAATCTCCGATATTCGCCAGCCGGTATTATAACAGAATTCGACCATATCCCGTTTGACGGAATGCCCGATCTGCTCCATGATCGAATAAACTTGGTCGGGTGAAAGCGATCCGGGCTTCTTACCCTTTTTGACCTTAAACCGGTCCACCTTCAAAAAAGGGTTTTCACCGTTGTATTTTCCCCAGGTCTTAGCCTTTTCAAAAACCTGGCTGCCCAAGCTCAGCCATTTATCAACCGTGCTCTTTGCCCGATCCTTCGCCATCTGGCGCTTGAATTTTTCCACAAGAAAGGGGGTAATGTCCGACATCAACCGGCCATGAAAAAATTCCTTCAACCGTACAGACCGGAATTCATCGGTTCTTGATTCTTTATTGTCGGCGGACCAATTTTTCAAATACAAGTTCACCATATCCGTAAAAAGGACCGGCTCTCCCCTATTCTGGATGCCGTATGCTTTGTTGATAGCCCCCCTGGCAGCGTCGGCTATCTCAATGCTGCGCTTTTCAAAGGCATCGGCTTCACTGTTGCAGCCCTTCAAAACTTTCCTGATCCGCTGGCCAGTTTGTGGATGTACGTAGTCTATTCCATAGGAAACCCCATTTTTTCCTTTAACCGAGTAAACACCATTGTATCTTTTCTGTTTTGCCATTATCCCTCCTTTCAGGAGAATTCGAATAGCCATAAGTCTCCGCAGTTACTAAACTTTTTAATTTTTGTGATTCAACTTGATTTCTAAGAAAAAATTGTGTTGGATAGTTTTTATTAAGCAATCTTGACATTAAATTAGGGAAAGCTGGATATAAAATCCCAGCAGTATCAACTTATCAGGACAATTGATTTGGTAATCAAAATTATGGAAATTGAAGAATTAAGAAAAAATACTCTAGGGCATGCATCTTTCTGGTTTCCACAGTTTGGTAGAGACGATAATTCTTTGATACCAATGACCTATGATAATTATACAATTAAATCTTTTTATACTGTGTGTCAAAATATCGAAGCTCTTGAATCCTCTAATGTCATTGTTAATCAAGGGAATACAATTATTATTGGTCTGGGAATGTTATTTATATCGTTAGAATCATATATTAATTCAATCATAAAAATAGCCTGCAAATTTCAAAATATTGATTTTAAAAAATACAAAAAATTTTCATTAACTAAACGAATAGCATTAATATTTGATATGCTATGCATTCCAGGTAAAAATAAATTCTATCAAACTGGCATTATGCCCAGATTACAAGAATTCAGTGAATTCAGAAATGAAATTTTTCATGATAGAAGCTTAGGAAACGATTTAGATTTTAAAAAGACTTCTTTCTGTAATTTGCCATTTTTAGCGAATCAAGTTGACTTAATTCAAGCATCTTCAATATGCTTCGAAATATTTTCTTCCTTTAGATATGTATATCCAGGTATTGATTTAATGCCTAATATTTTCATAAAAAAAGGAGAGACGGCAGGTTATCTGAAATTTGACTATTTGTTTACAAATGTAGTTGTTCCAATGTTTTTTGATACGCTCAAAAAACATTCTTTAGAAACAAAAATCAAACTACCTAAAAGTATCTACTTACTACCTGAAACAAACATTATTAAAAAGGGAGAGTTGAAAGTAATATTAAAAGCTACTCAAGATGAAAAATTCAATATTAAGATTGATCAAAATAAAACTGAAATTTGCAAGTCATATTTCGAAAATGCACAAAAACAAATCAATATCACTGATGATGAATACTTTCGAATAGGAAATTATTATAGATAGGCTCATAGAGTATCATTCCAGCGGACACACCAATCTCGCTTCGCTGAATTCAAATGTTAAGTAGATATGAATATGGCGGGCTCAGGGCCGACGGTTGCACAAGGACCACTCAATACATTCGCGGCCTGTAAGCCGCTCCGTTACTACCACAAATTTTCAAAGAACTATAGCCCCCAGTGAAGATTGGACTATTATCTCTTAGCAGGTTTCGAAATTTCAGAGATTACGTATGTTATATTTTTATTAAACGAACGGCCCAGGCGAACCACCCAGGCCGTTTTATTTTAATCTGCTTGGTTATGTCGCTCCTTTACAGCTTCTTCCGTCATCGGAAATTCTTCCTCCTCGTATCGTTTCAAAGCCATCCTAAGAGGAAGAATCAATGCAGCAAAATCACGACAATCCTTTTTTTCATTACTAAAACCGCGTGGGTCTCCTTCAGAAGCGCATAGCAGAACGAAATTGTCCTAATCTCCAGTTATTGGCACAAAGAAATCGATAAAATAGGGTGACACTCCCGAGTGTAAAAATCAATTTTACCGAAAGGAGTGTATCCCATGACAAGGAAAAAGAAAAGACGGTCAGCCGGGGGGAAGAAAGGTTCCCGGGTATGGGCCTACCCAGCCGAGTTTCGGTTAAAGGTCGTAAGGCTGTTTTTGGAAGAAGAGTACAGCGCGTCGTTGCTTGCCGAACAGTTCGGTATCAGCACGCATTCTGTTAGCCGCTGGGCCAATGCTTACCGACGCGGTGGGGTGCAAGGGTTGGAACCCAAGCCTCGCCCTGGAGGAAATGCCAGGGTGCCTCCCGAAGTCCAGGAGCGAATGGTAGCGGTGAAAAAGGCGAATCCGGAATACGGCCCGCGACGGATTGCCGATGTTCTCAAACGATTTTTTCTAATTCCCACGAGCCCATCGACTGTACACAAAAAGTTGTCGGAGAAGGGACTGGTAAACAAGGCCAAGCGTAAGCCGAAGAAGAATCCCCCCAAGCCCCGATTTTTCGAACGTTCTCGTCCCAACCAGCTGTGGCAGAGCGATATCATGACCTTCCGGTTGGCCGGTCGCAACGCCTACCTGATCGGCTTCATAGACGATTACAGCCGGTATATCGTTTCCCTGGGCCTGTACCGCAGCCAGACGGCGGAACACGTGCTGGAGACCTACCGTCGCGGTGTTGCCGAGTACGGCGTTCCCAGAGAGATGCTCACCGACAACGGTCGGCAGTACACGAACTGGCGCGGCAAGACGCGTTTCGAACGGGAGATGAAAAAAGACCGTGTCAAGCATATCCGTTCCCGCCCCCACCATCCCATGACGCTGGGCAAGATAGAGCGGTTCTGGAAATCGATCCTGGGCGAGTTCCTCCAGCGGGCTCAGTTCGACAGCTTTGAGCAAGCCGTGGAGCGCACCGCTTTTTGGGTCAAATACTACAATCACAAACGGCCGCACCAAGGCATCGGCGGTCTGTGTCCGGCCGACCGATTCTTCGAGATCGCCCATGATCTGAAAAAGACGCTGGCAAAGGGCGTCGAAGAAAACGTACTGGAACTGGCGTTGCGAGGCCGTCCGGTAGATCCTTTTTATATGGTAGGCCGCATGGGCGGCCAGAGCGTGGTCATCCGGGCGGAGAAGGGCAAAGTCAAGATGCTGGTGAACGAGGCCGGCCAGGAAAAAGAACTTGTGTACGACGCAAGAAAGGATATAGATCATGAAGACAAATCAACGAACCCGCAGAGTATTCGATCCACAACAGAAGATAACGGCCGTGCTGTCCATTTGGAGCGAGCGCCGCACCAGCGCCCAGGTATGTCAGGAAATGGACATCAGCCCGACGCTTTTGGGTCAGTGGCAGAATCTGGCGATCGAGGGCATGCTCAAGGCGCTGGACCCGAAAAAGAAAGATCCGCTGCCGCCGATCAACCAGCGGTTGTCTCGGTTGATCGAAAAGAAATTGAGCGAACCCGGCAAGCTGGAAAAACGCCTCCAATCGATCCAGAAGGCAGCGTCGGCCGGATAGGCGAGGATGCCTATGGCCAAACAACTATCGACCCGCCAGACGGCGCGGCTCCGAGCCGAGATGATCATGAAGGTCCGTTGCGGCATGCTGACTGCCCGCCAGGCCGCCGAACGCCTGGGCGTCTCGCGCAAGACGTTCTACAAATGGGAGCAGCGGGGGCTGTCCGCCCTTTTGGACAGTGTGACCGACCAGCCCCCGGGAAGGCCTGCCCATCCTCCGGACGACCATCGCCAATGGCTGGAAAAGCAACTGCAGGACGCGAATCGGCAGATCGACTTGCTGAACCGGAAGATGGCGCTCAAGGATGTGCTGATGGACTTGAAGCTTCCCCAAATCGGCAGCGGGCGGACGAAAAAAAAATGATCGTATCCGACAGGCGGTGGCCATGATCGAAGAGATGAAAACGACCTTTTCGCTGTCGTATGCCTGCCTGGCAAAGCAGGCGGGGCTTAGCTACCGAACGCTGATGCGGTGGAAAGAGCGCCTTACCAAAGATATGCCCCCCGTGGAAAAGCGAGGTCCGAAGAAGGTGCGGCCGTTGAATCTGAACGAGTTGAAGGCCAAGATCCGGGACCTGGATCATGGTCCCAAACGCAGCCATGGCACCGGCAAACTTCACAGCACTTTCGGCGAGTCCATATCCCGCAGGGAATTGAACGCGCTGGTTATCGAGGCACGCAACGAAAGCAAGCACCGTCGGAAAGCCGAAAGGTGTTGTGTCAGCTGGCTTCGGCCAAACCTGGCCTGGGCCGTGGACGATTGCCAAAAGAGCGATACGGCCTCGGGAAAGCTTCACCTGCACAACCTGACGGACCTTTGTTCGCGCTACAAGCTGCCACCGATCGCCTCGGGAAGTCTGCCCTGCGGCGAAGAGGTGGCCGGCCATCTGGCATATTTGTTCGACCGCTTCGGTCCACCGCTATTTTGCAAGCGAGACAACGGGAGCAATCTAAACCATACCACCGTAAACGAAGCGCTGGAAAATGCCTGGGTGATCCCGATAAACAATCCGCCGAAAACGCCTTCGTACAATGGGGCGATCGAGCGAACCCAAAGGGAGTTCAAAGAATTTTTAAAACGCTGGCAGTGGAAGGCCACGACATTGGAATCATCTTTTTTGCTGTCTGAAACCGCAGCCCATGAGTTGAATCATACACAGCGCCGCTGCCTTGGAAATCACACAGCCTGCGGCACGTATTTTGGAGGTGATCGTATCCGCTACTCCAGACGTGAACGAAGAAGTATCTTCCGATGTATCCGGGAACTGGCAGCCAAGATTGCGGACCGGGCTGGCAGACCCCGAATCACAAACGTGGAATGGAGAATCGCGGCCAGGCAGTGGTTGTTGAAAAATGGCCTGATCAAAATCGAGAAGGCGGGAAAAGTGTCACCCCATTTAAATCGAAATTTGTGCCATAATTAGCCGTGTCGCACAGGGCGGCGCTGGCGGTCTGCAGTTGGTCGACTTGATCGAATATTCACCCGGGAATGGTCCGACCACCTGCCATTCCGTCAGGTGTCTCAGGTTGCAGGCCGCGCGGCCGGGATCACCAAAAGAAACAGGCGAGACATGCGATATAAGCAAAAATTCCGTTTACCATTCCATATGAAAATTTTAACTGGACACGACTGTTGCGCTGATTTGCACCGCTCTGTTTTGGCCTTTAGGAAGGACCCATAGACTCAATCTATCGCAACCAAAACGTAGTCACGGCCAGAACCGTTCAAGCAATGTGCCTCTCGATGTCCTAAAAAATCCAATGGGTTATCTTGGGTGCAGCCTGCACCGTGGGTATGGCGCTTACCGCACCATGGGCATCGGGGAACGATCCACAATCTTACGGTCTTAGCCTCTTTGAGGTAGCAACGGGCAATCTTGGTGTTCCGTACTTTTTCCATCATTGTTAAATCCTCTAACTACTTGTTAATATTATGTATGTCCCACACGGCACCCATCGTTTTTATGGGTGCCCTGTATATCATTCTGAAATTATTGGAAATGTTTCGCATGGCCCCGACGTCACCGCCTTTGCAAAAATCTATATATAAACAAAAATCAAAAACTCTTTTTGGCGTTCTTTTTATATATATATTTATATATATTTCACGGGGACACTGGTGCCGCAAGGGACATGCTATGTGAATACAACAGGTTACAGAAGCCAATTTGGGTGCCGCATGGGTGCCGCATGGGTGCCGCAATTTGTACATATTCAACAGATTCAAAAGGGCACCTCATCATCATTATCCCAGTTAATATGGTATTTTATCTTCTCTTCAAACAGCGCTCTGGCAATATCAAGAGGTGGCAGACGATAGGTTTTGAAGCGCTTGCCACCAACGGAAAAGGCCTTTCTTGGCCCGCCATATGTCTCGGCCAGTTCCCGGATGCGCCTCCCGAATTGTGTGGGTGCGAGCAAGCGGTTTCGGACATTAATGCGGTCGCAAAAACGAGTATAAAGAATGTAAAGACCGCCCCTCGATATGACATCTGGCCATTGCTGACCGGAATTTGGTCCCTCTTCATTAGGGTCCAATATTTCGCCTTCGTGTAGGAGATGAAACCAGAATTGCTGTTCAACCTCCATGCTTTCTAAGACTTGAGAAAAAAACTCCTCCGTCCGAGGTGCCTCACGTAAATTATGAGTTATTTTCCGGGCCATCAGAAAACGAGCCAAGTCAGCAACACCGCCTGTGCTCATCTGCTTCTTGATCTTGGAAAAGTACTCGTAATCACATTGCCGGTCGATTTTGACGAGCAATATAGCGAAACGTCGTTCCTGCATGCCAACCGGTACGATCCTGTCGTTATTCGATGCAAAGATAAAACAGACATGATTTTTCACCGGATATGGATTGACGAATTTTGGCTCGATCAATACGGTCGGTTCGGTAATTAAACCCTTGACATGTCCCTCGGCTTTGCGGTCACCGGCCCATAGCGCCTCATCGATAAAGGCAAGGATGACATTTTTAAAATGTTCGGTGAAACGGCCGGTAAAATGTGTCTGTTGCGTGACGTGTAAATAATGGCTTCCAAATATCTGGCCGAATGGCTCTACGAAGGTTCCTTTTCCTGTCCCCTGCGCTCCGCGCATTACAATGGCCGTTCCCGGTCGATCCTGGCCTTTGTTTTGTACAAGATAGGCCATCCAATCAAGTACCCAGTTTAAAAGCTCTTCACAGCCGCCACAGATGATGTTGTGGACATGATCAAGATACAATTCGCAGGTGCCCGGGCCGGTTTTTAATTCTGGTTGTTTATACAGATTGAAGTATCCCTTCGGATCGCTTCGGGTATCGAATACCAGTCCTTCATATTCGCGGCGATGTGGGTTTTTCAGCCAAATTTGTGCCCAGGTGGAAAAAGTTGGTTTGCCTTTCTTAAATCCGGTAATGATGGTTCGGTTTTCGAAACGTGAGAGGAAATCCTGTTTTCTCAGGTAGGAGATATCGTCCCGGCCGGTCGCAGGATGGACATATTCCATAATAATCAGGAACCGACCGTCTATCAGGATTGCGGAAAATTTTTTATTGAGGATGCGGACCACTGCCGCCTTTGCCGCGCGGATCTGCTCCCGGTCCGGTTCATCGATCCTACGATAATCCTTGAGGAACTGCTCGTCAGAAATGGATTCTGGTTTGTCTTCTCGTTTCTGTGGAATCGGGTCCTCTGCCCTATCGGTAAAGTAACTCCGCGCTTTGTCTATCTGAGGTTGTAGCCAACGCTCCCGGCCGTTGTTCAGTTCCCTATATTTCTCACCTATGGGATACTGATCGAAGATTGAGAAGATTTCCGAATCGGAGAGGCCTGAAAAAATCAGACCGCCCAACACGGTGAATATGGCTTCGGATCGCTGGCCTTTGGCTGCACCATTACGAATCAAAGACCTGGTTTCGGGTTTGATCGGCAATCGATCAATGTCATCCGTTCGAATGGTTCGGTTTGACTTCGGGGAAGGTTTCGGTTTCGCTTTCTGTTTGGAAAACTCAAGCAACCATTGAGGCGCTTTGGCCATCGGGCGGTCATTCAAGATTTTATATTTTTTTCCGGTATCGGGATGGACTGATCCAGGGGCAACCACTTGGCCACCATGGCCACGGACATCAAACCCCATGGCCTTGCTTGTCCGATTGCCGTATTTTTGGCCATCTTGCGGATATTGGAAATAGTAATGATGGCCACCGCTGCCGGTTTCAACTGTGTAGGTTTCCGGTACATGCCAGTCGTTTTTTTCACAAGTTGAGGTGAAGGCATCGGCATTATCGATGTCCAGGACAAGGCACCCGGATGCCGGCCCGCAGGCAATACCGCAGTTCCGGCCATTTAGATCCGCTGGGGATAAAGGGCTCTTTTTGGCACAATATCGCTGCCATCTCTTATCAACTGGCTTTTTGCTATGCCCTCTCAGCAAAATCAAAGAAAAATCTCTAAGCTTCGGGCCTGCGCTGTTCATTCAGCCGTATCCCTTCCCGGCAAGGAGTCAAACCAACGGTAAACACGTTCCAAATCAAAAAGGATACGTTTGCCAACCTTCTTGTAAGGAAGGGGGTAATCACGCCTCCTGATCAATTTACGGATCTGGTGTTCAGTAAATGGAAAGTCAGGGTTCTCAGCCAACCCTCTTATATCCATTATTTGCCGGGCCATCTATCCGTACCTAAAAACGATTATCTCGTCGCCAAATCTCGAGCAACATCGTAAATCCGCCATCGAGGTCTACCACCACCTCCAATTGGCGGCAGGCTAAAGCGCTTTCCGGACTGGTTATAGATGCTTGCTACAGCAATATCGTAAACATTCGCGATGTCCTCGGGAGAGAGCAAGATTTTACCGGGAAATTTCTCCTTAAGCGCGTTTAATATTTCCTCATAAAGATCTTCTTTCATTTTTTCACCTCACTAAGTTTTTATTAAAAACCTGAACCTAATAATCATTGCGGACAGTACCATGGGCTATTGCCAAGAAACCAAATCGGAAAGAATTAGCAGCCAATCAGAAAGAATTAGCTACGAATAAGGCCTTGACAGGGTTTTTCATGGAGTCTGCCAATAAATAACATGGGATTTTATGGGAAACGTGATTTTACCGAGATTTTACCGACTTGTTACCGAGGTTTTAGGGAGCTATTGGGGATTGACAGGCATTCGGTAAGGTGCCGAAGCAAGGCTTGATTGGAAGGGAAAAAATCTGGCAGATTTCTGCCATTGAACCGGCAAAATCTGGCAAAATCTGGCAAAAAACGGCCAAAATGGGCATAAAAAAAGGGGGTCAGCGAAATGCGCTAACCCCCTGATTTTCTTATGGTGCCGGAGCTCGGAATCGAACCGAGACGGGGTCGCCCCCGGTGGATTTTGAGTCCACTGCGTCTACCAATTTCACCACTCCGGCATGGGTTGGGTTATATAGGGAAAAGTGGAGCGATTGTCAATCAATTTGACGGCTTCGTATGTTTTAATCAATCGATTCAGACCGGCCTCGTTCTCAGTACCGTCTCGATCTTTTGCCTGGAAACGGCGCCCTCCCGGATCATCCGCGGCGGCCGGCAGGTGGCGTCCAGCACGGTGGACCCTGCTCCGCCGGCAAGAACGCCGGCATCCACGATCAGATCCACCTCGCCGCCGATGCAAGGATCGAGGTTTGCCAGGTCGGATACGGCCGGACCGCCGGACAAATTAGCGCTGGTAGCGGTAATGGGGCCGCCGAATTTTGAGACCAGGTCCTTGGCCACCGGGTGGGCCGGGATACGGATACCGATTTTTCCCGTTCCGCCGGTAAGAACGGACGGCACCCCGTCTCCGGCTTCGAATATCAACGTGATTCCCCCCGGCCACAATTCCATCAGCGGCCGGGCAAAAGCGGGAACACGTCGCACCACCTGGCCCATTTCGTCCAGGTCGGGCACCATCACCAACAGCGGCATGCCTTGCGGCCGTCGTTTAATGGCGAACACGCGGCTTACCGCCTCGGGGGAAAACGCGTCGGCACCCAGACCGTAGAGACCTGTCGTGGGAAACACCAGCACCCCCTGCCGATTCAATACGCCGACTGCCCTCTGGATATCGCTTTTGTTCGGATCGGACGGGTTGATCCGAACGATCCTATCGATACAATGCGAGTTTTTCAGCTTTCTTTTCAACCTCGGCAGCCATCTCCTGTTTAAACGCCGCAAGCTGGTCGGCCAGTGATTCGTCGCTTAGCGCCATCATCTGCACGGCCAGAATCGCGGCGTTTTTGGCTCCCGGTTTTCCGATGGACACGGTAGCCACGGGAATGCCCGGCGGCATCTGCACGGTGGCCAGCAGGGCATCCATTCCCTGCAGGCAGGAAGAGTCGATGGGAACGCCGATCACCGGAAGCGTAGTATGGGCCGCCAAAACACCGGCCAGATGGGCCGCATGGCCGGCCCCGGCGATAATCGCTTTCAGTCCCCGCTCTTTGGCCGTCGCGGCGTAGGCGGCGGCCCGCTCCGGGCTGCGATGGGCGGAGGCAACGGTCATTTCGATGGGGATCGAAAATTTCTTGAACACCCCCAGGGCCGCTTCCATGACCTTCAGGTCCGAATCGCTGCCCATCACAATCCCGACCCGGGGCACCGTCTGCATGCGAACCAGGGCTTTCTTGCCGATGTCGCTGCGGTAGTGAACGCCCTGCCAATCGATCTTGGCCACGGCCTGGTAAGCCTTTTTGATGGCGTCCTCCACCGTGGGGCCCAAGGCCGTAACCCCTAAAACCCGTCCTCCCTGGCTGAGAACTTTCTTCCCCTCGGCGCTGGTGCCGGCATGAAACACGACCACGTCCCGCATGCGGTTGGCGGCATCGATGCCTTTGATTTCAAGACCTTTTTTGTACTTTCCGGGATATCCGCCCGAAGCCATCACCACGCACACCGAGGCCCGCGGATCGATAGTCAGACGGCAAGTGTCCAGGCGTTCGTCGATCACCGCTTCCATGATCGGAACGATATCGTCCTGCAATCGCACCAGCAGCGGCTGCGCCTCCGGGTCACCGAAACGGCCATTGAACTCAAGGACCTTGATCTTGTCCCGGTCGATCATCAGTCCGGCGTACAACACGCCTTTGTATGGGCAGCCTTCGGCGACCATGCCCTTGACCATGGGGATCATGATTTCGTTCATGATGCGCTGATGCAGGTATTGGTCCACCACGGGCGCGGGCGAATAGGCCCCCATCCCGCCGGTATTGAGCCCCTTGTCGTCATCGAAGACGGGTTTGTGGTCCTGTGAGGAGGGCAGCGGCAGGACGGTTTTTCCGTCTGTAAACGCCAGAAAAGAGGCTTCTTCCCCGACCAGGCACTCTTCCACGACGACCTGGTTGCCGGCTTCGCCGAAATCCCTGTCCACCATGATCTGCTTGAGGGCATCCATGGCCATCTTCTCGGTACTGCAGACGATAACGCCTTTTCCGGCTGCCAGGCCGTCTGCCTTGACCACCAGGGGCGCGCCCATTTGCTTCACATAGGCCTGGGCCGGGGCCAGGCGAGTGAACGTCTGCCCTTTGGCCGTCGGGATACCGTATTTTTCCATGATGGCCTTGGCAAAGGACTTGCTGGATTCGACCCGGGCCGCTTTTTGGCTGGCACCGAAAATCCGCAGGCCGGCGACTTCGAATCGATCGACAATCCCTTGGGACAACGGATCCTCCGGTCCCACCACGGTGAGATCGATCTTCTCTTTCTGGGCAAAGGCCAACAGCTGATCGATATCGGCGGCACCAATGGGAACGCACTCGGCCAGGTCGGCGATTCCCGCGTTGCCGGGTGCACAGAAGATTTTCTTCACCCGTTTGCTTTGAGCGATTTTCCAGACCAGAGCGTGCTCCCTGCCCCCACCGCCGACAACCAACACTTTCATAGCATCCTCCTCCGTTAGCCGTTGTTATCGTTATCCCCGTACTTTTCCGAATTTTCTTTCGTCTTTCAGCTTTGAACGCTTTCTATCCGATCACCCCTTTGAGCTTCGAGCTATCAGCTATCAGCTCCTATCATCCTCTGGTCGATTGACGCCGCCGCGCCGCCATGCCCAACTCGATCAACCGGTCCAGCAACTGGCTGAAGGAGAGACCGGCCGCCCTGGCCGACTGCGGATACAGGCTGGTGGCCGTCATACCCGGGATGGTGTTGGTTTCCAGAACGTGGAAATCGCCGTCCTTGAGAATCATATCCGTTCGGCTGTAGCCCTGTAAATAAAGCGCCTTGTGGGCGGTGATGGCACATGCCTGCGCCTTGCGGGTCAACGACTCGTCGATCCGCGCCGGGCAGATCTCCTCGGTGGCGCCGGGCTGATACTTGGCCTCATAATCGAAAAACTCATAATTTTCTCCCGGAATGATCTCGATCAGCGGAAGCGCCTCAACCGTTTCATTGCCCAATACCCCGCAGGTGATTTCCTGTCCTTCGATGAAGGCCTCGATCATGGCCGTGACGCCGTGGCCCAACGCCTTTTCGATCGCAGCGGCCAGACCACCGGCTTGCCGAACGATGGACATCCCCACACTGGATCCGGTTTCCACGGGCTTGACCACCACGGGCAGGCCCAACTGCTCGACGATGCGGCTCACGTCGACGGCCTCGCCCCGTCGGACCAGTTGGTACGGCGGCACAAGCAGCCCGGCCCTTTCGTAAAGATGCTTGGACAATAATTTATTCATGGCCACGGCGCTGCCCAGAACGCCGGCCCCCTGATAGGGAATGTCCAGCAGATCCAGCAGACCCTGCACGGTACCGTCCTCCCCGTAGGGACCGTGCAGAATAATCAGCGCACAGTCGATCTTGTCGGCATCGTTTACCAGCCGGGGGATATCCGTTTGGGGGTCGTAGATCACGACCTCATATTTGCTCTTGTCCAGGGCATCGAAAACCTGCCTGCCGCTGTTGAGGGATACATCTCTTTCGGATGAAATGCCGCCGAAGATCAAAGCGATGTTTTTTTTTGCAGTCATCGGGGTTCCCTTCTCGGATGGATGGCAGTGACAAACGCGCCAAAAGGGACAGCCATGTCCCTATTCCCGAAGCAGCGGTTCTGCTCCGGAACCGATTATCAGTTGTTTCGTGCCCTTCCAGAAATAGGCAAATTTGGTCGAGATCGAGGCGCACGAAAAATTTACCCACAGGTATATGGCTGATATTCCGAGGAGTAAATTTTTCGTGCAACAAAGATATCGGGCAAATTGGCCATTTCTGGATGGGCACTATTTCATTTCAGGAAGTGCACCCGTCTACCGTCGAATACGGGCCGGCACGCGATTGTCAGCCCTTCAGCAGCTGGCGTTTGGCCCGGTTGAACTCGTCGACGGTAATCAGATCTTTTTCCAGCAGGCGGGCCAATTCCGCCAGTTCCGAAATTTCCGGATTGCGCGGTGCATCCGGGTTCTCAAGACGGGGGATGTCGATCGGTGCATCGTGTCCGATGGCCAAGGGCTTTGCGGGTTCTCCCAGTTTAACGGTGGCCATGCCGCCCAAGAGGCTCACCTCCACCGATCTTCCGCTGAACACGGGATTTCTCAACATTTCGCGAAGGGATTTTCCTTCAGCCCGCATGCGCCGGATAAACAAAAAGGCGGAAAGGCCGACAACGGCGATCCCTCCAAGGACAATCCAAAGCATATAGTTGACGACACCGCGAAAAAAAAGTACCAGGATCGCCATACCGGCAATCAGCAGGACATGCAATGCCAGGATAAAGTATGCAAGCAGCACACTTTTGACCAGACCGTCGTTCTCTTTGTTCTTGCCTAACATGAAACCTGCTTACTTACTCTCGAGGCGTTCGACCAGGTCGCCGTAATACCGCTGGGGGACATCGAACGACGCATGGGTGTCTCGAGAGGAATTGAGCTTTAAAATTAAAAAATTGAGCTTCTTGATGGTACGATACTTCTGCGCCGTGTCGGTCATTCCGGCCAGCAAATCCTCAGTCGCCCGGATCTCTTTTCGAAGCTGGACCTCCGGCGGCAGACAGTCGGCATTTTTCAGGACCTTGTGCGCCATCCGCAGTTCCTCCGGAATGTGCCGGTCATCTTCCAGTCGCAGCGGCTGACCGCTGCCGGGAAGATCTTCAAAGGCCCCCTCGTCCTGGGCCTTTTTGATCCTTGCCTCGATGATCTTTTCGAAACCGGAAAACATTCGATCCTTCTCACCGAAAGTGGCTGTATTAAAAACTGCCGGTCGATGCGCTGAAGTGAACGATAATTGTCCAGCGCTTCGCGGACGCTATAACGGAGGGATTATATTATACCGCATCCGCCGATTTCAAGGACTATTCGCCACGGCAAGGCTTTCGATGGAAAGGCGGGCTCTTAGCGCTTGGCCAGGCGCCCGGTCAGGCTTTTCGTATACTGGCGGGCTTTTTTCACAATCGTGTCCAGAGCGTCCGGATCCAGAGAGATGATGGACCGGGTGGCGGGATCCAGTACCTTGGCGGGAAATTTGCCCTCCTTTTCCTTGTCGGTCTGGCCGCTGAGATAGTCCGCCAAATGGACGATATGGGACAAAAGGTGATCGCCGGCGGACGATGGTTGGTGGTGGTTGCGGATACCGAAAGCGATGGTTTTCGGCAAGCTCCATTTTTCGCATAGAATCGCCGCGATGACGGCGTGATCGAAGCCCAGGATATGGCCTTCCGCCTCCTGGATCGTTTTTTCCGGATATTTCGAAAAATAATGGTCGAACAGCATTTTCCGTTCGCGCACATAGGGATCCAGGATGATCTTGCCGATATCGTGCAGCAGCCCGGCCATATAGGCGCTGTCCAGGATGTCGTCGGACACGATCGCGGCAATTTCACTGGCGGTACAAGCCACAAGAATCGAATGGCGCCACATGTCGCCGGCTTTGTGGCCGTAGCCGTCCATTGCTTTTCCCAGGACCCCGCCGGCGCTCATGGCCGTAATCAGTTCGGCCAGCCGTCGGGTTCCGAACAGGGACGAAGCATGCTGGATGGTCGATACCTTGCCCCGGAATCCATAATAGGCGGAATTGGCGACTTTCAGGATGCCGGCCACCATGGAAGGGTCGGTCTCGATGACCTTCGCCAGTTGGGCCGGGCTGGTGGCCGGATGCTGGATCAGCTTCTGGACCTTGATCATCACCTCGGGCATGGCCGGCAGTGAGGCGGTCTGCGAAATGATCTTGCGGATCAATTCCCGACCGGATTCGAACACCGGGGCCTCGGGTTCGGCTGAAGTCAAACGGGCGGGCGCGACAAGGGTTTCCGGTATTTCGAAAGGTCCGTTGCCCGCCATGGCGATGAGCCGGGTTAACTCCTTATTGGCCGTTTCCAGACGCGTGACCAGCTTTTTGATGATCTTGTCCTTGAATTTCTCGCGAACTTCGGCGGAGAGCTGCTCGAAGAGCAATTTATCCAGCTTCAATGCAATCACAGCATCCCTGGCAACGACATTGGCGGTTCTCCGGGTATCGGTCAGAAAGGCCATTTCACCGAAAATATCGCCGGCCCGTAAAACGGCCAACACGGTCCCCCCGGCGGAACCGGTAACCGCGACGGTCCCGGAAAGAATAATGAACAGACTCTGATCGTTGCTACCCTGACGAATCAGCATCTCCCCCGGATTATACATCCTGAAGCGGGCATCTTCGGACGCAATTTGGCGCTTTTCGTCCGCAGTGAACGTATCGAAAAAAGCGAGCCGATGAATAATTTCCGCAACATCTACAGGATTACCGGTCATGCGGATTCTTACCCTGGTACCCTGCGAGTCGGATTCGTATTCATCGTGAATGATTTTTTGCGGTGCAGCCGGCGGCACATTCATTCCTCCTGGGAAAAACTTCGTAGATTTAACCTTATTATCGTCTTATCGGCCACTTATCTTATCGGCAACTTAATGGATTTCATGAGTCCATCCGGTAAATTCGCCCAAAATGTCGATCATTGTTTCAAAAGGCCACCCTGCCAAGCGGCCGACAGATTCGGTTAAAGAGAAAGGCAACTTGATCCGATATAAAAAGTATGACACCTAAAACAAGCGTCCTTCACATTCAACCACGGCTGCCCTGCAAATACAAGCACGCAGGACGGACCGTCAGGAGGGTTACGTGGACCAGACCTTGGGCAACCGAAGAAGACCCCGATTTACGGTCATGAATCTTACCATCACCATAAATGGAAAAGACTATCGAATTTTCAATATCAACGAACATGGTGTGGGTTTTTTAATCGATTCGCCGGACGATATCGAAATCGGCACCGAAATCGGGCCGATGATTGTAAACGGCCACGTATCGGCACGCGTGGCCGGTATTGCGCGTCACATCTCCCAGGTCAGGCCGTCCGGAACCGGGCTCCATTTTTTATCGGGATGGGTTTGCGGGACGGAGTTTACCACCCAGCACGACCTCGATGGGGGCAAGCTGCTGGAAGAATATATTGCCGAAACCATTGAGCGGGAGGCCGAAGAGAAAGAGAAATAGATCTGTAAAATGCCTTTGGGCAATTTCTTGATTGTCAACAAATCACCCCATGGCCCCCTTCGCAGATCCTTTCCGCGAAGGGGGCCATGCTGGTTGAATAGCGAATCTTTTTTAACACAGTTGTTTGTGTTCGGATCGGCGGCGAAGCCCGATGATCGTTGCCAGCCCACTGCCCAGAAGGACGGCGGCGCCCGGCAGGGGCACGGCAGGACCAGGCTCGGGTTCCATTGGCCGCCAGAAAAACGCCAGCAGATGATTCAGGTCGAAATCGCCGTGACCATATCCCCCAAAAACGATGATCAAAACATTGTCGTAGTTTTCCAGACAATCCCAGTTAAAATCGTTTAGCGCATCGGCGATGGCCGCCTGCCAAAACGCGAGGGCAAAAAAACTGGACGGACTGTTCCACCAGCCGTTATAAAATCCTGCGTTCCCGGCGCCAAACCTCGCCCTATTCCAATCCCCACCTCGCGTCCAAGGTCCGTCGCCCATTTCGGCAAACGCCTCGTCATCGTCCGAAGGCCATGGCGGGTTATGAAAAAATTCCGCTCCGATCTCCCGGTCGAACGAATCGCCGCCTTTGCCGAATCGATCCATTGAGGTCTGGAACATGCCGTCCTTTTGGGGTGGATCGACCATGCAGGCCCGGGCAGGCCCGACCAACACCAATAAAAAGAGGGTGAATAACGCTGCGGTGATTGCTTTCATGACAGTTCTCCTTTTTTGTTGTCATCCGAATGGGTTGTTTCGAGGTTGATTTGCGATAAATCTTCATATCCTTCATCGATTGATCAAGAGAGGTGCCTTTTCTCCGGTCTTCGTTTGCCGCAACCAGTGCGAAACGGCATTACATTGACCAATCAGGTGCGAGGTGCGCATGATCCGGTATTCTTCGCTGAAAGCTACGCCCAGGCCGGCATCGTCTCCACGTACCACCTGACCGTTCAAACTGACGCAGCCGCCCGTGCTTATCTCTTCATCCGACCGATTGCGGCGGATCAGGAGGCTGAAATGAACCGGCATGCCAACCGGCAACCGCCGATCGGTCTTTACCAGTGCGCCGCCGGTACTGATATTGACGGTCCGGGCTTCGAACAGCAGTTCGTCACGGACATCGTTCCAGTCGTAAATCAGGCAGGGGAGTTGCAGGGTGAAACGTCGCATTTGCCGGCGGTCTTCCATTTTTTGCTCCTGTCAGCGTTCAACCGATCGTCAATAAAAAAGCCCGTAAGAACTGCAAGGGCAGTCTTCACGGGCTTTCTGATGCTTGCTCCGGGCAAGTCAGCAAAGGACCTACAGATGGTATCGGAGAATGTTCCGACGATGGCGCCAATTAATCACACTTTTCCCGGGGCGGATATGCGCCGGTAGTATGAATGTCGCATGAATCGGACCGAAGCGTTTGCATCATGAAAGGATGAATCTGCCGGACATAAAGTATTAGAAAAGTGTTAGGACTGGTGTTCGAGCGTTCGGAAACGTTAAGAATCAGAAGTTACAGGAAGCGGCGGTCAGTTGGAAATCCTGTGGAAGACGGTTTTCCCGGAAACGGTGAAAGGAGAAACGGCCCTTGACTATAGGGATGGCAGTTTGAAGCGGACGGGGTACCAGCGCTCGACTTGACGCTAATGGGTGAGCGCTTGTTGAGCTTGCCGCAAGTTCAAGGCAACCGTCGCAGTAGGGGCGACCGGCCGGTCGCCCGTACATTCGCCGCGGCGGCAAACACCGAAGATGCGGCCAAAGGTAAGATCAGATCGGTAAGCCCGAAGCGGTTTTGTCATTTGAGGCCAGCTTATGCTTGTAAGCGGGTACATTCATCGAGGGATGCAGATTGGCCAACAAAGGGCAAACGCTCACCCTACAAGTAGCGGGCCACCCACAACGTTGCTTCCAGGCGGTTCTTCACTCCAATTTTTTTATAGATGTTGTACAGGTGGGTTTTGACGGTGTTGGGGCTGATGAAGCATTCTGCGGCAATGTCGCCGTTGCTGGCACCGGAGGCGATGGCAATCAATATTTCCTTTTCGCGGGCAGTGAGCATGGCTTCGGCCGCCGCAATACTGGAGCGTCGATAATGGGTGTCCATGAGAATTTTGGAGGTAATTTTGCGAGAAAACCAGAGTTCGCCCTGCAATATCGCCTTCACTCCTTTTATGAATCGGTCCAACGGCTCATCGAGATAGAAGATACCTCGCATGCAACGCTCGACCACCTGTCGCTCAAAGGCGGCCCCGACATCGGGATCGACATTGAACAGGGCCACGGCCTGCTCGATGGGATCGGGAGCATCGCCCAGGCGCAGTTTGATATTCATCTCTTCGAGATTCAGGCCGTACCCGTCCCATAAAACCAGGTCCCACGAAGGACACTCGGCAGCATCCTCTCCACCCCGATTGGCTGCTGCCACATCAACCTGATGCGCGCCGCCCAGTTCGGACGCCAACATGGCTTGAAGCAGTTTGTTCTGAAACAGGTTATGGCCCACCAATCCGATCTGAGAATAATCCGCTTTCGGTTCGAAGAGTGGCGGTTCCTCTTCGAAACGCTTGGGTACGATTTTGGGCTGCATGACACGCTTCCGTTATGGCTCGCAGGCTTTTTTAATAACAATTGCTACTCTATGTTCAGGCGCGCAACACGAAAAGAATACAAAATGATTAGATTGTCTAATACATGATTGCTAGAATTGTATTAGCAGGTTTGATTCCCTCATTCCTAAATCCGAATGAGTTGGCTTTCGGGTACGCCCATCGGCGTCTGACGGCAAAGATCCGATGCAGTTTAATGCCACGCTAACACGGCAGGGATAATAACCGCTTTTCTTATCGGACTGTTTAAAATGGGTTGGGATATAGGCGGCGGGGCTTTATTTGAGTTTAAAATTCAGAGGGTTGACACTGAAAGCGGGTTGACTGATGGAAAATTGACTATCGAAACTGAAAAGAAGCGGTATTTCTTTTCCCTTGACCGCCGGCTTCGTATATAATTAGTTATCAGCAATTTTAACGCTTATCATGAGCCCAACCAACTAAACGGAATACCATGAAAAAAGCACTCATCACCGGCATCACCGGCCAGGACGGCGCCTACCTCGCGGAACTGCTGCTGGCCAAAGGCTATCAAGTCCACGGTATCAAACGCAGGGCCTCCATGTTCAATACGGACCGCATCGACCATCTATACAAGGACCCCCATGATACGGATCGGAAAATGATCCTGCACTACGGGGACCTCACCGATGCAAGCAACCTGATCCGGGTGCTTCAGCAGGTGCAGCCGGATGAAGTCTACAACCTGGCGGCCCAAAGCCACGTGCAGGTATCTTTCGAAACCCCCGAATATACAGCCGATGTGGACGCTTTGGGGGCCATGCGGCTGCTCGAAGGCATCCGCCTGTTAGGGTTGGAAAAGAAAACCCGCTTCTACCAGGCCTCCACTTCGGAACTGTACGGCAAGGTTCAGGAGGTTCCCCAAACGGAAAAAACGCCCTTCTATCCCCGCTCGCCCTATGCCTGTGCCAAGCTCTATGCCTACTGGATCACGGTGAACTACCGGGAGGCCTACGGCATCTATGCCTGCAATGGCATCCTGTTCAACCATGAATCACCCATTCGCGGCGAAACCTTTGTAACCCGTAAAATCACCCGTGCCTTGGCCCGTATTCATTTAGGTTTGCAGGATTGCCTCTATTTGGGCAACCTGGATGCACTGCGGGATTGGGGGCATGCCAGGGACTATGTGGAAATGCAGTGGCTGATGCTGCAACAGCAAGAGCCCGACGATTTCGTTATTGCCACCGGAAAGCAGCATTCAGTTCGGGATTTTGTCAATGTAGCCGCCAAGGAACTGGGCATCGCCATCCAATGGGAGGGAGAAGGTGTCGAAGAGAAAGGTGTGAATGCCGCCAACGGCAAAACCATCGTGGCCGTCGACCCGACCTATTTTCGCCCAACCGAAGTGGACACCCTGCTTGGCGACCCGACCAAAGCCAAAGAAAAGCTGGGCTGGATGCCCAAAATCAGCTTTGAGGATCTGGTCAAGGAGATGGTCAAAGAAGACCTGGAAGAGGCCAAGCGTGACGAACTTTGCCAGCGCGCCGGTTTTCGGGTAAATCATCACAGTGAGTAGGCCTGGGTGCTGAGGACTAAGGGCTAAGTGGTAGGAGCAAAAGCAAAGATTGAATCGATTATCTATCAGACAAGGAGTACAAAGATCTGATGGATCTGGCTGTTGAAACCTCACGAATCATCGGTGGCCTCAGGGCTTCCATTCAGAAACAGCGGGACGCCAATCAATGACGAATTCCGATAACAATGCTCGACCCTCAGTTCTTAGTCCTATGCACTCGCTTGGAACAGACGCAACTAAGTCCTCAACACTCAGCACTCAGCGCTCGTCCATGCCAATGGACGCCAAGATTCTCATCGCCGGTGCATCCGGCATGGTCGGCAGCGCCATCGTCCGCAAACTGCTTGTCAAAGGGTATACGAACCTTATCGGCAGTTACCATTCGAATGTGCCGACTGCTGATTTTTTCTCTTACGAGAACGGCGATGAAGGCATACAGTCGCAACTGAAGCTGATTTCGGTGGACCTGACCGATCAGGTCGCCGTGAAGCGATTGTTCGATCAGGAGCGGCCGGCCCATGTTTTTCTCGCGGCAGCGCGGGTCGGCGGCATCCAGGCCAACAACACCTTTCCGGCCCGCTTCATTTACGAGAACCTGACCATTCAGGGCAACATCATCCATGCGGCTTATGAGGCCAGCGTGGATCGCCTGCTTTTCCTGGGATCGTCCTGCATCTATCCCAAGCTGGCGCCCCAGCCCATGAAAGAGGACCACCTGCTCACAGGCCTGCTGGAACCCACCAACGAGCCTTATGCCATCGCCAAGATCGCCGGCATCAAGATGTGCGAATCCTACAACCGCCAATACGGCACCCGTTTCATGGCCGTCATGCCGACCAATTTGTACGGGACAAATGATAATTTCGACCTGAACAACTCCCATGTGCTTCCGGCGCTGATCCGCAAATTCCACCTTGCCAAGCTGGCAGCAAACGGCGATTGGAAGGGCATCGAAAAGGATGAAGCCCGCTTCGGCCCCATCCCGCAGGACATCAAGACATCCTTTGGCATACCCGAGAGTATCGGCTCATCATCTCAACGACATAATACGATTTCATCCGCTAAACAAAGCCCCAACAGTTCACTGTTCACTGATCACCGATCACAGTCAGTCGTAACCATCTGGGGCACCGGAACGCCCCGGCGGGAATTTCTCCACGTGGACGACATGGCCGATGCCTGCGTGCACGTCATGAACCTCGACGAGAAAACGGCGACCAGAGAGTTGCTGAGTTATCCCAAACCCTGTTTTGTCAACGTGGGCGCCGGGGTCGACGGTACCATCCATGAATTGGCGGAGACTGTTCGTGACGCAATCGGTTTTCCGGGTGAAATCGTCTACGACCAATCCAAACCCGACGGTACGCCACAAAAGCTTTTGGATGTCTCACGGCTTTCCGATCTGGGCTGGCAGTCGAACATCGACCTTAAAGATGGCATTCAAAAGACATATGAGTGGTACGAAAAACAGCTTCTAAACCGATGAGCCACCCACTTTAAACACCAATATTTGAAATTTGAGCCTTTATCTCTGCTACAGGTAGCGGCTTTCACTCTTTGATCTTTGGACTTTAACCTTTGAGCTTTCAGCTATCAGCACTGCCGCTGGCAGTTCGTCTTTGCGCGAGCCGAATATACGTCCTCGACGTTCTCCATCACGCTTTCCCCTTGCAAATGGCTATTTAACTGGCTATTTTAAGTTGATCGGAGGTTAACATTATGGAAAATCAATACACCATATCCGAAGCCAAAAACAGGCTGCCCGCCATCGTTCACTCCGTTGAAAAGGGACCTTCGGTCAAACTGACGCGGCGTGGCCGTCCGGTTGCGGTATTGTTATCGATCAAGGAATACGAGGCATTGCGTCGCGAGCGAATTAGTTTCTGGGATGCGCTGGCGGCCTTTCGCAAGGGAAATAACATTTCCGATTTATCCGACCTAGAATTCGATACCCTCCGTGACCGGTCAGTTGGCAGGGAGGTGGAAGCGTTGTGATCCGATTTTTGTTGGATACCAATGTCATTTCCGAGGCGATTAAAGCTGTGCCAAACAAAGCCGTCATGCGGAAATTAGAGGTGCATCAGAAAGAAATCGCAACCGCGTCGCCTGTCTGGCATGAATTGCAATTCGGTTGTTACCGTCTTCCTGTTTCTCGCAAACGATCCATCCTCGAAGCATTCCTCTTGGATGTCGTCAGACCCGGCATGGCGATTCTTCCCTATGATGAAGTTGCGGCACAATGGCATGCAGACCAGCGTGCCCGGTTGAATACCATTGGAAGACCGCCATCTTTCGTCGATGGACAAATTGCCGCGATTGCCAAAGTCAACCAACTGATACTGGTTACCCGAAATGTTGCTGATTATGCAGACTTTTCTAAACTGGATCTGCAAAATTGGCATGAATAACCAATTTTCCCCTTTACCTCCTGACCCTGATACCTCCCATAATTAAGAGTTGTATGTTTTTAAACCCATATTACATCGACACCAAGTACCCGGTTCATTGGCCCACGAACTCGGCCACAAAGCCTGATGATGCCGCTGTCACGACACGAAACTGGGCAAAGGCCAACTAAAAAGGTCTTTTACTGCTTTCACCTTTGAGCTTTGAACTTCCACCTCTGCCGCAGGCAGCCACTTCGCGTCTTTGCGCCTTTGCGTGAGCCAAATAATCCCTCGATCAGGCTGCGTGGTTGACTTCCGAGCGGATCTTATCGCCGAGGTTCTTTTCGGTTATGGCCAGTTCGTAACGCGATTGAAGGTTCATCCAAAATTCCGGGCTGTTTCCGAAGTATAGCGAGAGGCGCAACGCACTTTCGGCTGAAATACCTCTTTTTCCATTGATGATCTGGGTAATTCGGCCCGAAGGAACGCTTAATGCCAAGGACAGCTTGTTTGCGGACAGCCCCCTGGAGTTCAATTCTCGTTTCAATATTCGACCCGGGTGAATTGCTTTCATTTGGTTACCCCCTATGATAATCGGTGATTTCAACATCGTATGCATCACCGTCTTTGAATCTAAAACAAATTCGCCAAGGGCCATTTACCGTCATCGCCCATTGGCCGGACCGGTTTCCGGAAAGTTTATGGAGGCCGACACTTTTTAACGGGCTGAGATCGTTAAGGGCAGTTGCCGCATCCAAAGCCGCTAAAAGATCTTCTGCCGCTTCGGTGTCCATGCCGCGAAACTTCGTGGCCTTGCCTTCGTTATAAAAACGTCGTGTCCTGCTGTTGGCGAACGACCGTATCATGCGATGAGCGTACTACGCGATCCGTATAATTTCAAACAGAAACACATTTGGCCCATAATGAACAATCTTTCACTGTTTGAGCTTTCAACTTTGAGCTTTGAACTTCCATCTCTGCCGCAGGCAGCCACTTCGCGTCTTTGCGCCTTTGCGTGAGCCTTCTTTTTTTAACCAATACAACCAAGCGACAGCTTCTCCCTTTCACCTTTGAGCCTCTAACCTTGAACAATTATCTCTGCCGCAGGCAGTTCACCTTTGCGTGAGCCGAAGTAATATGTCAACAACTTTACCGAATTTTCCTTGATCCCAAACAGTTAACCTACCCTCCCCCTAAAACCAAACGAACAAAAATTCCACTTCAATTTAATGCCACGCTAACAACTCGAGGGTATGAAAGACGATTCTTAGCCATTTCACCCGAACTGGACGTGTAATCCAGGCTGCGGAGCTATGCGGTTGAGTTGAAAGCTATAAGCTACAAGCTCTTCCACAGGCAGTTCCTTTGCGCATTTGCGTGTGAACTGAACGAATGTGTCGTTCAGGTTATCGATTGTCTTAAATAGCAAAAGAACGAGGACCACTAATGCAGTCTTTTTTTAAAGGAAAAAAAATCCTGATCACCGGAGCGTGCGGAACTATCGGCCGCGAGCTTGTGCGACAACTCCTTGAAGATTTCGACATCTCCGAGCTGATCGGCATCGACAACAATGAAAGCGAATTGTTTTTCCTGGAGCAGACTTTCTCCAAACATCCCCAGGCACATTTTTTCCTGGCGGATATCCGCGACAAGGACAAGGTGGAACGGGCCGCACGGGACATGAATGTCATCTTTCACACGGCAGCCTTCAAGCATGTCATTCTTTGCGAGCGGTCACCTTTCGAAGCGGTCCAGACCAATATCCTGGGCATCCAGAATATCATTTCCGCTGCGATCCACAACGGGGTGAAAAATGTCGTTTTCACCAGTTCGGACAAGGCCGTCAACCCCACCAATGTGATGGGCACCTCCAAGCTCATGGGGGAACGTCTGATCACGGCGGCCAACAGCAACGCCAGGGGGCAGGGGCCTTTGTTTTCTTCCACGCGCTTCGGCAATGTGTTGGGCTCACGCGGGTCGGTTATTCCCATCTTTCGTGAGCAGATCCGCAACGGTGGCCCGGTCACGCTTACCGATCCGGAAATGACCCGCTTCATCATGAGCATCCGGGAAGCGGTGCGCCTGGTCATCGATTCATCCTTTCTCATGAAAGGCGGCGAGGTGTTCATCACCAAGATGCCCGTCATTCGCATTAAGGATCTGGCCGAGGTAATGATCGAGCAGCTCGCTTCCGAATACGGGCATCGGCCCGGGGATATCTCCATCGAAATCATCGGGACAAAGCCCGGAGAGAAAATGTATGAAGAACTCATGAATATTGAGGAAACCAGGCGTTCCATCGAACTGCCCCGCTACTTCGCCGTAATGCCGGCATTCAAGGGTTTATACCGCAGCATCCAGTATGAATACCCTGAGGTGCTTTCCGATAAGGTAACCAACCCCTACCACTCGGGTAACGAAACGCCTTTGACCAAAGCGCAGTTGAAGGAATTCCTGGTTCAAAACCAACTCCTTCACGAAGATCCCGAAATCTGCAAGCATCCACAAGAAAGATACTGGCCGTAGAAAAGGCCCCGCTGATGCTCATTATTCCACTATTGTTCAATTTCTCCAAAGGAGTCGTGGAACCATGAAGATACTCGTTCTGGGCGGCGATGGCTACCTCGGTTGGCCCACTGCCATGAATTTAACCGCCCACGGTCATGAAGTGGCCGTTGTCGATAACTATCTGCGCCGCAACATCTGCCGCGAGGAAGACTGCGAACCGCTTTATGAGGTTCCCAACTTGAATTCCAGGGTTCGTCAGTGGAAACGGCAGTCCGGATATAAAATCCAGATATTCATCGGCGACCTGTGCCAGTGGGACTTCATGGAAACCGTCTTTCGCTCCTTCGAACCCGAAGCCATCGTGCATTATGCCGAGCAGCCGTCGGCCCCCTATTCCATGCTTAACCGAAATGCCGCCACCCTGACCCTAAAGAACAATCTCGATGTGACGGCCAATGTCATTTTCGCCGTCCGAGAATTTTCTCCCCAGGCCCATATTGTCAAAATTGGCACCATGGGCGAATACGGCACCCCCAATATCGACATCGAAGAGGGCTGGATTGATATCGAACACAAGGGACGCAGTCAGAAGTTTCTCTATCCGCGTCAGGCCAGCAGCCTTTACCATACCACCAAAATCATGGACACCGACCTGCTGTGGTTCTATGTGCGCATGTGGGACCTGCGGGTAACGGACCTGATGCAGGGACCGGTTTACGGCATTCACACCGACGAGACCAATGATGATCCGCAACTGCTCCCCTTTTTCAATTACGACGAGCTTTTCGGCACCGTGTTGAACCGCTTCATCGTCCAGGCGGTGGCCGATTACCCGCTCACCGTTTTCGGCAAAGGCGGTCAAACCCGGGGCTACCTCAATATCAAGGATACCCTTCAGTGCGTGCGCCTTTCCTTGGAGAAGTCGGCCGACCCAGGCGAGTTGCGCATCTTCAACCAGTTGGTGGAGACCTTTTCTGTAAATGATCTTGCCCAGCGAGTGAAAGATGCCGGGTCCGGCTTTGGTTTGAACGTCCAAATCAAATCCGTCGAAAACCCTCGTAAGGAAGCCGAGGACCATTACTACAATCCCGCCCATACCGGCCTGCTGGAACTGGGACTCGAGCCCAATTATCTTTCCGAAGAAGTGTTGGGTAAAATGATCGAAACGGTTCTAAGGCACAAGGATAACATCAACCGGGATGCGATCTTCCGGGGTGTGAAGTGGGCATGAATGCCCTTGATTGCTGAGTGATGAGGACTAAGGACTAAGGAATATAGCGTTTTAAGCTCAAAGGTGAAAGCTCAAAGCAACTTCTTTTAATCCGCAGCCCCCAAAAAGTCGATCCTCTACCCTGAAATAAGAAATGAAGCAAATCATGACAAAAGAAGCGACAAGCGATCGGGACGCCATTCCAAAAAAATGGTTGATTACCGGCGGATGCGGGTTCATCGGCACCAGCCTCATCCGCTACCTTCGAAAAAAAGTGCCGGACGCTCGTATCCGGGTGATGGACAACCTTACCGTGGGTACGCGCGAGGATCTATCAACGGTTTGTGAGTATAAAGAGATCGAACGCCACGATTCGAAGGCTTTGGCAGCCGATGACGGTTGGAAAACGGCGGTCCAACTGGTTGTAGCGGATATCAAGGATGCCGATGCCTGTATAAGCTGCACTCAGGGGATGGAGGCGGTCGTTCACCTGGCCGCCAACACGGGGGTGGCACCCTCGGTGGAAAACCCCCGCGCCGACATGGAGGCCAATGTGGTCGGCACCTTCAACATGCTCGAGGCGTCGCGGCAGAACGGGGTCGGTCGATTCGTCCTGGCGTCTTCCGGGGCACCCATCGGAGAAGTCGAGCCGCCCATCCACGAAGAGCTGGCCCCCCATCCGGTTTCTCCCTACGGGGCCAGCAAACTGGCCTGCGAAGGCTACTGTTCCGCCTACTACCGCAGTTTCGGCCTGGAAACCGTGGCCCTTCGGTTCGGTAACGTCTACGGCCCCGGTTCGAAACACAAAAGCAGCGTTGTCGCCAAGTTCATCAAACAGTCGTTTAACGGTGAAACCCTGGAGATTTACGGGGACGGCAAGCAAACCCGCGATTTTGTCTATATCGACGATCTGTCGCGGGCTATTTTGCTTGCCGCTTCCCGCCGGGGGATCGGCGGGGAGGCCTTTCAAATCGCCACCAATTCGGAAACCACGGTGGCCGAAGTGGTCGAATTGCTCAAAGCGGTATTCGAGAAAAAAGGATTGGCTTTCTCCGAGGTCGTCCATTCGGCCCCGCGCGTCGGCGATGTCAAACGCAATTTCTCCGATACGTCCAAAGCGAAAAAATCCCTGGGTTGGACGCCATTGGTGGCGCTCCCGGACGGGATCGAAAAGACGGTTGATTGGTTCGGATAGTGCCGGTTTCAAAATTCCACCATTAGCGCCCACAAACATGCATGATTTATTGAGTTATTGAGAGACGTCTCACATTCCCCTTTGATCAAAAAGGTGATCTAATGAGTTCCAGATAAACCTTGTAAGTTTTTGCTTACATCTAACCCCATTAATGTGCCTGAAATCCTGAAAACGCTCAATAAAGGAAAAACACCGTGCGAGTACTATGGTTTGTCAATATAGCCTTTCCGGCCTTGAACAAAAACACTGGCCTAAAAGTAACTCCCTTCGGTGGTTGGATGTATTCCCTCTCTGATTTATTGACAGGTAGGAACGATATCGAATTGACAATCGCTTGCACTTCTAGCGACATTGAGGCAATTGAACATTATAACTTTGATGGAATCAACTATGTCATTCTACCGGATTACAAACGTCAACCCACAGAACTAAAAGGCTTCGATAAGTACGTGGGTTACTGTTTGAGGGCCATAGATTCATATAAACCTGATCTGGTAGAGGTCTATGGGACGGAGCGATATTTCGGGTTAATTGGAGACCGTACCGGTATCCCTGTGATTATAAGAATTCAAGGTGTAATGAATGAAATCGTCAAATATTTTTTTGGGCCGTTGAAATTCTCGGAAATTACAAGATATCCATCCTTGGTTAGGATATATCTACGTTACAAGAATCAATGTAAAATCGAAAAAGAAATTTTCTTGAGAAATAAAATTTACAATGGAAGGTCCTTTTGGGCTGAAAGCGTACTTCATGATTATGTGGTTGATCCAATATATTTTCATGTTGACACAGTTTTGCGACCGCAATTCTATGCCGCCAAGTGGGACATCAACAAGGCCAACCGCAACACCATATATTGCACATCGAAACTACATTCTTACAAGGGTGTTGATGTACTAATTAGAGCATTACGTATTTTAAAGAAAAGTGTGCCTACTGTCTCTTTACGGATTGCCGGGCATATCCCGGATAAGGGGTTTGGGAGGTATTTATTCAAACTAGTCCAAAGACTTGGCCTTGAAAAAAATGTTTGTTTTGTCGGACAAATTGGCCCTGACGACGTGGCCTTGGAAATAGAAAGGGCACACGCATACGTGTTGCCCTCATTTATCGAGAACACCCCCCAATCCCTAGCCGAGGCGCAAGTTGTAGGATGTCCTAGTGTAGCCTCATACACAGGCGGTGTTCCTACATATGCCGCTAACGGAAAAGCGGCCCTCATGTTTCCCAGAGGAGACCATGCCGTTCTTGCAGCAAGACTCAGTAAACTTTTGGAAAACGATGAGTTGGCCTCAGAACTTTCCGAGCGCGGGAGGAACATCGCCAGAAACCGCCATGATCCCAAAACCGTCCTCAATGCTCTTTTAAGCCAATACGAGAAGGTCCTTTGTGGAAATCTTCGAAGTTAGCTACAAGAGAAAAAAACTAATATAATTTAGGTGTCAAATTGAAGTCATCAAGTATAAATGACACGATTTTAATCGTTCTTAGTTTTATAGGGTTTTGCATAGTAACAATTCATTTCACAGAAAATGTTATGGCTATGGAGATCGTAAAACTTCCTGATATGCCAACAATTCCTTTAATGCCATTAGCATCTTCGAACGGTAACACATATTATGTAAACAACGATATTGGTAATGATTCGAACACAAATATACAAGCTCAAAATCCTTCAACACCATGGGCAACAGTCAAATATAGTATCAAAAAGATTAAGGCTGGTGATACTCTCATAATAAAAAAGGCTTCACCCTCATATGACAATTATTTATATCTTGATGTATCAGGGACAAGCTCGAATTGGATTAATATAGTCGGAAATGGAGTTGAAAGACCGACACTAAAAAGGTTCGATATGAGCAAAAACTGTAGTTATATTAAAATTAAAAATATAAATTTTTCATCAGACTCTGTAGCGATAAAAATGAATCCAGGCGTAAAAAATTTTGTTATCGAAAATGTGGTAATAAATGGAAACAATAAAGCAAATTTCGGGCTTCAGTTTGGAATAGATCAAGATAGAAAAACCGGAGTTAAAGATGGATACGTTAAAAACGTTGAAGTCCATAATACGGTACGTTATGGTGTCTATATTGAAAATGGTGCAGAAGATATTGTGTTTGATTCTGTCGTTTCTAGAGACAGTGCGGGTGATGATGGCTTTGCAGGGCGTGGTAATCCATCAGAGAGAAACGGTCCCGTCAATAACCTGTATTTTGTCGATTGCGTAGCATATAATAACGCGGGTGATGGATTTGATATTGGTGCTGGAAATACTGAAATTTTTTTAAACTGCATATCTTATAATAACGGTTTAAAACAGGGAAATGGGTTTAAATTATGGGGAGGACTAGACAATGGTGGAAGCATATGGATTGTAAACTGTTTGGCATTTAATAACGCGATGCCAGCAATAAACTTGAAGAATATATCAGATGTTGATTGTTATATATTGCACAATACATTTATTAAAAATGAAACAGATGGTGGCGGTGTAGAAATTAAGATAGAAAATTATAATGCCGGTTCTGGTGGATTTTATATGGGTGCTCCATCATTATATTTCTTTAATAATATAATATACAGCGCTGGAATTAGACCAATTTTTTCTATTTATAACGACGATACTCTGCCAATCGGAGTGGATTGTAATTATTATGTCTCAAAATCGAATAAGAAATTTATAGTTGTCAGAAATGAAGACAAAAAAATTACTAGCCAGTTTATGCTGAGTGACTTAGAAAATAAAAAGGATTCTTTGTGGACAACTGGAAAGAATCCAGCTCCAAAATATCCTGAGAAAAATACCATTGTTGAATACAATAAGGATTTGAACTCATGCTGTTTTAATGATGCGTTGAACAAAGACTTTTCATTAAAATATTGTAGCCTTGCAAAAGATAAAGGGTGTAATGTCGGAATAAAAACTGATATCAATGGAAATATTCGATCAGATATAACTCCAGACATAGGTGCCTTCGAATATGTGGAGTAGAAACCAACTCAATTTTTAATCCTTGGAATTATCAAGAAATAATGGATTTGCCTATAAGCCTACGCATTGTTAAATATATAGCTCAAAGACCTTATTGGATTTTTAATGGAAGGATTTTTCTATAGAAAAGTAAAAAGAAAAATCAGATCTATAGATACATCGAAAATATTATATAAATAATAGAATATTTGGAAATTTGAACAGCAGAATCATTACGCGCACTTTGGTTAATAATATCACAGGCACAATGGTTGGAAATAACATCGATAAAACCTTCGGACTATAGTGCGAATTGAAGAGCTTAGACAAAAAATACGCCGCACTGTTTGATACCATAAATATAAACAAAGAAGTCGGTAGACGTTCGGCTATGTCTGGCATTGCTAACCTGGCCTCTCAATCATTGTCCTTGGTGATTACCTTTGGAAGGGCAGGAATTTTAGCGCGATTGTTGACGCCCGACGACTACGGTGTGTTTACAATGGTCTTGGTAATTTCGGTTTTTGCAGCAATCTTCAAGGATTTAGGGCTTTCTACGGCCACTATTCGTGAAAAAGTTATCACCCACGCGCAGGTCAGTAATCTTTTTTGGATCAATTGTATGGTGGGTTTTACTTCCATGATGGTTGTTATTGCTTTAGCCCCTTTGATGGTTTGGTTCTATAATGATTTTAGATTGCAACCCATCGCCTGTGCCCTCTCCATCGGTTTTTTGTTTGCAGGACTTAGTGTTCAACATCAAGCATTGCTCAAACGACAGATGCGATTTAGAGAGATCGCCTGGATAACTGTTCTCTCAACTATTTTAACGACCTTACTGGGGATCGTGATTGCTTGGAAAGGACACAAATATTGGGCGCTTGTATGGATGAATGTAGGCATGAATTTTTTAATGATGATCGGGTTTTGGTATTGTACTAAATGGGTACCTAGTCTTCCAAAAAAAGGTGTCGGCACGATTAAATTTTTAAAAATCGGTTTAGATGTAGCGGGACTGAATGCCTTTTCTACTCTTACTAAAACTATAGATAAAATTCTTGCAGGGAAAATAGCGGGAGCATCTCAGCTCGGGTTTTATAGTAAAGGAAGCCAGATACCGGGGTTAGTATCGGGACAATTTCGTATGGCTTTATTTTCAGTATCTCTACCTGCGCTTTCCGCATTGCAGTCAGAAAAAGAGCGCTTTAGCGAATTTTACTATCGTTTTCTTTCATCCATTAGTTGGCTGACCATGACAGCTTCAGCCTTCTGTTTTCTTTTCGCAAATGAGATTATTGTTTTGTACTTTGGGGCCCGTTGGGAAACATCAACGGTGTATATGCGCATTTTCACGCTGCAATCATTTCTCATGCCAGCAATAACCTCTCTTGACCAAGTACCGCTTGCCTTGGGGTTTTCACGTCGATACCTTGCAGTGGGAATTATAAGGAGTTTAAGTACTATCATTTGTGTTTTGATTGGTGTAATTTATGGTGGTACGATTGGAATTGCGATTGGGGTCGTAGTAGCTAATCTATTGTCTTTTTGCCCTTTTGCGATGTTGTGTGTCAAGGACAGCCCTGTGCTCATTTCTATATATTTTAGGACAATCGCAGGCCCATTACTTGTGAGTTTGCTGATAGTCGGCGTCTTTTTTTTGTTCAAGCAATACCACCCAACCACAACAATAGTATCAAAAATCACTCTTATGGGAGGGTGTATTAGCACTATGGCAGTTTGTTTTATTTGCTGCGATTATTTAGGCGTTGGTAGTAAATTGAGGGTTATAAGTAAGATAGTAGAAAAGGTGTCTGTGAAATCATGAAAATTCTTTGATTCATTATTATTCCTATGCCAAAAATTAAGTAATCATGAATAGACAAAAGGAATTGTTTTAAAAACCGTTATGAAAGACGAATGGGGAATATGGGCCAATCGATTATTTCGCAAACGTGGTATGGTTGCTGAAAGATTTTGGACTTTTCACAGCAAGTTACTGTGTTGGTATTGGGACATAAAAATTGGTAAAAATTGCAAATTCTGGGGAAAAACACATTTTAATCGTGCTCCGCATAGCACTATTCATGTGGGCGCTCATTGCCGTTTCCGTTCCGCTTTTTGGTCAAATCTAGTTGGGATTAACAGACCATGCATGCTTTCAACATTAAGACCCAATGCAAAAATAATGATCGGTGATCATAGTGGTTTCAGCGGGACCGTTATTAGCGCTGCTGAATCCATATCTATAGGTAAAAACGTTCTTTGCGGAGCCAATGTCACAATAACAGATACAAACTGGCACCATATTGTACAGTCTATATGCCAGGATACCCCAGTTCTAACTGATGCGGTGACTATCTGTGATAATGTATGGCTTGCTATGAACGTAATTGTTCTTAAAGGAGTGAGGATCGGTCCTAATAGTGTTGTAGCAGCCAACAGTGTGGTGACCAGGGATATTCCAGAAAATGTACTAGCTGCGGGGCAACCAGCAAAAATCATCAAGCAAATATCGACGGGTTGCAAAGAGACGGACCAATACAAATCTAACCTTTTTTAGGCAATAGTTCTGTACATTTGCTTTACTCTTGTCAACTGACGGTTTTAAGAATTCGCTAATATAAATTTTCTATTAATACGATTTTAAATCCTATTATTATTGACCTAACTTCTCCTTTTGTTAATTTTTTCTTTTTTGCTACCTTACCAGTTTAAAGGAGTTTGTTTAACGATTCTGCCCTCGCGGTGGTAAAAATCTTTATACTCCCTTAATCGCCCAATTCAGGGCTGTTATTCTTTTTTAAGACCATTGATTATGGTGAATAAAAAGCATGCCTTACTTGGCCAGACAACACGTATATAATAATTTTCAAGCTTGGTTGTGTATTTATGTCTTGTACTATGTTAGCACTTTAGGGCCTCTACTTAGCGGTAATACGCCACTTTTAAGGTTATTTATTTATCCATTCTTTGGGATACTTTTGCTAATTTTTTGTTTGCAGTTCATTTATCTCCGTAGCTCTTTTCGTGTTTTACCAGGACTTTCTATTTACTTATATATTATTATTATTTCATTATCAATCCTATGTATATTTAGAGGGTTTTTTCAGCCTATAGATATAAATTCAATCAGATCTTTACTTTTTAGTCGATCCGAATCGATTTTAGTTTGGATAATTCCTTTAGGATTGCATTTTGGAGTTTCATCCCGTTTTTGGTTTCACCTATTTTTAAGGATTCGCTTGCTAATATCAATAGGAATTTTATACACTTTTTTGTTTCTCTCTTTGGGTTTATCATCCGGTAATATTTTTGAACATAAAATGTATAATTCATGCGACTATCTTTTTCTCGCGCCTTTGTTAATAGCACTTTCTGTTATCAAGTTTAATAAGATTAATATAATTATTGGTGCCATAGGCATCATTATGCTAAATTTGCTAATGTTTTCTGCTGGTGAACGTTTTGCAATTGCTTTTGAAGGCCTTATAATTGTTTTCTATATTTTGTTAGTTATTGTGATGAAAAAAAGACTTAAAGTTAAAATGTATTTAATGTTAATAACAATAATCGTGGCATCGTTTTCTTCCCTTTTCATTTTTAAATCGGAATTTTTTTCAAGACAAATTGAGCGTTACTTCGTCGAAGGCGCAGCTTGGCAGGAATCCCGAGGTGATGGCCTTTTAATGAGATCAGTACCAAAAGATATGAATCTGTTACAAAAAATGTTCGGCAAAGGAATAAAAGGAACGTATGAAGTTGAACATACATATTTAGATAGAGGATATAAGGTACGATATGATAGATCAAGTGTAGAAATTGGTTACATGCAAATGTTTCTTAAAGCTGGCAGTTTATATGTATTCGTGTTTGTTTCTATCTCAATTATTGCAGTGTTCTTGGGTCTTTTTCATAGTAAAAACAAAATAACCCAATTCCTCGCATTCATGATAATTGCCAGGCTTATTATTATGTTTGTTGCGATGATCCCTCGTGTTGGATTTGAGTTTTTCTTTTATTGGGTAGCTTTGGGCGGATGCTTGTCCAAAGAGGTCCGTTTTTTATCAGATTCTGATTTTATTAGCAAATTATGGACAAAGAAAGCTGTACTTAAATTGCAATAGTTTTTACTTATATTACGATACGCAAAAACCTTTTATGCCAAACAATCTTATCATTCTTTCGGAATCATCTTCTTTTCCTTGGGGGATGGCTGCATCCAATCGTGTTCGAAATCTTGCTAAGGTTCTTTTAAAAGAAAACTGGGATGTTGAGTATGCTGGTTTGAGAGGTGCCGATATCCCTAAAGATAAGAAAACAAAATTTTCTTCTATCGGTAAAATTGATAATATACCATTTATCTATCCAGGTGGTTTTACTGTAAGATCAAATAGTTGGTGGTTTCGAAGAATTGATGATATACTAGGGTTTTTTGGCATTTTTATTTTTTTTATTTTCAAAAAAATAAAACGTAAAGTTGAATGCGTTATCATTTATTCAAGAAGCACAAATGTTGTAAAATTTTGGTCGCATTTTCTACATTTATTAAATATTCCTGTTATCCTTGAGTTGTGCGAGTGGCCATTGGCAATTGCTGAAACCTCAGGCAAAGGCCACAAAAATGCATCACATTTTTGTGAAGATGTAGTACCTCTGGTTGACGCCGTACTTCCAATCTCCAGCTATATCTCCCACGAAGTTTATCGAATCTCTCTAAAAAAGAATGTTTATATTCCTTCTTTTCAAATTCCAATATTAATCGACAACGTCTACCATACAAGCCGTGATAGTAACTTTTCAAGTGATAAATTTTTACTATACTGTGGTTCTATTGCCTATATGGATATCGCAAAAATTGTGGTTGATATCATTTATGAATTGAAGAAACGAAATATTCACATACCTATCAAGTTTACAGGAAGAGAAGATAACGCTCGCATTACAGAATTAAAGCTATATGCAAAAAATCGTGGAGTGTTGAGCCTATTTGAATTTACAGGATTTTTAGATGAAAATGATCTTTTTAATTTAATGCGAAAAGCGACATGTCTTTTAGCGCCGCTACCTGAGAACTTACAATCACAGTCCCGGTTTCCAACTAAAATAGGCTATTATCTAGCAAGTGGTACTCCCATTTTGACTAATGCGGTTGGAGATGTCAAACATTATTTAAAAGATAAAATTAATGCTTTTATTGTTGAAAATTGTGATTCAAGGCAGTTTGCTGCAAAGATTGAAACTATTTTAAATGACCAGGAGTTATCGAAAAATGTTGGATTATTTGGTAAGGATTTAGCTTTCGAAAAATTCCACTATCGTTGTGCTTGTTTAGGACTTGGTGAATTTTTAAGGCAAGTCGTACAAAATTACCGTAATTCATAACTTAACATGCTGCGGACTAGTATAATTTTTTAAGAAATAATGCCAAAATCAAAGCTTTTTAAAATTTATTTTATGACAATATTTGCATTTTTATCCATAATATAAACCTAAAAGCGCCTCCTCAAATTTCAAAGTTATTTTTCAGTTTTTGTTGTTAACCCACATTTCATATTAGTTTACTATTTTATCGTTAATCTCTATATTCTATTTAATTATATGACACAGATAAAAATAGTTCACATTATTGATAACTTAGGCCCTGGTGGCAGGGAAAGACAACTGATTGAATTGCTAAGTTCTATTTCTTTATATAGTAATATAATAAATGAGCTATTTTTGCTATCTGATAACATACATTATAAATATAAAAATAAATTAAAGATTCCGTCTATCGTTTTCAAAAGGAAGAAAAAAAAAGATTTAATGCTTTTCTTAAAATTATATTCAGCACTCAAAGAAAGCAAACCTGACATTGTGCATACGTGGAGTTCAATGAGTTCAGTGTACCTACTTCCTATAGCGAAATTTTTAAGAATTAAAACTATAAACGGAATGATAAGGGGTGCAAAAAGCAATTTTAAATACTCAGATGAACGATGGATACGTTCAAAGCTTACTTTCCCGTTTTCTGACAAAATCATAGCAAACTCAAAAGCAGGCTTGCTTGCTTTTAAAGCGCCTTTTAAGAAAAGTACATATATTTATAATGGTTTCGATTTTAGAAGAGTCGATAACCTGCCATCAAAGCAATTTTTGAGAAATAAATTTAATATTGAAACTGAATTTGTAGTTGGAATGGTCGCAAATTTTACGAAGTATAAGGATTACCATACATTTTTCAGCGCAGCGATTAAAATTGCAATGAAAATTGAAAGCATCACTTTTATTTCTGTTGGTGGTGGCCCGTTTTTAACTGAATGCAAAAACATGGTTCCTGATAGATTTAGAAACCGAATTAGGTTTCTTGGAATTCGACAAGATGTCGAAAAAATAGTTAAAACCTTTGATATTGGAACCCTATGCACCAATGTCTTGAATGGTGAAGAAGGTATTTCCAATTCAATTATGGAATACATGGCATTGAGCAAGCCGGTTATTGCGACGAATTGTGGTGGCAACCAAGAGTTAGTCATTCATTCCAAAACAGGATTTTTAATTATTAGTTTTGATCAAGAAGAATTGATTCGAAAAATCCTTTTTCTTGTTAATAACAAAAAACAAGCAAAAGAAATGGGAAATGCTGGTAGAAAGCATTTAGAAAATAATTTTGGCATTGATCAAATGGTCGATAATTATCGTACCCTATATCAACAGATAACTGATAAAAGATAAGCTATGAAAAAAAGAAAACTTTATATTTTTCATGCTACAGATTATGAAAATTTTCCCCTTGGTGGAACACTTGGTACAATAAAGATTTTTATTAAATATACGCGTTTTGATTGCGTACTAATCGGAATTTCTAACAAAAATAAAAATTTAATTGGTAAATGGCAAACCATAAAAATACATGGCAAAGACTATCCTTTTTTACCTGTTGCATATGATAAGAATGGTAAGATACCTCATAAATTAAAATTATTTTTTGGTTTGATCTTTTATTCAGGCATAATTCGTAAATTCTTTATTAATGATAATTTAAACGCGATGATTTTTGTAAATAGGGAAAGTTTTATACCCGTTAGATACATTATTGGTCGTGACAAGACAGTTAATGTTTTTTACAAAATGACTGAGGCTGTAAATCCACTTACTACATCCGGACACAGGCTTGCAAAATTCAAATTACTTCAGAAAATTTACTATAAATTTTTTATTCAACCTTTGCTTCGAGGCTCTTCGACTATATTCAGTATCAACCAACAATGCAGAGATTTTTGCCAAAAAACACTTACATCACACTGCCAAAAACAAAAAATTATCGATGTTAACCATTATGTTGATTACGACAATCTACTAAAGATATACAACAAGGCAAAACCTTGGTATGAAGACAATTATAGTGCAAAAAAGCGTTTAATCTTTTGGGGAAGATTGGCTGTTGTAAAAGGCCTTGATCTTATGATCAAAGGTATTGCAGAACTTATGCAACGTGGAATAGATGTTGAGTTGTTAATAATCGGAGATGGTCCAGAAAGATCGAATCTCGAAAAGCTGGTTAAAACCCTGGATCTTGATAAATGCATATTTTTTTTAGGCAGAAAGGGTATATCTGAAATCGCTGCGTTATCCAAATGCTCAGACCTCTTTTTAATGTCATCTTACAGTGAAGGAATTCCAACCTCCATGCTTGAAGCGCTTACGTTTGGTCTCCCGGTATTTTCTACTGCAGTTGGCGGTATACCTTCACTAATTACTGAAGAAGTAAACGCCTATTTGATCAACAACAGAAATTCTAGTGATTATGCCTTCGGAATCATCAAGGCACTTCAGTTGGATCGAAAACGTGCTATGGATTGTGGACGTAACCATATAAATACTTACTATGCTGCAAAAAATGTCATAAAGCAAATGGACAATGTCATCAATCGAAGCATCGATTCTGACAAAGATGCAGGCCTTTTATAATGAATATTATCTACATTATGGGAACGGGCAGAAGTGCAACAACCATAATGGAAATTTTACTTACGAACAATTTCGGAATAACCGGTGTAGGTGAAGTGACTCATATTTTTAGAGACGGCTTCATTCGAAACGACTTATGTTCATGCGGCTTCAAAGCTAAAACTTGCTTCATTTGGGGAAATGTATTTGACCGACTAAATCTTTCTGGCTCTGAAGTTACAAAATATAGTGATTTATTTCATAAATTTGATTGGCATATAGGATTTTTAGGTCTTATATTTGGTTTTTTCAACAAAAACAACAAGTCAGACTATAAAAGTGTCAACTACGACATTTTTAAAAATGTTTCGAATTTAACGAATTGCAATTTTATCGTTGACTCTTCAAAATATGCATCCCGGGCGATTTTACTGTCTAAACTTTTTCCGGGGAAGGTAAAGGTAATTTGTCTATCTCGTTCACCATCAGGTTTAATCAAAGCTTTTAAAAAAACTGACACTTTAGAGCAAAAACCAAAAAAGCTATATGATATTGTATTGTACTATACTTTTGTTATGCTTTGTTGTCGCATTGCGGTAAACACAATTGGAAAGCAGAATTGTACTGTAATCACTTTTGAACAGCTTATGAAACAACCTTATGAGGTTTTATCAATTATAGAAAGGCTAACCGGCACCAATCTTAAAGAGGCTAAACAAAAAATTTTAAAAAATGAATCCTTCAAGATTGGTCATATTGTAACCGGGAACCGGTTAAGGAAGAAAGGTAGCATCCAATTCAAACCCAGTTCTTCAAGATACATACCTGAGGGTTGGGTTGAATCTATCTCTGAGAAAGCAATGCTCTTTTTTGGTAAGGCGCTTGGGTTCCATTATAAGAAGGAAAACGATTAGTGAGCAAAAACGAACATATTCTGGTTACCGGCGGGGCCGGCATGATCGGCTCCAACTTGGTCAAACGATTCGTTAAAAACGGGTATCGCGTCAGTGTCGTCGATAATCTATGGCGCGGAAGGAAAGAATATCTATTTGACGATGACGGCAATCCTGTCATCGATATGGAAAACGATTTATATCAACTCGACTTATCTGTCCCCGACAGCTTCGATCATATTCTACAGGGCGTCGATTACGTTTACCATCTCGCCGACGTGGTTGCCGGAATCAGCTATGTCTTCAATAACCAGGGCAACCTCTTCAGGCACAATCTCCTGATCAACTCCAATGTTGTCGATGCCGTAAAGCGCAATCCGGTCAAGGGATACATCTACGTTGGGACGGCGTGCAGTTTTCCCGCGGAACTTCAATCCGGCGTCGATGCGGCTCCGTTGAAGGAAGAGGACCAATACCCGGCCAATCCCGAATCTGCCTACGGGTGGAGTAAGCTGATGGGCGAATACGAAGCCTTTTTGATGGCCGAAGAGGCAGGAATTCCTGTGTCTGTTTTAAGCCTGCATAATGTCTACGGGGCCCCCTGCGATTTCGATATCGAAAGAAGTCAGGTCATCCCGGCACTGATCCGGAAGGCGATTCGCTACCCGGAAGAGGACTTCATCGTATGGGGCAGCGGCAGCCAGGGGCGGGCTTTTGTGCATGTGGAGGACATCGTGGATGCGCTGGTTCTTGCTAAAGAAAAGGGCCTTGGGCAGGGGTTGATCCAGATCGGTCCGGACTGCTGCACATCCATTCGTGAAATCGCCGAAACTGTGGTGGACATCTCCGGAAAATCCATCGATGTCGTCTACGACACTACCAAACCTGAAGGCGACAAGGGGCGCTGCGCAAACTACAGCAAAGCGCGGAAGGTTCTTGGTTGGGAGCCGCGGGTCGATCTTAGAAAGGGGCTGGAAAGCCTATACGCATGGATCGAGCGACGCATTCAGGACCAGAGCCGGGTAAGGGCTGCCTGATATGCCCTCTGATAGGGAAAAAAAGAAAAGCTACAACTTCATCGGTAGCGAAGTTCAAGCCCTGACCTACCCTGAATTTTTCAGTTATGTGGATAAATGGGTTGAAAACAAGCATGGCCGGTCTCACCACATTGCTATCATCAATGCCTTTTGTGCTACCGAAGCGTTTCGTAATCCTCGCGTAGCGGAGATCTACAACAAGGCGGATCTCATCGGGCCGGACGGCATGCCCTTTGTTTACTGGCTGCGCCGGGCATTGAAGCTCCCTTGTGACCAGTTCGACGCTTCCAGCATTGTCGTCAATCTTGCAGAAAAAGCCAAGGAAACCGGATATACCTTCTACCTCTACGGCGGTCACCCGGACGTGGTGAAAAGCATGAAAGCGAAGCTTGAGGAACTCTATCCACACATCAATATCGTCGGATATCTTTCGCCGCCTTTCAGGCCACTGACGGATGAAGAAGACCGGCAAATCTGTGACGAAATCAACCGGCTTAAGCCGGATATCATTTGCGTAGGATTGGGAACGCCAAAACAGGATTACTGGATTGACGATCACATTCACAAGATCAGGGGGGCCGTTTTCGTCCCCTGCGGCGCCATTTTCGATTTTTTTGGGGGCCGGGTGCAACGGGCACCGGAGATCGTCAGTAAACTCGGCATCGAATGGTTGTTTCGTCTGTTCAGCAAAGACATCAAACGTTTATGGTACCGTTATACGGTCTTGAACGGCATTTTCCTGTGGAATTTCTTTTTGCAATTTATTGGCCGCCGGAAATTTGAAGCGGTACGTAGCGTTAGAGAAGAGGGATAATAAGCTGCTAGCCAATTTTACCTCAAGTAGCGATTTGACTCACGCGAAGACGAGCTGCCTGTTGCAGAGTTGATAGCCCGCAAGCTGTTGGTTGAGTTTGTTCTATTGGTTGCATTGGTTAGGGGATGGCAGAGCTGATAAGCTCGTAGCTCATAGCTGCAAGGGATAAAAGATGGTTTTACGTATTACGTTTTAGTTTTTAGGAAACGGTTAGTTATTCGGGAAGCTGGAAAAGGGAATAAACAAGGCCGGGGACTTTTTCAAAATGCTGGTCCATGGTGACCAATTCCGCTCCTGTTTGCATGGTTTGCGCCGCGATCCAAATGTCATTCGAAGGAATAGGGATTCCCTGGTTCCTGAGTTGGGCGGCAATTCTTGAATATCGGTCCGATGTAATTTCGTTCATATCGACGATCCGAACAACCGTGTGAGAGAGGAAAAGCCGCAACTCTTCCATGTTTTGAGCCAACCGCGAGCCGTTCCGGAATCCGAACACGAGTTCACCCAGCACAATCGGAGACATTTCTATCGTATCCGCTTGTAATATATATTCAACCAGTTGGGCGTATCCACGTTTAAAGCCGACATAGGCATTTGTGTCCAGGATCAGCTTCATTTCCACATCGCTTCATCGATCTGTTCACAGGATTTTATGGAGCGCTTGAATTCGGCGGCATCCTTTTCGCTCCATCCGCCAGCCAGTTCTCTCAAAGATGATGCCGGCGAAGTAGACCCTTTGAATTCATTATGGATGATTTCCTTAATCACCTGATTGATGGACTTATGGCTGCCTTTTGCGATTTTCCTGATTTCCTGTTCGATTTTCGGTTCTAGTCCTCTAATGGTGATCTGCTGCATGATGCACTCCTTGCTTTATTTTGAATCATTATATGAGGCGTTTTGTTTCGTGTCAACTGTTGGCCTCAATAGCGATACGAATCACGCGAGGGCGCAAAGGCACTGTCTGCGGCAGAGTTGAAAGCCCGCAAGCTGTTAGCTGGTTGAAGTTGTTATGTTGGTTGCATTGGCCGGCAACGGATCTGAACCAATTGGACCAACGAAACCAATAAAACCAATTTAACCAATGAAACTGAAATGATGCCCAACCAAAACACACTCAAGTATGCACTGCCTGGATTGATGATCGCCGCCTTCGTTCTGGGATTCCTGCCTTTGCTGCAAAAAATGGCCATTCGCTGGGACAGTGGCGACAACAGCTACTGCTATCTGATGGTGCCGCTGTTTCTTTACCTGTGCTGGGAAAAGAAGAACGAATTCCATTTCGGGCAATTCTCCTGGAGCCTGTGGGGGCTGGTGCCCGTACTGCTTTCCATTCTTGTGATGATCGCCGGCGAACTGGGCTCCATGGAAACCCTGCTCTACATCGGCATCTGGGGCTGCGCCGTCGGCATTATGTTCATTCTGTATGGGCTGCGCCTGCGGCAATTGCTTTTTCCCCTATTGATCCTGGCCTTCATCGTTCCTATGCCGCCCTTCGTCAACCGCCTGCTGACCTTCAACCTCAAGCTGGCGGCCAGCAGCCTGTCCGTGGCCCTGCTGAGGATTGCCGGGGTTTCGGTTTTGCAGGACGGTAACATCATCGACCTGGGCATCACCCAGTTGCAAGTGGTGGATGCGTGCAGCGGCCTGCGCTATTTCGTGCCGCTGATTCTCATGGCCCTGCTCTTCGGCTATTTCTACTGCAAACGGCTGTGGCAGAAAATCGTGCTGCTGCTCGTCGTACCGCCGCTGTCCATCGTGGTCAACGGCCTGCGCATCTTCGCCACCGGCATGCTGCACGTATGGGGCCGGCCCGAACTGGCCGAAAATTTCTTCCATGATTTTTCCGGCTGGATCGTGTTCATGTTTGCCGGTGCCGTCCTGTTCGGCGTTTCTATGATCCTGAAACGGTTCGGAGCTGCATCCGATGCGGAACCAGTCGGCGATGCCGGCGGGCGAGTTGTCAAGCCCATGATTCCGGCGGCCGTAACCATCGTGCTTTGCCTGCTCTTCGTCGGGTCCGGCTATGCCTTGCAATCCCTGCCCTCGGCAGCCAACCTGCCGGCACGCAAATCCTTCGATTCCTTTCCCATGCGGATCGGCGACTGGCAGGCCAAGCGCTCCTATTTGAGTGAAGATATTCTCAACAGCCTGTGGGCCGACGATTACATCACCGCCACCTACTTCCGGGACGACCTTCCCAACAGCATCCAACTGCTGATCCCCTTCTACGAATACCAGGGGACCCGCCACACGGCCCACGCGCCCCAGTCGTGCATGCTTGGCGGTGGATGGGCCATGATCGGCAGCCGCGACCACACATTCCAAACAGAAAATGGAAAGCTCCTCACCCTGCGCACTGCCATCTGGCAAAAAGGCGACACGCGCCTGTTGGGAAGCTACTTTTTCTTTCAGCGCGGCCGGGTGATCGTCAGCCCCTGGATGAACAAGTACTGGCTGATGATCGATGCCTTCACCCAGCGACGCACCGACGGTGCCCTGGTACGGGTGGAGATGACGCTTGCTCCGAACCAGTCCCGGGAAGAGGCTTACCGGATTCTGGAGGAATTCGTGAAACGGGTGTTTGCGGTGCTGCCGGAGTATGTTCCTCTTTGACGTTTGGATCGTGGAGCGTTTGGATCGTATAACGTTTGGCGCATTAACGACCTCAACGATCATAACGTTTCCAACGCTCTCAACGAATAACGCAATCACATGACAATAAAACGTTTCGAAGATTTGGAATGTTGGCAGCAGGCAAGGGAACTTGTCAACATGGTTTATCGGGCTGTAAACGCGAACCCCGATTTTCAGAAAGATTTTCGCTTCAACGGTCAATTCACCGGGGCTGCAATATCGGTAATGAATAACATCGCCGAGGGCTGGGCCAGTCAATCGAATGCTGAATTTATACGATTCCTGACCTACTCAAGACGTTCCGCAGCCGAAACCCAAAATTGCGCATACATTGCAATCGATCAGAAATACATTAACCATCAGCAGTTTGAAGCCATATACAATCAGGGATTAAAAACCATCCAGATCATCGACGGTCTTCTCAGATATCTAAGAAAACAGAAAAATCAATGAGACGTTGAGATCGCAGAAGGTTTACCGCAATCAACGATCCAAACGTTTAACGTTCTCAACGATCTAAACGCTCCTAACGCTCCAAACGAAAAATCCATGCTCCAACAACAAGTCGTCATTATCAACAATATTTTTCTTGTCGCCGACGCCATCTGTGTGATCGCAGCGGGGTACCTGGCCTACTATACCAGCTTTATCTCTTCGGGCGGCGTGGTGCCGATTGATCAGACCCTGTTTTACGCGGCCCTTCTCAGCATGATGTTCATCAACAGCTACATGATGGGCAATTTCGGACTGTACGGCGACAAGCGCCCCCAGAGCTACCTGCGCCTGACCTGGAGCATCGTCAAGGCCATCGTCCTGGATTTCGCCTTTCTCGGGGCAGGATTGTATTTTTACAGCGGGCTGGCCTACTCCCGCGATTTCGTCGGCTATTACGCCCTTTTCACCTTCGGCTTGATCCTGCTCCTACGCATTGCCGGTCAGCTTTACCTGGACTATCTTTCCCCCAAGGGCTTCAACGTGAACCGGATTCTGATCGTCGGCGACCCGGAGCGAGGCAATTGGGTGAAAGGGATTTTCGAAGAGCAATTGAGCTGGGGGCACGAAATCGCCGGTCGGGTCAGCGTGGATCAAGGAAAAGATGCCGGAGAAGTCCTGGGGACGCTCGAAAATCTTCCCACCCTGCTGAAACAGCACTCCATCGACGAGGTCGTTTTTGCCGTATCCGGTGACCGGGCCGTACGCCTGGAGCCTCACCTGACGTATTGCCGCAAGATCGGCATGCCGGTGCGCATCCTGCCGGCCATGTGGCACGAAAACGAGTGCATACTCGCCATGGAGATATGCCAGGGGGTGCCCTTTTTGACCATGCGCACCAGCAATTTCAACGCAGCCGGCCTGCTCTACAAGCGAATTTTGGACATCGTCGGCGGACTGGTGGGAACCCTGCTCTTCCTGCTGATGTTTCCGTTTGTGGCCCTGGCCATCAAGCTGGACTCGCCCGGGCCGGTGCTGTTCCGGCAAAAACGCATGGGCCAGCATGGCCGCGTGTTCGAAGTTCTCAAATTCCGCACCATGTGCGCGGATGCCGAAGCAAAAAAATCGGAATTGATGAAGGACAACCAGATGAACGGGGCCATCTTCAAAGTCGAAAAGGACCCCCGCATCACTCGGGTGGGACGGTTCTTGCGGAAAACCTCCCTTGACGAATTCCCCCAGTTCGTCAATGTGCTTAAAGGCGAAATGAGCCTCGTGGGCACCCGGCCGCCCACGCTCGAGGAGGTGGAGAAATACCGGCCCGAGCACCTCAAGCGCATTTCGGCCAAACCGGGCATTACTGGCATGTGGCAGGTTTCGGGCCGCAATAAAATCAAGGACTTCGACAAAATCGTGGAGTTAGATTGCCAGTACCTGGATCACTGGCGGTTTTCGGAAGATCTGAAAATTATTTTCAAAACGGTATTTGTCGTTTTGCAGCGCAAGGGAGCCATATGAAAGCTGAACGTTCAAAGCTCAAAGGATACGGCGGGTAGCTGATCACTCATAGCTGATAGCCACATTAACTGGCTAACGAAAACCGGTTTTTAAACCAATTGAACGAATCAAACCAACGAACCAACCCAACCAACAAAACCAATCCCAACCCATTTAAGGAAGCTTCAATCATGGTAAAAAGAGCAGCATCTGTCGTATTGGTATGCCTGTTGACGGCATGGGTTGTCGCCTGCAGCAACCCCGATGAGAAAAAAGTTAAATTCTACAACAAGGGGACATCGTTTTTCGAGCAGGGCGACTATGTACGGGCGGAACTGGAATTCAAAAACGCTCTGCAAATCGACCCCAAGTACGCCGATGCCTATTACATGCTGGGCAAGGTCGATCTGAAAAATCAACAGTTCAAGCGAGCCTTCGGGTTTTTCAACAAGGCCGTGGAACTCGATCCGAATCTGCTGGACGCCCAGGTCGAACTGGCCCGAATCTTCATGGCGGCCAAGGCCCCGGACCGGGCGCGCGAAAAGCTGGACCTGGCTCTTTCCAAAGACCCGCAGCACCGGGGCGCCCGGCAGGTACAGGCCGCCTTCCTACTCCAGGAAAGAAAAGTGGACGAGGCCAAAGCCATCCTGGATGCCTTATATAAAGAAGGAGACACCGCCCCCGAAACCTACCTGATGCTGGCAACCATCTACAACCGGGATGAGGACGCCGCTAACATCGAAGCCATGCTCACCGAAGGCATCGAGAAGAATCCCGACGCTCTGAAGTTGCGTCTCATCCTGGCCAACTACTATCTGAAAGCGGGCCGGCAGGACAAGGCCGAAACCGTCATGCGCGAAATGGTCGGCTATCAGCCGGAAGTTGCCGGCCATCGCCTGGCCCTGGCCAATTTTTACTGGAATACCGACCAGCAGGACAAAGCCAAGGCCGTCCTTCATGACCTGGCGGTCTTAGAGCCGGACACGGAAGAGAACACGATCACCGCCTCCAAATTCTATGTACAAAAAAAGGAAGTGGAACTGGCCGAACAGTTGGTGAAAGCGGGCATCGCCGCCAATCCGAAAAGCTACAAGCTGCGCGAAGCCATGTCCGACCTCTATCTGCTGCAAAAAGATCCGGACAAGGCCATGGCGATCCTGAAAGAATGCCTGGACCTTTCCAAGGACCCTGCCGATCCGGGCATCCTGACCGCCAAGACCAAAATGGCCCGTATCTATCTGGCCCAGCGCAAACTCGATCAGGCTGAAATCCTGGTGGATCAGGTGCTCGAAGAAAACGCCAAGAGCGTCGATGCCAATTTCATCAAAGGTCAACTGCACCTGGCCGGCAAGCGCGGGGCCGATGCCGTGACATCGTTTCGGACGGTGGTGGCCGAAGACCCGGAAAACGTGAAGGGCCACCTGCTGTTGGGCCAGGCCCATTTGATGAACAAAGACGTCCCGTTGGCCATCGACGCCCTCAACCAGGGGGTCCGTCAGAATCCGACGTCCAAGGAACTCCGCCGGGCTCTGGCACGGGTGCATGCGGCCCGGAAAGATTTTTCGGCTGCCGAAGAACAGTTGGTCAAGATCACCGAAATCGATCCCAAGGACCTTCGAGCCCTGGGCGATCTGGGCGATTTCCGATTGTCCCGTTCACAATATTATGAGGCCGAAAAGCTGTACGAGAAGATTGTCGAGCAGGCACCCAAAGCACCCGCCGGCTATTTGAAGCTGGCGAGGCTGCATGAGGTCAAGGGAAACCGCGATGCAGCCATCGAGATCCTGGAAAAAGGATATATCGAGAATTCCGACTCCATGCCCCTGCTTGCAGCCATAGTGAAAGCCTATACCCTGGAAGGCAAAATCGAGCGTCCGCGCAAATTGTGCGAGGAGAAGATCGCCGCTTACCCGGACAACGCCTTTACTTACAACTTGCTGGCCCAGGTTCACCTGGCCGCCAAAAATCCCGAGAAAGCCGAGGCCGCCCTTAAAGCGGCGATCGAGCGCAGTCCCGAGTGGAACGTTCCCCATGACAACCTGGCCCGACTATATCTATCCCAGGGCAAAACCGACGAAGCTATTAAAAACCTGGAAACCGCCATTGCCCAGAACGAGAAGAACACGGCGGCCTTCATGACCCTGGCCTTTCTCCATCAGAAAAAGGGCGACTTCGATCGGGCCAAGACGGTTTACGAGAAAGCCCTGGCCGTGGACCCTGACCGCTGGGCCGCAGCCAACAACCTGGCCTTTTTGCTGGCCGACCATCCCGACAAACCGGCCGACCTGGACCGCGCTCTGGAACTGGCCGAGAAGGCGGAGCAACTGAAGCCGGATGATCCCACCGTGTTGGACACCATCGGTTGGATTCATCAAAAAAGAGGGGACCATCAGATGGCCATCGAGACATTTGAAAAGGCACTCGAGAAAAGCCCGGACACTGGCGTGATCAATTACCATCTAGCCAGGGTGTTGGTCGACAGCGACCGCAAGGATGAAGCCCGCGAACATTTGACGAAGGCGCTGGCTGACGAACGCGGTTTTCCGGAAAAGGAAGAGGCGGAGGCATTGCTGAAAGAGATAAACAGCTGACAGGTCATAGCTGGCAGCTTATAGCCGATAGGCAATCAGGATCGATAGCTTGCCGGCTCAACAGATCACCGATCACAGTTCACCGACCACCGATCACCGATCACCGATCAAAAAAGGAGTTCATCGTGGTAAAAAATATATACTGGTTCGGCATTTTGTTTGCCATCGTTGTCGGCCTGGCGCTTTCCGGATGCGCCCATACGGTTTCGACGCCCGAGGAGGCTTCGCCGCCCTTGTCGGAGACTATCGTGCAACCCACGCCCGGAGCGCCTTCCGACTACGTCATCGGTGCCGGAGATATTCTTGAGATCAGCGTCTGGAAAGATCCGGCCCTGACGCGCCAGGTCGTGGTCTTGCCCGACGGCACCTTCTCGTTCCCACTGGTGGGTCGCGTTACCGCCGCCGGCAAAACCGTTAAGGAAATTTCGGCCGCCGTTGAAGCACAACTCACCCGCTATATCCCTGAACCGGACCTCAGCGTGATCGTGCAGCAGGTCAACAGCCAGGTGGTCTACGTAATCGGCAAGGTTAATCGTCCCGGGCACATTCCCCTCAATCGCAATATCGATGTTCTCCAGGCCCTGTCCATGGCCGGCGGGCTGAATCTGTTCGCCGACGAGAAAAACATCCGTATTTTCCGCAGGACAGAGAACCAGACCATGGTGATTCCGTTCAACTATAAGGCGGTCACCGAGGAGAACCGGGTGGAAGAGAATATCTTTTTGCAGCGCGGGGATGTTATTGTCGTTAAATGATATTGTTTTACGTTTTAGGTTTTACGTTTTAAGTGGGGGGAAGAATCAATCATGGCATATGGCTCATTTGAGGATTTGGATGTTTGGAAGAGAGGTTGCAGGCTCGCGGTCCGGATATATGAATTGCTAAAGGATTGCAAGGACTTCGGACTGAAGGACCAAATGACGCGGGCTTCAGTATCCATCCCCTCGAATATCGCGGAAGGTGCGGAAAGAGATTCGAAGGCCGAGTTCATCCGATTCCTCCATATCGCCAAAGGTTCGGCTGCTGAACTCCGAACGCAAGTATATATCGCAAGAAAGATAGGTATTCTTACCGATGAAGCGCAAAAAGAAATGACCGAAGAACTTAAAACGATTTCTTCTAAACTACATTCACTAATCAAGTCTCTTTAAAATGGCCCCTTCCCTTACGTAAAACCTAAAACCTAAAACCTAAAACTTTTTAATATGTTAAAAGTAAGTTGGCGGCTCACTCTAATACTTGTTTTTTTGTTCTCATTGCCACTCTCGGCGATTCCCGCCGATTACAAACTCATCACTTCCGTGGCAGGAACCTACGAGTATAATGACAACATTTTTTTTGACGACGACAGCGTGATTTCCGACAGCATCTATACCGTCACACCCAAACTGGAATGGGTGCGCAACGGGGAACGCCTCACGGCCCGGGCCGACGGCAAAGTCGAGTTCTACCGTTACACGGACAACGATGAGCTGGACGATACGGATCAATGGTACAACGCCAGCCTGGGCTACCGGCTCACGGAACGATGGCAGGTATCCGCCCAGGGGCATGTCAGCGACGACAACCGCCCGGACCGGGACATTGAAACGACGGGTCTGGTGCTGGGCAACATCCGCCGCAAACGGTCCAATGTGGGCGCATCGGCCAGTTACATGATTTCCGAGATTACCTCCGCAGGATTTTATACGGCATTCAACCGGGAGGATTTCGACGACCCGGAAACATCCGACCGCAAGGACTACAGCGTGGTTCTGTTCATGAACCGCAGCCTGGAACACTGGCTGGCGCGCACCACCGGCCGTCTCAACCTGAGCTATAGCCATTACACGTTCGACCGGGAGTATGATTATGGGAACGATCTGGGCGCTTACGATTTGGTCATCACGATCGACGATGAATACGAGGTGGACAGTACCTCGCTGACCGCCGGCACGGAGACCGCGCTGACCGAAAAACTCAATCTCACCGTGGATTTGGGTGCCCGTCACTCCCGGTCCAAGCGGGACATCGAGCAGACGTACGCCTATTTCCAGGATGCGGACGATCCGTCCACGCTGCTGGGCAGCAATACTTACCCGAACCATGACGATTACGACAGCTTCGGGTTCGTCGGCAGCCTGGATGCCACCTACAGGGGCGAGCGCAGTTCCTGCACCTTTTCCCTGTCTCACGACCTTCAACCGGTCAGCGGAGACAACGCGACGGTCAACCGCACGACGGTGCGGCTCAGCGGCAGCCTGCGCCCCCTGGAACGCTTGACGATCAACGGATTTTTGCAGTGGTACCTGAATGTCAGCGATGAAGACGATCCCACCCAGGGTGACACCGACGAACAGACCTGGAACGTCGGCGGCGGCCTGCGCTGGGAGTTGAACGACTATTTCGACCTGGCAGCCAATTACGTATATACCTGCCAGGATGACCGTGAAGAGGGAACCACGGCGCATCGCAGCAAAATTCTTTTGCAGTTGATCGCCAGCCACGACTGGTTGGAATAGCGCGCAGCTCGCAGCTGATGGCTGATGGCGAAAACAAGATAGAAGCTGAAAGCTTAAAGGTGAAAGGCAGGAACGCTGTTGATTGGTTCTATTCGTTGGTTGGTTTGATTGGTTAAAAAAAGAACAGATCCTGCCAATCGTATCGATATGATGACATTCATCCATTACTTTGACCTTTCGGCTTTGAGCTTTTCACTTTGAGCTTTAATCTGAGAACCTTGCGCTTTCAACTTCTTATCGCGGCACGATTCAACGACAAGAATATTCGATTGAATAATGCGTTTTAAGCAACAATGAGAGGTAATTAACGGAACATGGAAGACCAACCCATAGAAATCGGTAACTATATCGATATTCTCAAACGACGCAAGTGGGCCCTGATCGTGCCTGCGGTTGTGGTCATGCTGATCGCCACAGCGGTGGCCCTGCTGCTGCCGTCAATATACAAATCCAGCGCCACCATCCTGATCGAGGAGCAGGATATTCCCGCCGATTTCGTCATGACCACGGTCACCGGCTACGCCGAACAGCGCATCCAGTCCACCCAGCAGCGCATCATGAGCACCGGCAAATTGATGGAAATCATCGACCGCTTCAACCTCTACGAGGAGTACAAGGATCGCTGGACCACCGAAGAAATCGTGGAGAAAATGAGAGAGGACATCCATCTGGACCTGATCAGCGTGGAGACCATCGACCGGCGCACAGGTCGTCCCACGGCCGCCACCATCGCTTTCACCCTGGCTTACGAAGGCAAACAGGCCGCTACTGTCCAGCGGGTGACCGACACCCTGGTTTCCCTTTTCCTCAGCGAGAATTTACAGGTGCGCCAACGCCAGACTACGGAAACCAGCGAATTTCTGGAAGAAGAAACCCGGCGGGTGCGGGGCCAATTGGATGAGCTGGAGAAAAAAATCACCGCCTTCAAGGCCGAACACGTCAATGCCCTGCCCGAGATGCTGCAAGTCAACATGCAATCGCTCAACAGCGCGGAGGCGGGCGTTCAGCGCCTGGACGAGCAGATCCGATCCCTCAAGGAGCGCGAGGGCTACCTGGAGACCCAGTTGGCCAGCATCCCGGAGATGGAGGATCCTGAAAAAGGACGCCTCAAGCAACTGGAGATGGAACTGGTCAACCTGAAAAGTAAATTTACTGACGACTATCCCGACGTAAAAAAACTGCGCCTGGAGATTTCCGAACTGGAAAAACGCCAGGCGGAAAAACAGGCGCCGTCGGAAGACCGTCAGGAGCAGCCGGACAACGCTGCCTACATTACCCTGGCATCCCAGCTGGCCAGTACCCGGGCGGAGATCCGATCGATGCTGGACCAGAAGAAAGACATGCAGGCCAAGGTCGAAACCTATCGCCAGCGCATCGAAACCACGCCCAAAATCGAGCAGGAATACAACGCGCTGCTCGTCGACCGCAACAATACCCAGGCCAAGTATGAAGATCTCCTGCGCAAAAAAATGGAAGCCAATGTGGCCCTGGGACTGGAGAAGGAGCAGAAAGGCGAACGCTTTACCCTGATCGATCCGGCCCGGATGCCGGAGAAACCCTTCAAGCCCAACCGCCTGGCCATCGGTCTGATCGGCCTGGTGCTGGGCATCGGTGCCGGGGTTGGCGTTGCCGCCTTGCTGGAATTCTCCGATCAATCCGTGTACACCCCCCAGGACCTGGCCCGGGTTTCCGGCCTCCCGCTGCTGGTCAGCATCCCCACCATCCTTACGCCCCATGATCGGCGCAGGCGGCGGCTCAAACGGTTGGCCTGGATCATTGCCGGCCTGCTGCTGCTGGCCATTGCCATCTACCTGTTTCACACCCTGGTGATGGATCTGGATGTGTTCTGGGCCAAGTTGATGAGGAAGTTTAACAAAATAGCACCTATGTAAAGGATTTTAGCATGAATATAAGAAAAGCACTGGACAAAGCCAAGAAAGAACGGGCAGCACTGGAATCGAATTCGAACGCCCCCAAAACTTCAACAGGCGGCAATTCTTTTCTGCCCAAAAACGCCGCCTGGAATGCGCCGGTCTACTCCGAATCCAGGACCGTGTCCATAAATATGGACACCGCCGTGAGAAATCATTGCGTGGCCCTTTCGCCGGATTTTGCCGAAGTGGATTATTATAAAATCCTGAGAACCCAACTGCGGCAACTCGGCGAGAAAAAGGCATGGAACACCATCATGGTCACCAGTGTATCCCCCGGGGAAGGCAAAACCGTGACGGCCATCAATTTGGCTGCCACATTCGCCCGGGAATACAGCCAGACCGTTCTGCTGGTGGATGCCGACCTGCGCAGGCAATCCATCCACAACTATCTGGGCTATTCCAGCGAGGTGGGGCTGTTGGACTGCTTCGAAGAGCGCCTGCCCATGAACGAGATTATCGCCTGGCCGGGAATCGAGAAGTTTACAATCATTTCCGGGGGACGCGTCGTCGAGGAGAGTTCGGAACTGATGGGCTCGCCCCGCATGCAGGCGATGGTAACCGAGCTGAAATCGCGCTATGACGACCGTTATGTGATCTTTGACGTTCCGCCGGTCATGGCCGGCGCCGATGCGCTGGCCTTTGCTCCACTGGTGGATTGCATCGTCCTGGTCGTGGGAACCGGCGCCACCCGTCAGCAGGACCTGCAAAAAACCCTGGAAATGCTGCCGGAAGAGAAGATCGCCGGCTTCGTGCTCAACCGCTACCAGGGCGCAAACCAATTGTACCGCAGGTATGGAAAAAAGTGAACCGTGATCGGTGAACAGTGAACAGAATTACTGAGCTGGACATTCCGTTCACCGTTATCTGTTCAACAAGCCAGTGTTAAGTGTTACGTTTTAAGCTTTAAGCGAAAGCATCTTGTCGATTTCTATAAAAATCAGATCCGATCCGCCACTTAAAACCTAATACTTAAGACCTTAAACGTTCACCTTTATCCTTCAAGCTGTCAGCTTTGAGCTTTCAACTTTCAGCCATCAGCTATCAGCTCTCCCCTTCAACACCCGCCCGATCATACCCTTCCAATGGGGTCCCGCCTCGTTTTCACGCTTCTCCCGAGGATTCGCCGAAACATCTTTTTGCCGTAGGACGCGCTCTTCCCGGTTTTTCGACTGTACCCGTTGCAGCAGTAGGGTATATTTGGCCATCAACCGGTCGTAGCGCTTGCGTTCGGCGACCAACCGTTGCCGGTAACCGGCAATCAACTCCTGCCTGACTTCGCGATCCAAGGCGTCGTGTCGATCTCTCAGTTCTGACAAAGCTGCTTCTATCGCGGCCATGCGTTCGCTCGGACCATCGGTTGCATACGTCTCGCTTTTCGATGGTGGCGACGCTTCGCTTTCATTATACTGCGCCTTCAAAATGGGATTGTCTCTGACCACCGCTTCAATCACCGCGGCATCGATCTGCCCGCAGTCATCGGAATAAGCGTATACCATTGCCGAGTCGCAAAGCAGGTTCACCGTCCGCGGGATACCGCCGGAATGCTCGTGAATAATACGAACCGCCTCCCTGGAGAACAGGTCCGACTGCCCGCCGACGGATTCGAGGCGATGGGCGATATAACGGCTGGTTTGCTCTTCGTCCAGCGGGGTGAGGTGATAATTGACGGCGATGCGCTGGGCCAATTGGCGCAGGTCGGGCCGTTGAAGACGCGTTTTCAGTTCGGGCTGCCCCACCAGCATGATCTGCAGCAGCATGCGGTCGTCGGTCTGCAGGTTGGACAGCATGCGGATATCCTCCAACGCCTCGGCGGAAAGGTTCTGGGCCTCGTCGATGACAAGCAGCGCATGCCTTCCTTTGGCGTAGCGGTCGATGAGAAACGTGTAGATCCGTTCGAGATTTTCTTCCTTGCCGGCCGGATCGCCGTTAAGGTCGAATTCCTTGAGAATCAGGCGAAACAGCTGATCCGAGGAAAAATTGGTGTTGAAAATCACGGCAATGTCCATTTGGGGCTCCATCTGCCGGAGCATGCACCGCACGAGCGTTGTTTTTCCGGTTCCGATCTCGCCGGTCAGCAGAATGAATCCCACCTTTTCGGAAAGGCCGTATTCCAGGTAGGTCAGGGCATTTTCGTGGTTTTTGCTCAGGAACAGAATTTCCGGATTGGGAACGATGCTGAAGGGCTTTCCGGACAGCCCGAAATGCGTTTCATACATGATGGATGGTCTTTTCCGGCCATAGGTCTCGCAGGGGCGAAAAATTTTTAACCCCTACCCCGCCCCTTGGCAATGATATATCCGTTGTCTTTTTGACAAACTGTCAACAGTTCTCTATTACCATAAAAAGGCAGGGCGTAAAACGCCCTGCCTTTTTCTTTTGATTTTCTAACAAAAAACTCGCAATTCGCATTGCCAACGGGTAAAACTCTTTTCGATCCGCAGACTCCTATAATCATCCCGCGACCTGGAACCTCGGCTGTTCTGCAACGGAAGCGCAAACAAGCCCCCCCCTCGCCCCCATGCTCTGCGTGGGAGCGCCAATTATTCTATCCTGATCAGCCCGCTTGTCCACCGTTGCCATTCGGGCGTAATTGAGAACGGCTTCGATGTAGGCAATCGGCAGTATCTCTGGTTCAATCGCTATTCCCAACCGATCGAAAAGGACCTGGTAATTCAAAAACAACCGGGTCCGCCCTTTTTTGATTTTCGTGGATGCAGGGGGCGGAAACCAGCGCTCGATTCTTATTGCGGGCGCAAAGAAAAGAAGGGGGAGAATCCGATCTTTCTTACCGTGGTATTGTCCCACCGAAATAGGGTATCTTTCATTTTCGTAGGGTTTGTACATGGAAACGAAATGATTGACCGGACTTACGGCGTTGGCGGTAAATACTTTTCGGTATCGCTCCTTTTGCGGGTGTCGATGACCGGCCATGAAGTTGAGCAGCGCCTCGATCATGGGAAGGGTTAAACAGGCCGCTTCAACAGGAAATTCCACCTTGTCGAAAAACTGCTGCGCCCTTTCCCGGTACAGATAGTAATCCTGCAGAAAAAGTTTTTTATTCTTGGGCAGCGGCGGTCGTCTCTTTTGTTGGCATTCGTAACGATTCAGAAAATGGTGGATTTTTTCTTTTCTCACCACACTCAGTCCGGACAGGCTTACCGGGAAATAGTCCCGGCAGGCATATTCAGATAAAAGGGCCAACGTTCGCCGCTCCCAGGCCGGTCCTCGATATCCGGGAGCGTTGAAATTCTTCTCATAGAATCCATCGTCGGGGTTTTTTATCCCGGCCAGAAAATTGGCCACCGCTTCCGTTTGCGGCACATTGAGTTCCTGCACCGACAGGCAACAGCCGACCTTTTTGAAAAAAACCTGCATGCGCTTCATGTAGGCGTCGTAGGCCGCTCCCCGGGGTTTTTGCATCAATGGCGTCGGGGGCCGGGAGATGACCTTGCGGTTGTCGTACCCGGCATGCAATTGAATCAACGCCAGCAAAGTCTTTTTCGACGACTTGATAAAGCTGGGACGGTAATAGCGTTCGTTTGTGTAGTCCCGGTAAAGAACTTTGACGCGGCTGGCCAGTTGGCTGTGGGTAGGCATGGGTTCGATCCTGCGTTTCTCGTAAGTGTTATCCGTCACCCTGCTTTTGAAACCGTTGAATCGCTCAGCGACAACAGGCGTTTGGGAGGACCGCCTTCGATCTCCCGAAAGACCCTTGAAAAATAGGAGGCATCGTTGAATCCGACGGCAAAACTGGCCTCGGTGATGTTGTATCCGCTGGTTGCGATCAGCGACTTGGCGGCCTCTATGCGCTGCCGGTTGAGATATTGTTTGAAGGACAGCCCCATGTGTTGTTTGAACAGGCGGGAGAAGTGGTACTTGCTCATGGCCGTCTCCCTGGCGACCATTTCCAGGGTAATCTGCTGTTGATAGTTGCCATGAATAAATTGAAGCGCCTTCCGCAAAAATGGCAGGCGATAGGTCGCGCATCGATCGTCGCAAAAGCCGGGCATAAAATCTTTGCAGAAAATCTCGTGCCCCCATCTGACCCCCATCGCCGTTTTTTTATAAAAGTAGTCTTTCAACGGTCGATACCTATCGATGGTGTGGAGAAAGCTTTCCCTGGACTGCAGAAACCAGGTGGAGGCTTTCAGACTGACAACGTTGGAGGAGGCGTGATCGCCGGTGAGAACCGCGATATCGAACAGCAAGTCGCCATCATTCAGGTGCCCGCATGGCAGCTCGTCCCCGACATGGTCGTAAACCGTCACTTTCGCGGTTCCGGAAAGAATAAAGCCGATCCGGGAAACCGGTTGCCCCTGTCGGATAAGAAACGCTCCGGCGGGAATGGATGTTTTCCTGTAGGTGCGGGAAATCGCGGCCAACTGCTCCGGGTCCAATTGGCGATACGGGTCCAGGTTCGAAAAGAGGCGGCAAATCTTCATTTCTGCTCGTACTCCCCATCGTCCGCTATGGGCGGACGAATCCAGGAATCTGTCCGAGCAAATAAAAAACCCTTCGGACAGACAATTGTCACGAAGGGCTGCACCCAGCTCGCTTAACCCTCGGGATCGGCAAGGCTCCGTCTAACCGCGGAAAGCCAACAATATATTGAAGGCAGGTCTTCTGACTCCCGGATCAATCTACCTTTCGCCCCTTCCCGCTTTGCTGATCGCAAAACAGTGGTTTTGGCGAATTTCGTCCCCGGTTACAGCGGCGGGACCGCTCCCGATTCTCACGGGATTTCCTATTAAGCCTTTCGGCACCTGAGAAATCCTTAACCCAGCCGCAAAGGCTTGTCAACGCATTCCCGATCAGGATTTCGTTATTTTTTCAAAGCGCAATTTTTTCCGGTTTTTGAACACATTTTTACAAGTTTTCAATCCTGCATTGGTATAGATATATTTTTTTAATCTGCGCCACACTGCCCTGTGGACAATCACAAAACCAACGTATCGGCATCCTGTGCATGCTGCGGTTTCCAAGTCGGATTTTCAATCTGAAAGGCCTGCTATGAAAAACAAGCTGATTGCTTTCTGGAAGGATGAATCGGGAGTCACTGCGGTCGAGTACGGCCTCATCGCCGGGGTGATGGCAGCCCTTCTGGTGGCGGTGTTGGGCCTGTTCGGGGACAACCTCAAAGAGCTTTTCGAGGCCATTGCCGACACGCTCAGCGATGCGGCCGAGGAAGTGAAAAGCCAGCAAAATTAGCTTATGATGTCGTTAACAGCCAGCCCTGTGGGAGAACTGGCGTGCATGCTGCTGCTGGCCGCGGCGATCTGCACGGACCTCTTACGCCGCATTATCCCCAACACCCTGATCTGCACCGGCGCGATCGGTGGCCTGATTTATCACCTGATGGCGGCCGTGACCACGGTGGAGGGCTTCCTCTTTTCCATATCGGGCCTGCTGGTCGGGGGGCTGTTATTGATCTGGCCCTATTCCCGTTCTTGGGTCGGAGGGGGAGACGTCAAACTGCTGGCCATGCTGGGGACCTGGGTTGGTCCCGCAACGATCCTGCGGGTATTCGTCTGCACAACGCTGGTGGGAGGTCTCATGGCCGCCGTTCAAATCATCCGCAGCCGGCGGACGCCTGGAAGAGTCGGTTCTTCCCGACGGGACCTGCCTTATGCGCTGGCCATGGGCGGCGGATATGCCCTTACCCTGTTGGGAGTTGCCTTCTTTTGAGAACCTTAACCTCGATGATTCGCAGTCAGCGAGGTGTTGCCGCCATGGAATTCGCCCTGGTGCTGCCCATCTTTCTGCTGCTGCTTTTCGCCATTATCGATTTCGGCTGGTATTTCACCCGCGAATTCGTGCTTATCAACGCTGTTTCCCAGGGGGCACGTTCAGCGGTGGGCACCGTGCGCCAGCCCGACGAAACCGTGAGCGCCTATGTGCAGCGGGTAACCGAGAAGGTCCGCGAGACAGCCGGCGACCTTTACTGGATCGGCACCCTTTCCGAATCGCGGATTACGGTGGAAGTGGAACTCTCCGGGGGATTACCCGATACGATCACGGTGGTAGGCAAGGACAACTACAGATCCCTCACCGGCTTTTTGCCCAGCTCACTGCTGCCCGAGGATACTAGGGCGAGGACGGTAATGGCTTTTTTATGATCACCCAACGGTAGCGCCGCCTGTCCGGCGGCTGCACGAGAGGACGTTATGCGCAAAACCAGAGGGCTCATCGCCCTGGCCATCGCCCTGGTGCTGGGGATAGTGGCCGCCCGCGCGGTGATGGTAACGCTGAACCGCAAACCGCAGCCACAGGCCGTAAAGCAGGCGGCTAAGCCGGCCGCTCCTCCCGAACGGCTGTTCGAAACCCTGCCCGCCCACCTGCGGCTGGTCAACGTGCGGGTGGACGATGTCACCGGCGTCTCCCGGGAGCTGAAGTCGGGAGACCGGGTGGATGTCATTGCGACTACGCCCCTCGAAGGCTCCCGCGGCGGCACGGTGTCCCGCATCCTGCTGGAGAACGTGGAGATCGGCCGGATGTCCAACGCTGCCCCCGTCACCAGCAAATTGGCGACCATGAGTAAATTCTGGACCGTTTCCCTGCTGGTGCCGCCGGAGGATGCCGTGACCCTGGTGGGGGCCGCCCAGGCCTCCACGCTATCCCTCATGGCCCGAAGCGGAGCAGAGTCCTCATCGGCGGCAGAGGCAGGCCTGCGCTCCGCCAGTTTCGTCTACACAGGGGCCCACGGCCTTCGTACCGCACGGCGCCCGGTGCGCGACGAAATCCCGGCGGACATGCGGGCAGTGACCCTTTCCCTGGCGGAAACGGACGGCATCTGCGGCATCATCAAGCCGGGAGACCGGGTGGACGTGGTCTACACCTGCCAGTCGGCCCGCATCAATATGGGCCAGGACCGCAGCGCGGGGGCCACCGCCAAGGTGGACAAGCTTTCCTACAGTTCGCAGGTGCTGCTGCAGAACGTGGAGGTGCTCGACACCGACCGGCAGTACCGCGCCGATCCGGGCAACAGCGAACCCACCCGGCAGGTGACCCTTCTGGTCAGCCCCCGGCAGGCTACGAAGCTGGCGGTGCTGACCGACTCGGGAGCCCGCCATGCGAGCCTGCGCCTGGTTGCCCGCAACCCGGAAGATACCGGCACCGTCCCCGTGCCCAAAGTGGAGTTGGGAGATCTACTTTCGGACCGCATGCCGGAATGGAAGGTCGATATCATTCAGGGCAACCAGATGAAAGTGCAGCAATTCTGAAACGGAAAAAGATTATGCCGAACAGGAAGAGTTTATATTTCAGGTGGATGTTCATCGCCCTGCTTTTGCTTTTGTCGTCCGGCATGGCGCTGGCCGGAGACGCTTCCCGGCGTCCGCTACGCCTGTTGGACAACACCCGACTGGCCGGGCGCATCGAACTATGTCTGGGCGAAGGGCGAGAGCTGTACCTGCCCCACGATATCGGCAACCTGTCTCTGGGATCGACGGATATTGCCGATGTCATGCTGATGAAAGGCCCGCATCCGCGCACCATCCGTATCGTGGGCAAAAGCGAGGGGCGCACCAATCTGATCATCTCCCCCCCTGCCATGGAAACGGAGAACAATGTCCGCAAGATCGAATACCTCATCCTGGTCCGCAAGGCCTATCAAGTGGAGGTGATCAACGGTGTCGAAACCAGCCCGGAGGCATCCCTTTCAGGATGGTAGCCGATGATAAAGGAGCATTGCAAGCGCCCATGAACTTCACGATTTCTTCTTTCTTTGCATTGGCCCTCCGGTTGGCGGCGGCAGGAATGATTCTGCTTTTCTCCCTTTCGACACCGGCCGTCTCCGCAGATCTGCGGCCGTCCGAGACCATCGAGGGCATCTATCTCGGAAAAACCTTCGTCTACCAGGCCGCGGTGCGTTTCGAGCGGGTGGCCGTGGGGCATGCCGGCGTGGCCGTCGTTCGAGCCCTTTCCGACGACACCCTGCTGATCAAGGGAAACAAGCCGGGACGCACCAACCTGATCCTGTGGCCCGTGGACGGCAGCCCGCCCGTAAGCCTCGATCTGAAGGTGGACGTTGATCCGCTGCTCATCGCCGATGTGGAAAAGATGGTCGGTGAAATGGTGCCCGACGCCGAGGTGCGCATTGTCTCGGCCAACGGCACCCTGATCCTGGACGGAACGGTAACCTCTCTCACCATGATGCAGCGGGTCCTGCAGATCGTCTCGGCCTATTTCGGCGAGAAGACCGATGCCGAGGAGGATGCCCAGCAGGCCTCCACCATCGTCATCGGAGACTCCGGCAGTTATTCGGCACAGGATGACGAGGGACAGCTCGGGCAGAACCTCAACACCAAAATCGCCATCCGCAACAACCTCATCGTGGTCAGGGGGCCCCAGCAGGTGCAGCTTGAAGTCAAGATCGCCGAGGTGTCCCGGTCGGGGGTCAAACAGATGGGGCTGGCCTACTTGTACAACGGCAGCGAGGCTTTTTCCTTCGTGCAAGGCGGCGACGTGAGCGGCAGTTCCTCGCTGGCACGGCCATCGACCAATGGAACCACGGTCGACGAAAACAACATCATCTCCTCGACCGCCGAACTGGCTACCCCCTTCAGCTCCGCCTTCCAGTTGCTCTTCCACTCTTCCAACAGAAACAACCTGGCCCTGCTCAACCTGCTCAAAGGGCAGGGGCTGGCCCGCTACCTGGCCACGCCCACCCTGGTGGCCATGAGCGGCCAGGAGGCCACCTTCCAGGTGGGGGGCTCCTTTCCCATCCCATCGTCCAACAGCAACGGAACCGATATCAACTATCGGGAATACGGCGTCCTGCTGCGTTTCACTCCGGTGGTGCTGGACCGGGAGACCATCTCCCTGCAGGTGAACCCCGAGGTGAGTTCGCCCGACTGGACCATGGGCACCTACTCGGGCGGAGTGGCGGTGCCGGGAACCAAAGAGCGCACCGCCAGCACCACTTTGCAGCTCAAGGACGGCCAGAGCTTCGTCATGGCGGGGCTGCTCAAGGAAGAGATGTACACCGAGGTGAGCAAACTGCCTCTTCTGGGAGACATTCCCGTGCTGGGTTCTTTGTTCACCAACAAGGAGTACAGCAAGGACGAGTCGGAACTGATCATCGTGGTGACCCCGCGCCTGGTGCGGCCGCTGGAGCCCTTTGAACGCCCGCCCCTGCCCGGGGAGAACTGGAAAAATGAGATCGGCGACCTCGATTTTTACCTGACCAACGATCTGGATTTCCGTTCCCGGGCCGAGGATTCGGAGGCGGTCACGCAGGCCGATATGGAGCAGGGGCAAAAGGCCTTTTCCGGAGACGTAGGGTATGCACAATGAACGGGGCAAGGGAGCAGGCGGCATGAGCGATCGGGCCAAGGCGATTCTGGTGGGCGGATCCAACGGATCATTAAGGCATCTGCAAAAAAAGCTGGGACCGGCGGTGGAGGTGGTGGCGACCCTTGACGACCACGCCTCTGCCTACACGGCAATCCGGGGAAAAGCGCCGGAGGCGGTCTTCATCGATGTCGCCTCCCGTCCGGCCGCAGGCTTGGCCCTGGCCAGGCAGCTCAAACGGTCCCTGCCCGCCACAAGCCTGTTTCTGGTGGCCCCGGACAAGGATCCGGACCTGCTCATGGAGGGGCTGCGCATCGGCGTGGCCGATTTTTTCTGCCTTCAGGAAAGCGACAACGATCTGGCAGCCGGCGTGCGGCGGGCATTGGACCGCAAGGACAGCCGGACGGGAGAATTGACCGCGGTATTCAGCCTCAAGGGCGGACAGGGCGTCACCACCATTGCCACCAACCTGGCGGACCAGATCAACGCCACGCTGGGCGAACGGGTGCTTCTGTTCGACATGAACCTCTATCTCGGAGATGCAAGCACCTTTCTGGAGCAGCCCGTTGCCTACACTCCCTACAACTTGGTCAAGGACCTGGACCGCATGGACGGCAACCTTTTGTTCTCCTCCCTCACCCGCCATCGCCGGGGGTTCTATCTTCTGGCCGCGTCGGGCGAGGTAGGCGACGCCGATACCATCGACGCCGCAGCGGTGCGCCGCATCCTGGGACTGCTCCAAGGCAACCTGGCCCATACGGTAGTCGATCTGCCCCACGACTTTTCCGATAAAACCCTGGCGGTCATCGATGCCGCGGATCGGGTGCTGCTGCTGGTGCAACAGTCGGTTCCGGTAATCCGTAGTGTGCAGAAAGTTCTGTCCCTTTTCGATGAGCTGGGAATCGGCGAGAACAAGGTGCGCATCGTGGTCAACCGCCACACGCAAAACAACGAACTCACTACCGAGGATATCGCCTCGGTTCTCGAACGGCCGGTTAGCGCCGTGGTGCGCAACGACCATCGCTCGCTGACCGACGCTCTCAACCGCGGCCGCAGCCTGGGAGAAATGCTGGCTGAAGCGGGCGTTACCGGGGACCTTGCCGCGCTGGCGGAACAAATCACCGGCATCCGGGCGCCGGGCGGACGCCCGACGGGTCTTTTGCAGCGCATCGGACGCCTGCTGCCCTGGTCGGCCGGGGAGCCGCAACCATGAGGTTGAGCGACCGCATCCGATCCGCCCGTGATGGACAGGCGTTCGTCCCCAACACCGGCGGCGAAACTGTCAAGCCGGCCGGCGAAACCTACAACACGGTCAAATCGCTGGTGCATTTCCGGCTGGTGGAGGTCTTCGACATGGAGGCCATCGCCCGGATGCCGCGCAACGAACTCGAAGCCTCCATCCGGGACACCCTGCAGCACATCACCGCTACCGAGAATGTGCCCCTCAACAGCCGCGAGCGCAGCGCCCTGGTCAACGACCTGATCAACGAGATCCTGGGTTTCGGCCCTATCGAACCCCTCGTACAGGACAGCAGCGTCCAGGACATCCTGGTCAACGGCTACGAGAGCATCTATGTGGAACGCAACGGCATCCTGCAGCGCGTCCCGCTGCGGTTCCGGGACAACAGCCATCTGCTGCAGATCATCGACAAGATCGTCTCGGCCGTGGGGCGCCGCATCGACGAATCCTCGCCCATGGTGGACGCCCGCTTGCCGGACGGCTCGCGGGTCAACGTGATCGTGCCCCCCCTGGCCCTGGACGGCCCCATGCTTTCGATCCGCAAGTTCGGCAGCATCCCTTTGACCATGGAGCGGCTGATCGAGACCCTTTCCCTGACTCCGGAGATGGCCGCCTATCTGCAAAGCGCCATCCGCGCCAAGCTCAACATTCTTATTTCCGGGGGCACCGGCGCCGGCAAGACCACGCTTCTCAACGTGCTTTCCGGATACATCCCGGACAACGAACGCATCATCACCATCGAGGACAGCGCCGAACTGCAGCTCAAGCAGCCCCACGTGGGGCGCCTGGAAGCCCGCCCGGCAAACATCGAGGGCCGCGGGGAGGTCACCCTCTCCGACCTGGTGAAAAACAGCCTGCGCATGCGCCCGGACCGCATCATCGTGGGCGAGGCGCGCGGCGGCGAGGTGGTGGACATGCTCCAGGCCATGAACACCGGGCACCCGGGCTCCATGTCCACCATCCACACCAATTCGCCCAAAGACGCCCTGGCCCGCATGGAGGTAATGCTGAGCATGGGCAACGCCCAGTTCTCCGAGCAGGGCATGCGCGGGCTCATCGCCAGCGCCATCCATATCATCGTACAGCTTTCCCGCCTGCCCGACGGACAGCGACGGGTGGTCTCGATCACCGAAATCGAGGGTTTCGAAGGCGCCGCCATCGGCATGCAGGACGTCGTCCGTTTCGTACAGGAGGGCATCGATACCGAGGGTCGGACCCACGGCCGGTTCCAAGCTTCCGGTAAGCCGTCCCGCTTCGAGGAGCATATCCGCTCCTACGGCATGGACGTCCCTCCGGAGCTGTACACCCTGAACAGGAAAGTCTGACCCATGCAAATGGTGCTCCCATTGCTCGTTTTCCTGTTCTGCTTTTCTCTGACGATGGCCGTCTACCTGCTTTTTGCGGACCGGCAGCGGCTGCGCAAGCAACGGCTGCTGGACCGTCTGGCGGCGGAGACGGCCGACAGCGGACAAAACCGGCCAGCGGTCAGGGCCGCCAGGATCCGGGGTCCCCTGGAACGGCGTCTTTCCCAATGGGTGGATCTGGCGCCGCTGGCCCGGCTGCTGCAATCGGCGGGGCAGCCGCTGTCCATGGACCGTTTTCTCGCCGCCTGCCTGGCCCTGGGCGGAGTCCTGGCCATCGTTGTCCTCTGCCTGCTTTCCAGCCCGGCAGCGGCGGTGCTGGCCATGGCGCTGGGCATGGTCCTGCCGCCAGCCTGGCTGCACGTCAAGTGCCGGCGCAGGCAAGAGCTGCTGGTGCGGCAGCTTCCCGAGGCCATCGACATGATCACGCGGGCCATCCGTGCCGGCCAGAGTGTGGACGGGGCCCTGCGGGAAGTGGGCCGCTCCATGCCCGCACCGGTGGGCGTTGAAATCCGCACCATCTACAGCGAAATCGCCATGGGCTTTCCCTTCGATGTTGCCGTGCGCAATTTCGAAAAGCGCTTCCCCGCCATCCCGGACGTGAAAATCCTTTGCGCCGCCTTCGTGCTGCAAAAGGAAACCGGCGGAAACCTGAGCGCCATCTTAGGCAACCTGTCCACCACGATCCGGGAGCGTTTCAAACTCATGCTTCAGATCCGGGCCATCACCGCCGAAGGGCGCGTGACCATCGTGATCCTGGGGCTGATCCCGGTGGTATTTTCAATGATTACCTGGCTGGTCAATCCCGAGTATATTCGGGTCCTGTTCGTTCATCCGGCCGGGAAACTGCTTCTGCTGCTGGCGATTTTCCTGGAACTGGCCGGTTTCGTGATCATGCGGCAGTTGATACGCATCCGCGTCTGACCACGGTGCCAACAAAGGATTGAATGAAGAGAAGATCGGATCGATGAGAAAAAGCACCACAAAAGGAGAACCGTGGAGATGAGCCTGTACACGGCGATCATCGGTACGACGACCTTCGCCCTGGTTTCCGGCGGCCTTTTCGTCGGCTACCTGCACCTGGAAAGGTGGTACTGGCGCGCCGCGCTGCTGCGCCGGCTTTCCGGCACGGGAACCTCGCCCATGGACATTGTCCGGCCCCTGCTGCAGGGGCTGCGCCGCCTGCTGCTGCGCCTGGGGGAGGCGGCCATGCCCGCGGACGAGACCGAGATCACGGACCGGCGTCGGCTTTTGAGTTTCGCCGGCTATCGTTCGCGCCGGGCCCTGTTGCTGTATTACGGCAGCAAGATCCTGCTGGCCCTTTCCCTGGGCGGGGGCTACCTGATGCTGCTCCTTCTGGCCGGCCCTCCTGGGCTCCGGGATCTGATTTTCGTCTTCTTCCCCCTGGCAGCCGGCTACTACCTGCCCGGAGTAGTGCTGCGCTACCTGGTGGACAAACGCAAACAGCAGATTTTTCATGAACTGCCCGACACCCTCGACCTGCTGCTCATCTGTATGGAGGCCGGCTTGAGTTTCGACACGGCCCTTCAACGGGTCAGCAGGGAACTGTCCGCCATTGCGCCGGTATTGTCCCGGGAATTGGGACGCTACTACTACGAAATCAAGAGCGGGCTCTCCCGGGAAACCGTGCTGAAAAACCTGGCCGAGCGCAACGGGGAGCGCAGCCTGACCAACGTGGTGCAGGTGCTGATCCAGTCCCTGCGGTTCGGCACCGACATTGCCGAGGCCCTGCGGGTTTACTCGGACAGCCTGCGCACGGAACGCATGCGGGTGGCGGAGGAAAAAGGCGCCAAGATCTCCACCAAGCTGACCTTCCCCATGATCCTGCTGATTCTGCCGGCCCTGATGATCGTCATTCTGGGTCCGGCCCTGATCAACCTGATGGAGCGGATGTACTGAACCGCACGAAAGCCGGAACCACGGTGGAAACGGTATGAAACCAACCCAATGGTTAACCATAGCGGCAACAGCGATGCTGCTTTTATCGTCGGGCTGTTCGACGGACAAGGCCGGACGCACGGACGTGGGTGCCGAACCGGTCGATCCTGCCGCCGCCGCACCGGCGCCGGAACGGTGGCCCAGGGAGAAGGCAACCCCGGATCATCTGGCCCTGGCAAAAGAACTCGTGGAACGGGGATACTACCAGGTAGCCCTGGGACAACTCGAAGAAAGCGGGAAAACCCGGGAACATACGGCCGAGGTGTACACCCTGATGGGGACCTGCCACCAGAAACTCGGCGACCTCGACAAAGCGGCCGACTGTTTCCGGCGGGCCCTGAAAGCGGAGAAAAACTACGGCCCGGCCCACAACGGCCTCGGCATCAACGCCGGCCTGCAGAACGACCCGCAAGCCGCCGTGGCCGCATTGGAGGCGGCGGTGGGCAGCAACCCGGCCCGGGCCGATTTTTACAACAACCTGGGAATGGCCCGCATGACCGCCGGGGATCTGACCGGAGCCGAAGCGGCCTTTCGCCAGAGCCTTGCCCTGGACAGCGGCTTCCGGCGGGCCGCGCACAACCTGGCCGTGTGCGCCGGTCTGGCAGGTCGGGAAAAAGAGGCGCTGACCCGCCTGATGGAACTGTTCCCCAAGGCCACGGCCCTCAACAACCTCGGCGCCATCCGTGAAATGAAAGGCGAGCTGGCCGGGGCAGCGGCCCTGTATCGCCAGGCCCTGGCCCTCGATCCGCAGCTCGACCTCGCCCGCCGCAACCTGGAAAGGCTGGAGGATTCGGCGGGGCCGACTGTAAAAGAGAAAACCAATCTCCCCTGAATCGCAAGGAAGGGAACCATCCATGAAAAATCGCAAACGTGGAATCCGGGCAAGCGCCCTGTGGCTACCGATACTCGCCGCCCTGCTGCTTCTGCTGGGCGCCTGCGCAGCCAACCGAGAACCGCTGGGCGGAGCCTACAAGGAGGCCTTTGCCAACCAGGTGATCAATCCCGCGGCCCCCAGCGAACCCGGTCCGGTTGCCGAGCTTCCGGGAACGGCCGCGACCCAAGTGTACAACGACATCTACCTGCCCTCTTTGGGCAGCAGCAGCCAGTGACACCGCCCCATCGCATTCTCTCCAATAACCGGGGGGCCATCGCCCTAATTTCGGTCCTGGTGTTGAGCGTTTTGATCCTGGTGTTCGCCCTGGTGCTGGACACCGGCTTTTCCTTCACCTCCAAAAGCCGCATCGAGCAGGCTGTGGAGGCGGCGGCCATGGCCGGTGCCAAAGGGCTGTGCAGCGGAAATGCCGTAGCGGCAGCCATCCAGATGGCCATTGACAATGGAATCGAGGATGCCGCCGATGAAGACGTGCTGACCGTGGTTCCGGGCTTCTACGATGAGAACGACAGCTATGAAGATTTCCCGATCTATCGCAACTTCGCCGTTGATCCGGACAGCAGCACCCTGGAAAACGAAGCTGTGGACCGGCTCAGCGGCGCCGGCCTGCATTATGACAACGCGGTCCTGGTGATCTGCAATAAGCGGATCGACAGTTTGTCCGGAGGCCTTTTGGGGCAGGGCAGTACCACGGTGTCGGCCGCGGCCGTCGCTTTTCTGTCCCGCAAGGATCTCCTTACGCTGGACGGCGACATTACGGTCGATCGCCGGTTTCGTAGCGGTTACCCTCTTTTTCGGGATACCATCATTCATGCCAACGGCGATATTTCTTTTAACGGGGGCGAAACCTTAGAAGGGGAAACGGTCGTTACGGCCACCGGGCAGATCGAGAACTGCCCCGGCGCCTGTTACGCGAGAATGCCGAAAGTCGCGGTGCCCCCACTGGAGGTGGTCGTAGAAGAACGGCGTCAACTCGCCGAGGAGGCGGGAACCCTGGTGGAGGGGGCCCATTGGCCGGATGACTACGAATGGCACGAGGCGCCTTTTGGCTGGTGTAGAAATCGGTGGGGTGTGATCACTATCGCCTTTACTCCCGGTGATCACAATGGAGCGGTGTATTTCCTGGCTGCCGAAGATGAGAGCGGGGCCGGTACCCCGGTAACATCTGTTACCGTCCACCCCCCCCCGGACGACGACCTTGACCGGGCCGCCTGGAATTTTACACTGGCCACCGACGTTTCTGCACTCAATTTCAAATCTCCAAGGCAATTATATGACAACCCCATAATTCTGGGAGAGACAGCAGAAAAAACAGTCCATTTTTACTCGACCGAAACAATTTTGTTCAATCCGATATATCTGCACTACCAGGCTTATAACTATCTTTTTAAGGGCATTGTCTTTCGCTGCAAACGTTTCGAACATGTTTGGTACAGTCGGAGTTCCGATGAAAGCCGTTTCCAGAAAATTCGGGTCATTGCTGAGGAGGTTTCTTTTACAGGACGGTATGCATCAGATCCTTTATTAGACGGGCTCTTCGGCCCGCCCTGCACACCCCGCCTTGTCCACCTGGCATATCCCAAGCTTACCGATAGCTGATTAGCTGTTGGCTATCCAACCGTTACGCTTTTTTTTCACCTTTCAGCTTCGCTCCTTGAGCGTTGAGCTTAATTGTTTGTCACCCATCGGCTATTTTCTTTGCGCCTTCGCGTCTTTGCTTGAGACTAATTTTCTTTCCGAAACGATTCCTTCACGGTCAGAATCACCGGAACACGCAGTTCGGGATGCAAGGGATGATCGGTCCTAATTTTAAGGACTGCCGAGTACTCCTTAGCGGACAGTCGATCAATCCTTGCGGTGATGTCGGCGCGATACAACCGCCCGCTTTCGATGCTGTTTACCCGGATTTCAAAACCATCCGGCAAATCCGTTACCTCGGCCTTCTCGATGGTTAAACTCCCTTCCTGGTTCAATCGCACGAAGACGTTGGCCTTCGGGTTGTCGCCCTCTTGTCGGCTGTTTGGAGCCTCCGATCGTGTAGCAGGCTCCCGTTTCGTAACCGTGCCGAAATCGATCCGCTTCGGCACCACCTGCACCGCGGGTAAGGAACGCGCCATGACGGGTACGGTCAGAAACGGCTTTTTGGGGTAATTGGTGCGGAATCGGATGCGGCCGCGGACCACTCCGGCGGTTTCGCGCCGGGATTGTACCGTCAAGCAATATTCCCCGGGAGCCCCGGCAGGCTTGTAATCGTAGGCAATGTCCGGCGGCAGGTCCGATTCCGGGGTCGAAAGCTGCAGCGGCAATTCCAGGTTGCCGTGGATGCGGATCTCGCCCCGCATCTGGCAGCCAACGACGCCGCTTACGTCCACCCGGTCCGGGGTCGTCTGGATCTGGGGGGTGACCCGCAGGTCAACGGCAATCCGATGGACGTTCGGCTTGTTTTCGTTGGTCAACAGGGTGACGCCCCGCAACGGCCGGGGGCCCGCGCCCAATGTCTTGAGTTCCAGTTCGACGCCTCCCTCGGCGCCTGGGACGATCTTGCGGTCGGCATGAATAACTCGCGAGCCTTTCCAAATGCGCATCCGCACGATCTCGAGAGGCGCCGTACCGTGATTGGCCAACCGGACTGTATGCCGCACCGGCTCGCCCTCAAGAACCGGCCCGATCCGGGCACCCTGGTTGACGATGACCAGAAGCGGCACCTTTTTGGATGGTTTTTCACCCTTGTCCGCGGCCGGCGCTACCGAAACGGCTGCCAGCAGCAGGAATATGCAGGCAACCGTCTGCAGCCGGGTGGGAATGGTAGAAATTCTTTTCTCGATCATATTTCTGCCGGGCCTATTCGAAGGTTTCCCGAATCCAGGGCTGTCCACCGACCCATACCATGACGGTCACTTCCCCATCGAACCCGGTGTTGGACCGATAAAGATCGGCGGTCTGGGCCATGATTTCCAGGTGCTCGCCAGAGTTGGCGGCATTGATCCGAATCCAGATCTCGCCATCCTTAAGCCCGCGGTCGTCCAGCAGAACCTCCTGCTCGTCATCGGACGCCTCACTTTCCTCACTTGTTTCGCTTGTATCGCTGGCATTGCCGGCAATCGAGGCTTGGTAGGCTCTTTTGGCGGCAGCAATGGGATTATACGCCCGAATCCCGATCAGAGGCAGGCTTTCGCGAGCTTCCTCCATGAACATCCGGGTTTTCTGATAGTAAAGTTCCTGTTCGGCCGTGGCAACGAATTCTTCCACCGATGGGTTCTCCTCGGATTGCATTACGACGGTATCCTCTTCCGGGGACGTCGCAAGCGCAGGCGGAGACGAGGCTACTTTGTCGTTTTCGCTCGACGGTCGGAGGTCTGGATATGCATCACTGGCAGCCGATAGTTTTTCATTGACCATGTTCCCGGATTGCTTTTCCGAAAAATGAGGGGTGTCAGGCTGTATGTCCGGCCACAGCCAAACCGAAGCGGCAAGAATCGCCAGTCCGAATATGCCGACTAACAGCCACAAGTAACTACCTTTTTTTTTAACAGGTATCGTTTTCCAGTTGAAACTGGCGGGTTCAAGATCGTGGGACCTGTTATTCCCGCCCCGGGTTTTCTCGTTCCCGACATCGGAGTTAGGATGAAGGGTCATGGTCACCTCCTGATGTGTTGCTGAATAGAACGATTTTTTCCCGGCATCCGGCCAGCTGCCGAAGATTGGCGACATGCCATTTCAGGCGGTCGAATCCGCTGACCGAAAGGGGAAAGAATTGATTGTGGGGTCTGTCGTCGGTATTGACCCGGTCCTCGCTGTCAAGCACCCGGCCCAACCCTTTCTTGGTAGCCAGGAAACAGTTCATGACGGCATACGGGTTGTCCAGGCCGACAGGGCTCAGAAACGGTCGCAGGTCGGCGCGATTCATGACTGCCGCCAACCGACCGGGAATCAGCCGCAGCGGCTGCCGTCCGGCCAATATCAGGCAGTAGGCGTTATCGACCACCCAAACGCTGAGATCCGGAAAAACATCCGCAGCCGTGTTGAGAATCGTGCGGAACTGCCGCGGCGCCAGTCCATGCAGGGGTAGCCACTGGCAAAACGCGCCCCCGTCAGATAGACGATCTTTGCACAACCGATAGAATTCGCGGGTGAACAAAATCCAACTGTCGTAGCTGTGGGGATGGGTGGCATCGGTGATGATGGCCGCGTAGCGCCCTCGGGACCGGGCCAGGTAGTGTCGGCCGTCATCGATGGCGAGGGCCAGGTTGTCGGCGGCCAGCACGTTATGATTGTCCTTGCGAAAAATATGCGCGATTTTGCGGCAGGTTTCGTTGAGTTCCACGCAGGTCACCCGGGGGTAAAGGTGGACCGCCAGGCCGGCACTGATTCCGGCGCCGAAAGTAATCATCAGGGCCTCGCCCGGATCGGGTTGTACAAGGTAGGGAAGCAGGGCCATGAGCCGGAAAGTGCGCAGGGCCGGACGGTCGTTGATCACCTCGGGGATGCCGTTGAGATACAGGATCAGGTTTCCGTTTGGGTTGCGGGTGATCGCAGTCGTGGCCACCCGTCCTTCGTTGAAATAAACCGGCTGTTCGGCAACGGCCGCCTCCGCGTAACGCTGCCTGACCAGGTGATCCGGCATCATAACAATCCCAACGGCAATGACCGCCAGGCCGGCGATCCCCGTGGCCAGGCGCATCGTCATCGTTTTTCGGCCGCCGGCCAAAAGCGCGGTACCGAAGGCTACCTGTAGCCCGAACAGCAAAAGACTGCTCCACCGGCAGCCTAAAAAGGGGATCATGATAAAACCGGCCAAAAGGGCGCCCAATACCGAACCCGCGCCATTGGCGGCATAAACGCTGCCCAGGGCGCGTCCGACCCCGGCCCCATATCGGTGGATCAGGTCGACGGCCAGCGGCACGAGGCTGCCGCTTAGGACCATGGGGACCAATACGAGGAAAAAAGGCCGGGTCAACAGAAAGGAAAGGTAGGAAATCTCTCCCGGCCGTTGTGGCAGGTAAAATATCATGGGAGCAAAAAAACATGTGACGCCGCACAGAATCTGAATCCCCCCAAACAGGGGCAGCGAAGGCCATCTGCGGCGCAGCGCCGGGGCGACCAACAGGCTGCCGACCCCGATTCCGGCCAGGAATCCGGCCAAGATCAACGAAAACGCATAGACCGAATTTTGCAGGATCAGGGCCAACAAGCGGGTCCACACCAGTTCATAGGCCAACGAACAGAAACCCGCCACACCGGCGCCCAAGGCGATCAGCCACGGTCTAAAGGCAGTTGACCGGCCAACCGGCTTTTGGCCTCCAATGGGCGATAGAGGCCGAAACGGTTCGGATTGTTCCTTGGGAACCTTGTTTTTACCCGATGCCGCAATAACCGCCGCCAAAGCCAGGCCGAGGCTGATGGTGCCGGCCAGGAAAAGGGAATGCCGGCTGCCCAACTCGCGAACTAAAAAAAAACCGGCGGCCAGCACCCCGGCCGTTCCTCCCAGCGTATTGAAGCCGTAAATCAGGGCCGCATCCCTTCCGGTGTGCCTGCGATCGGCAATACAAATCGACCCGACAACCGGAAACGTAGCCCCCATGAGCAGACTGGGCGGCAGCAGCAGCAATCCGTGGAAGGCTGACCGTAAGATGCCGGAGCCGGGCAAATTCAATGATAACAGGAACAGATTGAAAAAGGGAAACAGGAAGGCCCAAAGACCGATACCGGCCTCCAGACCGGCGTAGGTTCGCCAGCGTCTCCTTGTTGTCGAGCCGCCGGGAAGCCGCCCGCCAATATATCCGCCCAGGGCCAGGCCGCCCATGAAGACACCGGTGACCATACCGGCGGCGCAAACGGTGTTTCCGATCACCGGCACCAGCATGCGGGTCCACACCACCTCGCAAACCAGGGCGGAGAAACCGGAAAAAAAGCAGACCAGCAGGATTAAGGCGCGCGCCATGGATCAGAATATCGGATGACCGTTAAACGTGTTCACGGCCCTCGCGCGGTTGCCGACCCACACCACGATTTTGAGGGGATCGATCCCATCGCCATAGAGTTCGGCCGCCTTGGCCGACAATTCTTCCACGGACAGGCCTTCGGCCTCGGCGGGATCGAGCCGGATCCACACCTCTCCGTTGGGAGTGCGACGGGCATCTTGAACCGGATATTCCTCCTTGAGCCTTAAAGTCGCCTCCGGGGGAAGCGCAAGGGCATCATCGAGCGATGTTTCCGGTTCCGGCTCTCGGGGAGGCGTCGCCGCAACAGCTTGGTCCAACTCATCCACGGAATGCCCCCGGTCTACCAAAAACTGCCTGAAGTCCCGAATAAGTTCGCTTTTCAGCCGTGGATCTCCGCGTTTGGATGGCTTGCGGTCGGCCGTGGCCGGAAGCGGCGAAGCCATGTGGGGATTGCTCCCATCCGGGACCGGTGGGGTCAAATCGGCATCGGCGGTAGCAATTGCTGCATGGGATGCCGAACGCAAAGAGGATTCGGGGACACAGTCATTAACCGCTGTTTTCTCTGGCAGTAACAGAATCAACGAATAAGCTATGCCCACGACCACAACCAGGGCGACCGCGCCAACGCCGATACCGGCCAACCAGCATATCGTTCTTAGGATTTTATTTCCCATCGGCTTTCTTTTTCGAACCCACCGAATCGCTCACATAGACGTTGTATTTCCGCTCCAGCAGCAGGCGGTCTTTTTTTGCGGCTGACATTTTTTTCTCGCGCAGCAGATGGGACCGTATATCCCCCCTGACGGACTCCAGGGTCTTTACACCGGCTGGCTGGTGCTCCAGGGTCTGCAGGATATGGTACCCCACCGAACTTCTCACCGGCTGGCCGATCTCGCCGTCCTTCAGGGAAAAGGCCGCATCGGAAATGGGTTTGGCCTTGCCCTTGCGGTCGAAAAATCCCAGATCCCCCCCCTTGTTCCTGGTGCCGGTGTCCTCCGAAAGCATTTTTGCCAACTGTGCGAAATCCTCGCCGGCGGCAAGGCGCCGGCGGATTTCAAGAGCCTTGGCTTCCACCGTTTGCACCACCGAGGCAGTCGCCTGCCGATCGACACGCAGCAGGATGTGACGGGCATGGACCGTCTCGGGCTGTTTCCACTGGCTTTTATGCGCTTTGTAGTAATCGGCCACCTCGGCCTCGGAGACCTGCACGCCGGGCAGCAGATGCCGGTACACATAGAGATTGGCCAGCATCTTGTCCAATGTCTCCTGGATCAGCATCTGAACCTGCGGGTCTTTGTCCAGATTCAGGCAGCGGGCCTCCTCGGCAAACAGGGTCTGCTCCACCAACTGATCGACAAGGGTCGCGATCTCTGTATCGGAAGGCTTTCGGCGCCGTTTTTGCGCCATCTTACTGACGCGCAGATCTATTTCCTGCCGGGTGATCGTGCGGTCGCCGATACGGGCCAGGACATCGTCGTCCGCCGGTTTCGCCGCCGGAGAATCCGCCGCCTCGGCAGAAAGGCAACCGCCTGCGCTCCACATCATCGTCAACCCCAAGCCAACCGATATCAGCACAGGCAATACAACCAACCACCTGCTATGGAAAATCTTCACGAGTTTGTTTCCTTCGATTTCCGGTCCACGAGGATACAATTGTAAGCGATCAGCCGAATCAAAATTTTATTTAAATAAGATTTCGATCAATAAATTTCATGCACTTTCTTGCGCAATAATAGCATTTTTTCATAAACTCTTATTTTCGTTTCTTTCCCCTACAAGCCTATGCGTGATCCGAATCGCTATTGATGTTTTAAAATTGCCTGTGAGCGATGAACAATCAGCTATGTTCTTTCTTCTTTCCTATTTCACCTTTGAGCCTTGAGCTTTAAGCTTTCCTCTTCCCCCGTTCACTGATCACCGTTCACCGCCTTTATTCAAACGACGCCGAGTTCCCGAAGCTGTCCTTGAAAATCAGACAATCTAATAAATTGACCTCAAGATCGCCATTGAAGTCGGCGTCGGCATTCCAGTTGTCGCTGGCATCTGCATAGGTATTATTTTCTCCTGACGCATCGGATATCAAAACCGGACCGATAGAGCCAAATGCCTCTTTGAGCACAAGATAGTCCAAGAGGTTTACCGAACCATCGCCGCCCTCGTCGCCGTTGATATCGCAGTCGCATGCGTTGCCGTAGCCATCCCCATCCGTATCGGTTTGCTCCCGATTGGCTGTTGAAACACAATTGTCTACATCATCGGGAATGAGATCCTGATCGGCATCGGCCCGGGTGGTCCAGGCCAGGGCGTAATCCCACGAAAACGCCTCCTGGTCGGCCCCCGGCTTGACCCGGATTTCGTAGCTTTGACCGGGAACCAGGGCGATCCAGAGGTTTTCCCGGTTGTCCATGCTGCCGACCGATTCGGCCACGACTTCATCGGCCGCGATATCGTAGATTTCCAGATCGAGATCGTACAGGGTGGCGGTTCCGTCGAAACTGTTTCCGGTGCCGCCATCGATTTTAACATGCCAGACCAGGGCCACGGTAAGCAGGTTGTGGTCTTCATCGACGGTCAGGGTGTAGGTGGCCGTGTCGTTGGATCCGTCCTCGCCGCCGAATTCGGGGTCGTAATCGAAACCGGATGTTTCCACGCCACTCTCTCCGCCATCCTCCTCGCTGTTCTGCTCGCCGGCGGCGATGATGTGGTAGCTTTTATAAATGTTGAGCTGGCCGGCGCCGTAGCGCACGTCCAACCCGTTATCGCTCTGGTTGTCTGCGTCCAGGCGGTAATCGACTATATCCGAGGAGGTCGTATTGACGGTGAAACGGTCCGCGCCGGCGGCCAGGGCCGCGCGAATCACCTCGGCCCGTTCTGCGTTGTAAATCATGGTTCCGGATCGGCTGGTTACGGATGTCTCTACCGGATCGGTGGAGAGTGTCGGATCGTCATGCCCTACCTGGATCAAAAGGGCCGCGGCAGCGCCTACAACGGGTGTGGATGAACTCGTTGCTGTCATGGGCGCTACCAAATCGGGTCGTGTGCGGTCAGCAGTATAAAGACCGTCCACGGCCGAGCAGCCCCGGCTGTGGCTGCCGTCGGTGCGGCCCACGGCGATAACGTTGAAGGCCGAGGACAGCAAGGGTCGGGTGGAGGTTGAACTATTGGTCAGGCCCACGGTCTGGATGGTCTCGTCGCGGTCCACGGCCCAGTCCAGGCGGCGCAGCAGTACCGACGTCTCATCGTCATCATCCAGGCCATTGCCTACCCAACTGTGGTTGGCCAAGCGGCAGGAATTAGTGGCCGGTTGATAGTTGTATCCATAGCGCAAGTAACCACCCTGCAACCAGTGGCTGGCATAGTAGACTTCGATGTCGGCAATCCCCGAAGCCATCGAAGAGTAATCACCATATAGCAGTTTGCCCACGGATGTGGCATGCCCGGAATAGACCCCATCCGGCGCACCGCTTTTATCGTTGAGGGTTTTTCCGTCAAAGGCCGTGTTGGCCGGATCGGGCATCCAGGTGGATTCGTCGTCCACGGTTACGGCGGCTTCCACGTGACAGACGGACAGGCCCGCGCCGTCAGGCAGATCGTCACCCAATTCGTTCGCCAGTGTCTCGTATCCGACGTCAGTTTTCCATTCGGCCCGGCCGGCGCTCGGGAACATCGCGATCATCACCCATGCCACCGCAACGCAAGCCACAACGCTCCAATTCAGTAGTCTTTCTCTGCGTATCACTCGCTTCATCCTCAAAGTGCCTGATTTCATCGATCCTGTTTCTCTTGTCCGAGAGGATAGAGAACGATGATCATTTTTTTCTTTGCGCCCTCGCGTCTTTGCGTGAGCCGAATCGCTGTTGAGTAAATAAATCGATACGCGAAAAAAAACCTGCCGGGCCTGACGACCCGGCAGGCGAAAAAAATTCCTAAAAATACCGTTTAGCGGCTGCGGCGCCGCAGGCCGACCAGGCCCAGCAGGCCGGAACCCAGCAACCAGGCGGCGGCAGGCACCGGGACGGGTGCAGCAAAATCAGCGCCGCCATCGCCAAGAGCCGTGGCATCCGCAGAGGAGGTGCCAACGTCTTCCACTGCGGATGCTCCACTCCAGAAAACACCCGCTATGACACCGCCACCGTACCATTCCACCCAGACATCCTCTCCGGTCCAGTCATATTCAACGTCGGTAACGGTAAATACGATGGAAAACAGCAACTGATCATCACCAGCCGACATGGCAATAGTCGAAGAGGTACCAGGATCACCGTTTACCGTAGCGATAAGGCTCGCCCCGGTGAAAGCATCGGACCCGTCGTACGTATAGGTCGCCGACAGTCCAAAGCCTGTCATTTCGGAAAAGCCGCTGGCATAGGTCAAGCTGGTGTAGTCCAACTCATTGTCGTCGAACCCAACATCAACGTTGAATAGACTGAGTTCGTCAGCTGTTTCGGCATGGGCATAAAAATTGATAGTGATTTCATCGCCGGTCGCCGCAGTCTGCTCCCCAATGACATCCATCCAAAGATACTGAGCCGAGGCTGGCCCGGAGGCCAGCAGTCCAAAAATTAAAATACTGATAACGATTGCCTTTTTCACTTTTTCTTCCTCCTTTGTCGATTAATAATACGGTCCGGGACTGGTGGATTCCCCGAAATGGTTTTTTTGGATAAGATAATCCAACAGATTGACGCTGCCACTTTCATCGATATCCGCATCGGAATTCCAGGATGCGTCTCCTTCACTGCTGCCGAATGCGCTTTTCAGGCTCAAATAATCCAGCAGGTTGACAGAACCGCTTTCGTCGATATCGGCGGCCCAGGCCTCCTGCTGTCCACTTACGGCGTCAGCCCAGCCATCGCCATCGCTGTCCGCCTGGTCTGCATTGGCGGTCAGGTAGGCATTATCGCTGCCGTCGGGAATGCCGTCGCCGTCGGTATCCGGCTGGGTGCCGTTATAGTAGGTGGTGGCGATGGGCTGCACATCGACATACCAGCCGTCATAGGGGCCGTAGCTGGAGCCCGAATACTGGCGCGGGTTCCAGAGCAGGACGATGCCTTCGGCCCAGGGGTTGTACACGGCAAAGGTTGCCGAGTCGTCGCCGTTGGGGTCAGGCTGCAGTTCCTTGTACATGTATTGGTTGCTTTCATCCACCGGGCCGGCATCATCCAGAGCGTCTAACAGTGCGTCGGCGTGGATTACCGCCGCAAAGCCGGTCTCGCCGACGGTCCCGCTGACCACGTCACCGCCGCCCACATGCAGGTTGTTGTCCTTGTCCACCCCTAAAGCCGCTGCGCTGAGCACGTTGTCGGCGATGATGTTGGTGGTGTTGTCGTACGCGATGGGATCGGGGTTCGCAGGGTCGCCGTTGTAGGCATCCATCCAGTCGTCTGCCGCAAAGATCTTGATCTGGCCGGTCTCGCTGTTCGGACCGGGAGTGGGGTTGTTGTAATCGTATCCCTGGCCGGTGATGAGATTGCCGTAGTTGTCCACCGTCAGGTCGGCCGAGGCCGAATAATCAGGACTGTAACCGATTTCGCTGATGATAATCACCGGGCGGTTGGATGAGCTGGTGGTGTCCAGCACCTCCACCTGGCTGCCGTCGCCGCTCTGGCTGCTGCTGCTCCAGCCCCGGTCCGTGTTGATGGCCAGGTGGGTGTTATTGGTGGCAGCCGCCGGGTCCAGGGTGTCGTCCGCCAGGGTGGCGATGGACTCTTCCGGATCCGGCACCCATTCGGCCTCATAGTACTGCACGCCATCCGTAGGAGAAGATCCCCAGGGAAACAACGTTACGCCGGAAGCCGCGGTGTTGCCCCCCGTACCCGAGTTGAGCAACGGCGGGTTATCCGGATCCAGCATGCTGATGGGAAAGACCAGCAAGGGTTGGCCCCAGCCCATCCCTAAGGCAACCTTAGTTCCGTCCGGTGAAATATGGATAAAGGACGGATCCATGGATGCATAGTCACCGCTGCCCACGCCGGGAGTGACCTCGGCCACGATGATCCAGTTGGCATGGCCGCCCGGGAGGTTGTCACCGGCCACGCCGTGGGCGTCACCCGGCTGCCATGTGCCCGAGCCGGCACCCGAGCCATAGTTTTTCTGAAGGTAAATGTAGGTATCGTTGGCCACCAGCATTCGTCCGGCGGTCTGGTAGATGCCGATGGTGTCGCCGTTGCTGTTGTCCGGAAAACAGTCGAACGCATCGAACCAGCCGTTGGTGATCTCCGGCATGACAACATAGTGCTGGTCCGTGGGGCTGGCATAGTTGTCGTAGCCGTCGAAATCGTTGGCCGAAACCGAGGCCGATGGCAGCGCTGCCAGCAGTATTGCCGCCAGCAAAACCAGCAACAGCCGTCCTTTACCAATTATGAATCGTTTTTTCATCATAACGCTCCTTTTGAGGTTCGGGTGTATGGATACAAGAGGAGGAAATGATTAAATGTACCGTATTGCAACCCGCCCATGCTGTAAATTTCTTGCGATTTTCGCGCAAATTTTTACCGTTGCACCCGATTTCCTCATTACAGGTCGCTGATCCTCAGCCGTTGCGCCGGCGGATGCCGATCAACCCCAGCAACCCGCTGCCCAGCAGCCAGACGGCGGCAGGAACGGGCACGGCGTTGATTTCCAGGTCGTCCATGGCGAAATAGGCCGGGGTGTTCATTCCATATGCGCCGGTATCCGAAGAGGTCAGCTCGAACTCCAAGCCGTAGACCACCCCGAGGCTGGTCAGATCCACCCATTCCCAGGTGTCCAGGAGGTCCGTGCCCTCGGCCAGGTAAAACTCCACATAGTCACCGGTTTGCTCGTAATTGGAGTCCAGGGCGTAAATGGTGAGAAGAAACCAGTCATCTTCGCCAAACGCCGTGGAAAAACTATCTCCATTCTGCATTGAAAGGTAGGCGTAGGTGGTGTTGGTGACGTAGAAACCATCGACTTCCTGGGCATAATCACCTGACGTGTAGCCAAAATAGATTTGAGTGCCGACACTGTTATAGTTGGAGGCGTAGGTCACACCGTAGTTGTCGGAACCGTCCACGCCGCTGCCAGTTATGGCGCTGAACTGATTGGTGGATCCTTCGGTGGTGGTATCGGTGGTGTTGGAGGCGGCCCAGCCTTCCCAATAACTCCATGAAGCATTATAATAAGTATTAAACCAAACATCGCCGCTCACAAACCCACCGGCACCATCGCTACCGTTGTAATAGTATTCACCGGTGGTGTATTCGGTTGGCAGGGTTACGTCCTCGAAGTCCACAATGCCCGCACCAACTGCCGGTGCCAGTGCAAACAGAATTGTCAATGCAATTAAGAATGCGAATTTTCTCACTTGTTTTTTCCTTTCTTTAACGCATGTTTTCCATTTAAATCATTGCCTGCATCCTTATAAATCTTCTCCCTTTCGCCCCCCTTCTGCCGTTTTTAATTTGCATTTATACCCAACGCTAAACCCTGGTTCCCACGCTCATGCGTGGGAACCAGGCAAACACGATTTTGTTAAGCGATTAAACAGATCACCGATCACTGTCCACCGTCTTTTACTCAAACGGCACCGAACTTCCGAAGCGCTCCTTAAAGATCAGATAATCCAGTAAGTTGACCTCGAGATCGCCATTAAAGTCGGCGTCGGCATTCCAGTTTTCGCTGGCATCTGCATAGGTATTATCTTCTCCTGGTTCACCGGGTATCATTATCGGACCGGTGGAACCAAATGCCTCCTTGAGCACAAGATAGTCCAAGAGGTTTACCGTCCCGTCGCCGCCCTCATCTCCGTCGATATCGCAGTCGCAGGCATTGCCGTAGCCGTCTTCGTCGGTGTCGTACTGGGTTTCGTTGGACGTCTGCGGACAGTTGTCCCAGTAGTCCACGATGTTGTCACCGTCAGAATCGGTGGCCGAGGTATTTATCACGGCGACGGCATCGAGATCGGCGCCACCCGAACCCCAGGTGGGCCAGGAGTCGAAGATCACGTTGCCGTAACTGTCGAAGCAGAAGCCGGTGATGCCTAAACTGCTGGAGGCCCCTGAGGCATCCTGGGGCCCACCGCCGACCATATCCACCTGGCGTACGTATCGGATGTTGTTCAGATCGACGGTTCCGTTGAGCACCAGGGGATCATCGGCAATCCAATCCAGATCGAAGGGTGTACCCCACTGATCGCCGTAGGCGTTGATGTGCTTGCCGGTAAGGCCAAAGACGCCCGTGGCGTAGATGGTGCCGTAAGCGCCGGGCCAGTAAGGTGTCAGCGAATGGGTGGGGAAGCGGATGAAGTCCGTGCCGTTGGAGGAAACCTCCACGTAGGCCAGCTCGGCGAAAATCTCCGGCGTGGTCCAACCGGCGGAAAAGCCGTTCTCGAAGGTGGCGAAATCGGGACCCGGTCCGTTGACGATGGGGCACTCGTCGAAGGTGGCCGTGATCTCGCCGGGCTGATAGGTGCCGCTCGGAGTTAGGCCGTAGTAGTCGGCCAGGCTGGTGAGCCCCAGGTCGCCCATGGTGACGATCACATAGACCCAACCGGCGTCGTTCCAGGGGCTGCCGGTGATGGCCATGGGCTCCATGAACAGCTCGTTGTAGATGTTCTCGCCCGAGGGAATATAGTTGACGTAATTGTCGGCGAATCCGGCAAAAAGCGGGTTGACGTAGTTCTGCTCGGTCTGGCCGGTGTACCCGCCGGAGATGCCGTCGCCTTCGGGGCCCACCCAGGCAGGTATGGCCGGATCGGGCGCATCGGGATCTTCGTAGAAGGTGGCCTCGGGCAGGTTGCCGAAGCCCGAATAGGGACCCCACGTGGTACAGGCGGCGGATAGGCTCATGGCGTCGATGCCCACAAACCCCATGCCCTCGGTCAACGTCGCATCCATTTCGATGCGCAGGCGGATCCAGCGAACTCTTGGCAACCAGCCGTCATAGGCCACCTCACGCCATAAAGGGTCTGTGCTGACAGTGGTGTCTTCGATCAGGGCCCCCAGGTCGATGGCATCTCCACCATTGTTGGTAAAGGCGCTGCCGTCCGAGGTCCAGTCCCGGGGTTCCCAGGCCTCGTTGTCCCAAACGATGCCGTCGATGGTGTTATAGCTGTAAGGCAGGTATTCCAGGCCGACCTTGACACTGGTACCGCCGATGTTGGTCACCAGGGCGTTCAGGGTCATCTGGATAAATCTTCTTTCCAGAGCGGTGCCTCCGTCCGGATTGATGCTGGTCCAGCCGGGAATCCGGTCGGCCAGGTCGATTACCTGGTAAACGCGGGTGGTGGCTTCCTGCCCGTCAATCAGAGGTTTGGCCAGGTAATATGCACCATCCTTAGCCGGCGGGGGCTCTATGGCGATCCATGCCGGACCGCCATCGGCATCCTCGTACCAATCGGTGGGCTTGCTGTCGACCTGGTCCTCAAAACTGGGATTCTGGATCAGTTCGCCGACTACCACGGCCTCGGCTTGCAGGCAGACCTGGTCAAAACCGCCAAGATATTGGCCGACGTGACTGCTGTAGGTAAGCTGACTGTCGATATCCAGGCGCACCCGCACCCAGCGAACCACGGGCAGTGAGCCCGGCCCGACCGCAATGCTGTACCAATTACCACTGGTGTTGTTGTTTTCGTCGGTCACAGCGGTAACGGCATCGCTGTCCCAGGCCGCGTCATCCCAGGTGACGGCACTTTCGTTGTAGGATTCCGGCAGGTATTCCACGGTATAGCCCACGCTCTCGACGCGTTGATTCATGTAGAACAGACTGAAATTAAAAGTGATGAAGCTTGCATCGGAGAAGCCGGTCAGGGTGGACAGGTCCACAAGCTGAACCAGGTTGCCGTTCTGGGGCGTGACGGGATTGTCCACCCCGTCGATGACGGTACCGCCGATATTGCCTGCATACCCCGCGCCGTTATAAGCCGGCAGGAGTGGTACGTCGTTTACATCAACATGTGTCATGCGACCATCGAGCACGTACCAGTCGTCCGGCACATCGCCCGTGGCCGACTCGAAACCGGGGTTGGTCAGCAGATTGTCCGTACAGGGGGTCTCGGGAACGAACATCTCGACATCCAAGGAAACCTGGTCAACAGCGATGTAATAATCGCTGCTGTTGGCATCCTGGTTGTCGAAATCACTGTCGTCGTCCCAGGTGACGTCAAAGACGAACTTGACCCGGATCCAGCGCACGGCAGGAATCGTACCCGTATAGGTCCTTGTTTGGGTCCTCCAACCCGTCCGGGTGGTAGCATAGTAGGTATAGGGTGTGTCGTCCGCTTCGCTCCAGACAGGATCGTCGACCGTGACCGTAGTGCCGTTGTAACTGGCCGGCAAATATTCCATAATCATATCGACCCGGGTGCCGCACCACAGATGAGAGTTCATTGAGAATAACACGGTCATATAGTTGGTCGTCCCAAAATCCGGATGAGTGGACAGGTCCACGAGTTGCACCAATGTGCCGCCCTGGGTGCTGTTTGGCGTGATGACCCAGTCGCTGTCCTCGTCCGCCCTTTCGGCCGTGCCGCCGAGACTGTAAATGGATACCGCGCCGTCGTAAACGTCTCCCTCGTACACCTGGACGCTGCCGTCCAGAAGCGTCCAGTTGTCCGGCACCAGTGTGCCGGCATCGTAGCTCTCGAAACTGGTGTTCTGAAGCATTTCAACAGCGCCTGCAGTTGTTGAAATTAAGAATATGCATAAAAACAATGCAAATCCTGTCAGTAAATTATTTATATTCTTTTTCTTTTTCATGAATACTCCCTTCCTGTGATTTGAAGGTTTTGTCTAATTATATGTAATCCTGATATTTTTTCTCTTTCTGCGAACACCCATTAGACCCAAAAACCCGCTTCCAAGCAACAATACTGCTCCGGGGATTGGTACCGCAGAAACTTGTCCGCTGCGCAACGCCATTGCGTAACAATCAATCCCATCGCTTCTCGTCCATTGGTATCCAGCATCCATGTCAAAAACCCAGAAGCGTCCATCCTGGTAGGTAAATGCTGTGCCAGAAAAGTAATAGTCCGCTACTAAATTTTCAAAATCATCCGTGTTGAGCAATCCGTATACCTCTCGTTTTACTTCTGAAGTATCATATTTCCCCAGGTTGCTCAGCTCTACATAAAACAGGTGCCCCAGCTCGGAATTGGCTAAATTGTATCCGGCTGTATAAGTATAAATTCCGTCACCATCAGGATCACCCTCATAACCTTTTACTCTCGCCTGTCCATCATCAACAGTAGTGGGCAGGCGCCAGGTATCATCATCCCAGGTGACGGCATACCCCGCGTACAGATTTATGGTCAGTTCTTCGTCAAGGCCGGCCGCCCAGGCAGCCTGAATGGACCAATCTGCTTTTTCATTGGTATAATCCAGCCAAACCACGGAATTGCCGTTGTTGTCATCGTCCCAGATTAGATTGTACTCCTCCTCGCCGTAGGTGGCTGTGCCGATGGTAGTCAGAGCTGCATTGGCCGATGCTGTAAAGATCATAAAGATACTGATCATAGTTAATGATAAAAATAATAAATTCCTGATTTTTGTTTTTACTTTCATGTTTTAACATCCTTAAATCTAAAAGTCATAATACATGACGGATTCAGGGTTTCGCATATGCTGTTCTCGTGATTTCCGCCGTCCCTCCCGATTTTGTTATCCTTTCGGATAACTTTTTCATTTCGTCATTCCCGCGAAGGCGAGAACCCACTTTAAGTGTTTAAGAACAAAAGCAAAATAGATTCCTCCTCCCCGACTGCTCAAGGACAGACCCGGCGGGAATGAGAACAAAAAAGCTTAAGTCAACAACATTGCGACTCACCGTGCCCCTGCAGGTTATTCAGTGGTTTACTCCGCAATCATTAAAATACTCGGGTTTCCACCCTCGCAGGGGCGCAGTGCCTGCGCCCGCAACCCGACATTATTCCAGACATCAGTCAGAATGATCTCGTTCTCACCGCTTCCGGCCCAGGCCTCGACGTCGATATCGTAGCCGTTGAAGTCGTAAAGAGCCGCATGGGCCACCGGCGCGAAACAGAATAGACAAATTGAAATGATCGATAATAGCCGTAACTTCACTGAACGCATCTTCCTTCCCCGTCTTTGAATATGGTTGGGGTTCCCACGCAGAGCGTGGGAACCGGATAATTCAGGACCGATTTAAGATGCTCTTCTTCTGCGAATACCGATCAGGCCAAGCAGCCCGCTGCCCAGCAGCCAGACGGCAGCCGGCACGGGCACCGCAGAAGTAGCCGCTATCGGTTCGACGGGCGCCTGTTTGTTGTTTATCCAGGCGACGGTGCCTTCATCGGTGGGATCGGTGTAATCGAGACCGGCGGCGGCTACCGACCAGCCCACCCAGGATTCGTCTTCTAGGTTGATTCCCGCGATTCCGACCTCCGAGAACTGCCATTCGCCGTGAACACCTTCAAAACCGTAATCATCCGTCGGGGTCCAGTATTCGCCGTCGCCGCGGTCCGGAGCGTAGGTATATCCCCCCTCGCCGCCTAATTCGAACCACAGCTCCCAGTTGGGACCGTACCAGCCGCCCCAGTAGAGGTCGCCACTGTCGGTGGGGACCAGGCTGTCGACGTTGTATCCCAACCCGTCCAGGACGCCGTCAGTGAAATCGTCTTCGGTATATGTCGTGTCGCCGTCGCTGATGCCGAATTGGCCGTCGCCGTCCAGGTCGTAACCGATGCCCTGAACCGTGCCGGAACCGCCGACCACGTATAGCCGGTCATCGGTTGCGGCAATGGCTGTCATCATGTCCCAGCCGGTGGCCGTCCCGTCGAAGTTGTAGCCCCAGGCCAGGGAAAGCTCGGTGATGGGGGCCGGCATGGGCGTGCTCGCCCCGCCGCTGTAAGCCAGGTTGTAGACTTCGGGGGCCGACCAGTGGATGACCATGGCGGCGCTGTTGGATCCGCTGCCGGCCCAGAATTCGATATCGTCAAGACTGAAAGAGGCTTGGGCGATCGGAGAGATGCAAAAGACGATGGCGACGATAAGAATGATTCCTTTGCATTTCATTCTTTTTAGTTCCTCCTTTTAAAATAAGGTGTTGCGGGTATGACCCGCTCCTACAAGTGCGAATCGCTTTAAGAGCAGGCCATGCCTGCGAGAATTTGTACCGTTTTGTATTCCGGTCGAATCAGGCGTTGCTGTGTCTCCGGATTCCTATCAGGCCGAGCAACCCGCTACCCAGCAGCCATATGGCAGCCGGCACGGGGACCGGTGCGGCGGTGATTTCAGTGATACAGCCACCGTATGCGGCAGAAAGGTAAAGGGAGTCTCCCAGGGTGAAATCGCCCTCGATATCCATGAAACCGTACCAAGCCATATACTCATCTTCAGGAGCTTCACCGAGAATGGTATAATTATCCTCGTCACCCGATTCGCCATTCCACATCAGTAATAGGTTTCCCGCCGAACCGTTGGTGGTAACGAAAACATTACCGGCATCGTCCACGGTGATACCATTGCCGCCTCCGGGCAGGTCTGAAAGCTTTTCTCCATCATCCAGGGTCAGGTAGGTATCCTCTATGCCGTTGGCAAGATCCTCCATCACCCCCTCCACCTGATCCGCGGACCAGCGGTACAATTCATTTGTCCCATAAGTCGCATAGTAAACGTTTCCAACATTATCCAAGGCCACGCTGGCCGATGCCCCGCCAGTTTCGATGAGCGCGTATGATATGCCGGCCTCAACGTCGAACAGGGATATGTAATTCGTATCATAGCCTCCGGACCAGGGTTCGCGCAGGCCGGAAACGTAAATATTACCGTCATAGATCGCACCGCTGTATAGATTTACGGTTTCGACCCCTTCCGACCAAGTCTCTGTTGCGTAGTCGTATTTGTATATGTAACTACTTCCTTCATTATAGTATGTAGCGGCATAGAAGGCATTACTGGTGGCATCGTATAAGCCGAAGGGATCGCCATAGCCGTTGCTTAACACACTGCTTGGCGCACCCATGTTGGTGATGGTTTCGGTAGCCAGGTCAACGGTATAATAGCTACCGCTGGCCCAGTAATGGCCGATGCCATTAGAAACGCTGAAGCTACCTTCGAGGTAAATAGTACCACTACCGATATCGCGGGACGTTCCGTCGATCGAGAGGCTGACATAAGACGAGTCGGCCAATACCGAAACTGTGGGGAATAACAAGAGCAACGCTAATAGAACGAGAACCGCTCTGCTGAACTTGTGGTTGAACATGTGAAACTTCCTCCTTTTCCTCAATTAATGGATTGAAAGTAATTGTTCTGGACAACCTTTTGAAGAATTGTCCGCATATGAGATTTCGCCTGCCGCTGGCCCGAATCGCGGCTGGAAGCCGCTCCCACGAAGCCTGGAACTTCAAGAGCAGGGCAACGCACCCAACGATCTAAACGAACCTAACGATCAAAACGTTATTAGATGTTTAGGCTATAGGCTGAAGCGGTTTAGACCTGAAGGAATGCTACCGTTCCAACAAACCAACCCAACCAATAAAACCAATCAAACCGCCCCAATAAAAAACCCCGGACCGACAGACACATCGATCCGGGGATCTTCCGTTTTTCTCAATAGTTGAGTGGATCATCCGGTGCCGACCCCGGTCCGCGGGGGCATTCGGCCTTTCAGGCAGGTCTTCTGACTTCCTCGCCCGTCCGGCGGCCTTCCCATCTATTTTCTATAGACAGTGGCATAAAATGCCGGGCGGTACTCTCCGAATCGGTTATTTTCACGCGGTTCGGATGGTTCTCGAAACCAGCTCCAAAACCCTGTCTAAGACCCGCTAACGGCGTTGGCGAACGCCTCAAAATGCTCACATACTAACATGTATGCTCCGCTTTCGATGCGTTTGCCGCCTTGTTATCGGGCCTGATCCAAGGTTTTCGAACAGGCTTCAGGTTCTCTAATACTGGCAGAACCGTTTCAGAGCGAGGTCACAGCGGCGGGCCCGTCCCCGATTTGCACGGGGTTCCCTTAACCTGAAAGTGACTGCTTTTATAAAAAATCAAAGAACAGGATTACCGGGTTCCCCCGCTTCAGGGCAACCCGGCGATCCTGTTTTCCTTGGGGAGGAAATAAGGACCCGTGGCTTTCCGGCCTCCGGTTACCCGGAGTGTGGCATTTTCCGTTGTGACGTTTGGACGGGGGTTTTCCGTTGTCCGGCTTTCTTGTACATTTTTTGGACGGTGTTGGCTTGGATTTGCTTGCGGAAAATATGGACATTGTTGCGAATGGATGCTGTTCGTCTCATGCAAAGACGCGAAGGTTCAATGGAATTTTAATTGAGGATCGGGCTTCTTTTGTCATCCCGACGAATTCACAGTTGTATGATAACAGGGAGTTTTTATTGAAATTGGTGACAATGTACAACAAATAATTAATTTTGTTCGACAATAGGTGACTTTCATATCATGCCACAAGGAGGTAACGGATGAAAACCAATTTTGATTCATAATTAGTGTCCGTCCATAAATTGCAGGTTTAAGCAGTGCGTCGAGAAGTAAAAATCGGGTAACGTGAGGAATAGAATCCTCCAAGACACGGCACATTGAAAGCCCGACAAGGATATGGGTAAATACTCTAAAAAAGCACGCCTCCGGACGCACCTGCTCTCTGGATTTCAGTAACTGAATTTTCTCAGGTTGTGAGGTTATCCAGCAGGAGCCAATTGCTTTCGAGCGATCGTCAGCAGGTTGGCCGCGACCACCGACGAAAGCACGTAGCTTTTAAAAGAACGAAAACCTTTCCACGTGCACCGGGTCAAGCCGAAACTGCGTTTGAGCCAGGATATGCCCGATTCGATACCGGCACGGAACTGTCTGAGCTTTTTGTAAACATAGTGACTGCGACACATGTCAATCTCTTCAAGACCCCGTTTTTTGGCAAAGCAGACATCTTTGACGCCTTTGGCCTTGGCCGTGTTCAGATTGCCTTTGGATGCAAAGCCACCGTCCAGGGCAACTTTCAGCGGGTAGCGTCCGTAAGCCGATTTCTGGCGATCCAGCATCTGTTCAACCAGTGTGCTATCTGCGGGATTGCCCTCAAGAACGACACAATCGAGGATAAGGTTCGAGGCTCCACCGGTCAGGCAAATCTTATGGCCATAATGGTTATCCCGGCGGTCTTTGATGATGATGTCCGTGTGTTCCTCGAAAATCGAGAATACCTTCTGGTCGGCCGATACGCTTTCGCCTTGAATAACCCGGCGATAGGTCTGGTCGTAGACCTGACGGGCCAAATCGCTGTAATGTTTGATGCTGTTCAATAAGCCAAGCAATTCAAAATTGGTTGTGCAGATTCCGCCTATCGTTTCTTCGGCTTTGATCGCGTAACCGATGGACTTTTGGGTGACCTTGAGCAGGTCTTTATACGGAGACAGTCGTTGCTTTTTCCCTTTTGCGTATTGGATGGCGGTCATCCGCCTTTTTGCACGGCGACGATGATCCGTGAAAACGATTTTAATTTTGAAGTCATCCCGGGCTTGAGTCAACAACCGCGCGAGCACGCGCACAGCGTCATACAACTGCATGGAATCGCAAGGAGGGTGGATGTTGCTCTCGACGACGGTACAATCGACTCGGGTCGTTCTGCCTTTTTCGATGTTGTTGTCCTTCGCATATGCCAACAGGTCCAGGGAAATAAGCTCCCAGGTCTCAGGGCAGATCCTTTTGATATTTTCATTCAGGGCGGATTTCTTGAAGCCCTTATCGAAAATACCGATTCTGCAAAACCGTCTGAGCGATCTGGAATCGGAAATATGAAAGGCGAGGTCTTCATAGGTGAAGTTGAAAAGCTTCATCACAATCGCGGCGCGGGTCACCTGCTCGGCACTCATACCGTTGGCCCCGGTTCGTTGACGTTCTATCTTGAGGCCACCGTTGAGGTCTTGCAGAACATGATCGTAAATGTTAGGAGTCTTGTCCAGGATTTTGCTGATCATCTCCAGTTCTACTTCTCTGGGATGACCCGTGGGGAGACTTATCAGCGGCATTTGTTTTTGTTGTTTCTCGCGCATTTTATGTCGGCCCTTTTTCTTGTTTACGTAGTATTTTTAAGTGTTTGGCAAAATACTTTATACTACAGACAGTGAGAAAATACCAGCATAAAATGCGCTTTTCTTTTTTATTCCAGTTAGTTATTTTCGCGGATGAACACTAATTAGATGTGCGCATGCATACCGAAAGCAAAAAAATCATTGAACGGGCGGCGCATCTGCTGGGTTTAAAACCGGCCGATTATGCCCGGATCACATTGGAACGGGAAGCAAAACGTACCCTCGACGATTCCTACAACATCAAATTTACGGAACGCGACTGGCATCGCTTTTTTCAAATATTGAACGAAGATGCATTGCCCAACGAAGCGCTGACGAATGCGGCTTCCCAATACGAAGAAGCCGTCAGGACCGGTCACTTAAAAGAATGATCACAGTCATTGAACGGATATCCAAACGACATGCGAAAAAGACTTTTGCTTGACGAATTTCCCGTCTATGATGAAGTAACTATTATTTCCCTGCCACGGTTTATGAGACGCCTGGAGAAAAACGACATCTCGTCAGTTTAATACCCCATCCCGAAAACCCACAACGGAATCTGCTTGGCCGTTCCGGTTTCAATATCATCGGACACCACATATGCACCGGCCTGTTCGCCGAGTTGCCGGGACGTTTTTTGTGCCCCTCCGATCTCGAAGATGTATTTCTCGTTCACGATGAAATCGCCACGATCATGGTAATGGACCTGATGACCCTGGGAGAGTTGCGAAACGAAAAAGGTTTCGCGCAGGGTCCCGATATTCGGCATGGCGCAAAGCGCATGAAACAGGTTGGGATTGTTCAGGAGCAATTTATCCGGTTTGTTGACCGTACGCATTCCTGTGCCACCGCGAACCACATGAATCAGGCTGCCGGCCTGCATCCTGTCCAGATATCTGGACAGGGTGGGCCACGATGCACCCACGGCATTGCTGAGTTTCGACTTGTTTAATTCCGTGGGTGGGGTGGTGCACAGCATGTAGAGAATCTTCTTGAGTCTGTCGAGTTTCATGGGTTCGATATTATACAATCCGCAAAGATCGGAATCGATGGTTACGTTGACCACCTCTAGAAGCTTTCGGGTGTAGTCATGGAGAGATTCCAGAAAAAACGGGTATGCACCGTATTGTAGATAGTTCTGAAAATATTCGATGGGGCGAATTCTTTCGCATACTGCTGCTGATATCGCCTGATGGCTGGAAACGATTTTTTCCAAGGCATGGGCATCGAAGGTCAATCCAGACTTCATTTCCATGAACTCACGTAGGGAGAGGACGGGAAGCGTGTGGATTACGGCCCTTCGTGAAAGGTCGGACAACTCGTGGTCGATTCGCAGCGCCGACGAACCGGAGAAGATAACCTTCAGGTCGAAGGTGTCACGGATCGCCTTTAATGCAATACCGAAGTCCTTGGCTTTATGCACCTCGTCAACGAGCAGCAGCAGTCCTCCTTCCTGATAAAAAGTCTGCGCCAAATCATATAGGTTAACATCCACCATGGCTGGATGGTCGCAGGCGACATAGAGAATTTTTTCTTTGGGGAAAGGGCTTTCTATCGCGTGCTGCAACATCAGCGTAGTTTTTCCGCTGCCACGCGCGCCCTTGATACCGATCAGAGGCTCGTCGAAAGCGATTTTTCCGTGTAGGTAACGGCGATAGGCAGGCTGCTTCCTGACCAATATGAAAGCCGATGCTTGTCTGATGATGGAGGGGATCATACCAAAGCTCCAAAACATATTTTATGTTATTGGAGCTTTTAATATAAAATGCGTTTTATAGCAATAATAATTTTAATATTAAACATGTTTAACACATAACGAATCAACAGCCGGGAGCCTGCGAACAGTGAAATGTAATTCGTGATGGTTTAGAGGACCATGAACTGCAAACGATGAGCCCTCAACCCCGCCGAACCGCCTTGCGAAAAACCAGTGGCGCCGTCTCAATCCTCATCGTGGCGTCGCCCGCTTCTCCTGGAATGGCCGGAGGAATATACGGCAGCTTCCTGAAGCACGGCATTGTCGTATCCGGAAACCAGGGGTTTGCAGTTTCCGCAATACTTGCGCGGCACGCCCCGGCCGGTCCACAGCATGTAAACATTGTGGTGGATGGCGCACTTGGGGCATATGCAGGTAACGAACCGTTTTCCACTCTGGAAGGCCCGGGCCTCGTCGCTCCGGCGCCGCAATGCTTTCGTTTCCCAATTGTATCGTCTTCCGGTACCCAGTCCGGTTCCGTTTGAATACATTTTCGTGCTCCCTGATTTAAGGTTTACTCCGCAAAACCGCCAGCATTGATGATGCTGATGGGAAAGAATTTGCCTTGGTAGAATTTTGTCTTGATTAGCAGGGAGTTAGAAATCGATTAATGGGAGAAGGGTTCAGGATTCAGGGGGCTGAGGGTAACACAGCCATCGAAACAGTGTGTGTTTTTTTTGCAAGTAAAGGCTTCCAGCCGGAATTTTTTTATCGCGGCTGGAAGCAGCTCCTACGCCATAACGCATTCCTCAATCTTGCCTCCCATTACACCCAACGGCTGGATCTCTTCCACCTTCCACCTTTCAACTTTCAGCTGAAAGGCTTTTGCTTTTCAATTCTTAGATGAATCCTTAAGAATCCGAATTTCCGACGGGCTCGTAAAAAGGCCGAGATCAAGGCTTGCGAATTTTGAGAATACCGCAATCGCGGGTGCCGAAGGCAGCGTACTCTGGCGTACGCCGCAGTGACGAAGGATGAGCGTAACGCCGATATCGGCTTTTTTACGAGTTCGTCAACTCCCTCAGCAACGCCTCGGCATGATCCCGGCCGTAAAACTTGGCTTCGCTACGGGTGGCGGTCTGCAACTTCTCTCTGGCCGTATCGATATCCCCCGATTTTTTCAGGACCACACCCATATGGTAGTTGACCACCGGGTCTTCGGGTGCAGCGGCGATGAGTTTTTCGTACAGGTGCAGCGACCGTTCGGTCTCACCCTTCTTATAGTAGATCCAACCCAGGGTATCGATGATCGCAGCCTGCCCCGGTTTCATCCGGTAGGCCGCCGAAGCGATCTTCAGGGCCCGATCCAAAGTCTCCACGGAGGTAGCCCGGTCGGCCAGTAAAAAGGCCAGGCGGTTGGCCGCGCTCCAGAATCCCGGTACCTTGCCGACACCGTTTTCATAGACCTTTATGGCCTTGTCATATTCGTTGCGCTCCTCGTACAGGCGCCCGAGCACCAGGGTGGCGGTGGAATTTTTAGGGTTATGTGCCAGGGTCTCCTCGAAGTGATCGATGGCTTCTTTCTTTTTATCCTGCAGTAGATAAACGGCGGCCAGGCTGTTGCCCGCCTCCGGCCACATGGGATCGATTTCGGCCGCCTTTTCGAAGGCTTTCCGGGCATCATCGTATTTTTTCATGCTGCTGAAGACCCTGCCCTTCAGGTAGTGGGCAAAGGCCTCTTCAGGATTGGCTTTCAGGCGATTGTCGCACAGGACCAAGGCATCGTCAAAGCGCTCGGCGGACAGCCAGACTGTCACGAGTTCGGCGGACAGGGCCTGGTTGTCCTCCACCAATCCAAGGCCTTTCTGCAACTGGGCAATGGCGCTGTCAGTCTGGCCCTGCCGGGCGTAAAGTCGAGCGAGTTTGATGTGCCCCACCGCCGAGCGGGGAGATTTCAATACAATCTCGCTGAATTCTCGCCGGGCCGCACTTTCGTCGTTGAGAGCCAGATAGAAATCGCCCAGCATCGCCTGGGCATCGATGGCCTGTGGATATTTATCGACCAGATCGAGCAGGTGCTGCTCTGCCTGCTTATAGTCTTTCTCCATCAGACAGACCCGGTAGGACGCCATGAGCAGTTCGCGGTCCGCCGACGCCAAGCGGAGTCCTGCGTCCAGCGTCTTGCGGGCCATACCGGTCTTGCGTTGCATGGCATAGGCATCGGCCAATTGGAGGTAGCCTTGTACAAAATCGGGTTTGCGCCGCAGGACCTGTTTGAAATCCTGTATGGCCGCATCCGCCTTGCCGCCGCTTTTCAAGGCCATACCGCGGGTTACCAGCGCCTGCAAGTTGGCGGGATCCTGCTTCAGCACGTTTTCCGCATAGGCTTTGGCAGTATCGATCTCTTTGGCGGCCAAATAGATTTTCGCCAAGGCATTATGGATTCGAATGCGTTCATCGGTTTCCGACGCCTGGGTCTCTTTAAGGCCCTTTTCCAGCAAATCGATGGCTTCCTGGGGGCGGTTGGTTTTCAGGTACAGCTCGCTTAAGGACAGCCTCAAACGGGCGCCCGGATCACCGGAAGCGAATCCTTCAATGAGCAATTGCTGGGCACGATCGATCTGCTTCTTCTCCAGATAGAAATTGGCCACGGCGATGCGCCGTGCCGGATCATCCGGGTTCTCCTTCAGGGCCTTTTCCAGTACCTGATCGGCCTTTTGGTTCTCCTTGGTTTCCCAGTACAGCCGGGCCAGGGTGATGGGATAGGCCGCGTTGGTGGGATCGATCTCGATGACCTTTTGCATGATGGCCTGGGCCGCTTTCAGGTCCCCGGCACGCTGATGGGCTCCGGCCAGTTGAAGATGCAGGGCGATGTCCTCGGGATGGGCTTTGAGGCCGGCCTTGAGAACCGACTCACCCAGGGGCGCTTCACCTTTTCTGAAATGAGCCGCTGCCAGCAGCAGGATCAGATCCCGGTTGCGCTCTCCTTTCTCGAACAGCGGAGAGAGGATTTTGATCCCTTCAGCGCTTCTCTTCTGGGCCAGCAGGGCCGAGCCTTTAACGAGCAGAGCATCCAGATTGCCGGGGTCGTTTTTCAACACTACCTCGATCCGAAGCAGTGCTTCTTCCGGCATGCGGGCCGCCATGAGGATCCGGCCCATTTCCAGTTGGGCCTGGCTGTGAGTGGGGTCGATGCGGGTCGCCTTGGAAAAATAATCGAATGCCTGCTGGGTTTGCTTTTCCGCCAGGGCGATCCGGCCGAGCGTGTAGTAGGCATCGGCGTAATCCGGGTAGTTCTCGATGGCCTCTTTAAGATTCTTCCGTGCTTCCGAAAAATCGTTTTTCTCGTATGCCTTCACACCTTTGTTGTAAAGTTTCTTGGCCGTGCGGTCGGGGCCATCGGCAGCCGTTGCCGCTAACGCTGCGGTGAGCAGCAGAAAGATTGTGAGAATCAGGGATTTTTTGATTGTCATGGGGCCTCGGTTGGATGGTTCGTAGAGGTTATTTGTATCTTAAAGTTTTCAGCCGCGTGTTCGTGCAGAAATAGGAAAATTTGGCCGAGATCAAGGCTTGTGAGAAATTTTACCGGAGGCATATAGTTGATATTCCGAGGATAAAATTTGGAGCATAACGCAGATATCGGGCAAATTAACCCTTTCTGGATGAGCACGAACTATGCACCTTGCGCTTTCGCCGCCACCTCCATCAAAGCCCTCAACTGCGGAACCTCACCCTGCCAGCGGGAGAGAATCTGCCCATCGCGGATTAAAAGGAATTGGGGCAGCGGAGCATCGCTCATCAATGACGTAAAGCGCTGCGCATCTATGTTTAACACGGGATAAAAGGCGAAGTTGTCCTCGATGAACCGATCCACCTCGGCTTGCTCACTGGCGGTGATTCCGCAAATGGAAATGGCGTCGTCCACTTCGGCGACGATTTCATTGAGCAGGGGCACCGATTCGCGGCAGTGGGCGCAGTCGGTGGACATCAGGGCCAGTAAAAAGGTTCCCGTTGTCAGGTCGATCTGCTCGCCGGACAATGATTCGAGAACCATCCCGGAGCCGTTCCTGCCTTCTTCCAGGGCAGCCGACGGCGGGTCCGAAAGCCCTTTTCCCACGGTCAACGGCAGGCTCATGGCCAGGACGCAAACGGCGGCTACGGCCCACGTTTTCAGCGGTTTTCTAAAATAGATTCCTTCCGGCCGAAGCCGCCATGCGGCGACTGCGATCAGCAGCAAGACGGCATCTTCCACCAGCGCCTCCAGCGGGCTTCTTTGGGCGGCAGGCCCGAAGCAACCGCAATCCGCAACACCACCCTGAACGATGGCCCAGACCAGGGCGACGATGAAAAGCAACATCAACGCAACGAAGGCCGCCAGCATCAGCTTGGGCCGCCAGTTCACCAGCAGCGCCGCCCCGATGACGGCCTCCACCACCACCATAAACCAGGCCACGCCGTGGATCAGTCCGGCATTGTCCGGAAGGATGCCATACTGACGGATCTGCAGGGCAAACTGCTGCAGATCGATGCCCTTGACCACGGCCGCCACCAGCAGGATGCCACCCAGGGAAACGACGATGATACGGTAGCCGACCGGTTGCAGACTTTGGTGCAGACTTTGGTGCAGACTATGGGTTGTCTCTGGTTTCATGGTGTTACACCTTAACTTGTGGGCACCGGTTTCTGTTCTCGGCAAAAAAACTTTCATACCACCAATTCTTAAATCTGTTAAATTAGCATTCCGTTAGATACAGCAGATTTTTCATGTCCCTCATGGCAGATGACCATTTTGAAAATACCGGATCGTCTTCTCCAGCCCTTCTTGCAGGTTAATCTTCGGCTTCCACTCCAGGATCTTCTTGGCAAAAGATATATCCGGTTGACGCTGCAACGGATCATCCGGGGGAAGCGGTTTAAATACAATTTCCGATGGTGAGCAGGTCATTTTCAGTATCGTTTGCGCCAATTCGAGGATGCTGTATTCACCGGGATTTCCCAGATTCATGGGACCGGTTATGTCTTCCGGTGTTGCCATCAAATCAAAAAATGCATCGATCATATCGCTGACATAACAGAAGGATCGGGTCTGGCCGCCGTTTCCGTATATGGTAATGGGTTCCCCCCGGATTGCCTGGACGATGAAATTGGATATGACCCGCCCATCGTTGGGATGCATGCGCGGGCCATAGGTATTGAAGATCCGCGCGACCTTGATGTGCAGCCGGTGCTGCCGGTGGTAATCGAAAAAAAGCGTTTCGGCGCAACGCTTGCCTTCATCGTAACACGACCGGTAGCCGATGGGATTGACGTGCCCCCAATAATCTTCGGTCTGGGGGTGGATGGTTGGATCGCCGTAGACCTCGCTGGTCGAAGCCTGGAAAATTTTTGCCTTGGTGCGCTTGGCCAAGCCCAGCATGTTGATGGCACCGTGTACGCTGGTCTTCGTCGTCTGGACAGGGTCGAACTGATAATGGATGGGTGAGGCCGGGCAGGCCAGATTGTAAATTTCGTCCACTTCGACGTAGAGAGGAAAGGTGATGTCGTGCCGCAACAACTCGAAATTGGGCTTGCCCAACAGGTGCTCGATGTTTTTTTTCTGACCGGTGAAGTAGTTGTCCACACAAAGGACGTCCTCCCCTCTTTCGACCAACCTGTCGCACAGGTGCGAGCCCAAAAAACCAGCTCCTCCAGTGACCAAAACGCGTTTTCTGAGGTGCTTCATGCGATCTTTTCCGATATGTGCAGTGATTTTTGATTCAATTCATAGCCATGCTTGGCTTTCATATGCTCGATCAATCCTTTTTTTTCTGCCCCGCAGATCGGGCAGATGAAACGATCCTCACGCTTGAAGAGCACGTTGCGGGCAAAAAACAACCAGAGCCCGAACGGCAGTATCCACTGGTTGATGATGATCAGGGCAACAAACGGCCGCATGGCATACTTGATATTAAAATCCACGAAGAGTACCTGATTCAATCGGAACAGCAAATGGGCGCCACACAAGATCGATAGGCCGATCAGGATGCATCCGGCTTTCTGAGATCGCTCGATGGAACGGGTGGCCATCATCAGCGAAGTGAATGCAATCAGATGAAAGGTGTTGAACGTATGCGGATAAAGGTCGAGTTTTTCCGGGATTGGTACCTGAAGACCGAACAGGCCCAACAGCGCCTTGACGATTAACAGGTTGATATAGACGAACCCCTGATCCAGATAAAGCCAGAACACAAACGGTATGCTTGAATAGGCGATGAATCGGGCCAGAAAGGAAAGCGGCCGATCATCCATTTCTACGGCGGCAATGGAGCGCAGCCAGGTCATCACGGCTACCAGGACAAGCAGAATCATGACGATCTGGCCGATATAAACATGGGCATATTCGAAAAAGGTTCTGTATTTGAGCCCGACCAGAAAAATGAAGAGTATGCGCGCCAGGTTGGCGGCAAAGAGAAACGGCAGCCCGGCCGCAAGGCCCAACAGCTTGTTTTTCAAGGCCGTGGGATATGCCATTACAAAGGAGAAATAGAGAATCGCCACGAAAATGGCGGTGCATTCCGCGATAATTCTGATGCTGAAGCCATGGGCCGTTAGAATCACCCCGGAAACGGACGGTTCCAGATGAGGCAAACGCAAAAGAAAGGCCGTCATTGCCGCGGTATGCCTGTTGAGCGGATCGGCTATTGCTGATGGCGGCAGCCAGTTGAACAGGATGTATAGTCCACCGGCAAGCAGCACGAAACGGATGCTGAATAAGAGCAATGCACGGCGATTGGTCGGACGTTCTATTTTCATGGACATTTCTGGATGAGCACTCGCTATCCTTCTGATTTCTCACCACTAAATTCGGCCTCCAATTCCGGAATGAACCCGGCCAACTCCGCCGCCTGAATCGGCGATATTTTTTTCAGGGCCGAATAGCTGTCACGGGCCGCAGCATGATACCCGGCCAGCCATTGGGCCTGCACCCGGCTTCGATGGGCCTCGACCGATTCCGGATGCGTGCGCAAAACCGCGTTGAACTGTTCCAGCGCCGCATCTAAATTGCCGTTACGGGCCATGAATATGCCATAGTTCAATCGTGTTCGTAGGCTGTCGGGGTCGCGGGCCAAGGCACGGCGGTAGAAATCGACAGCTTTTTGCTTATTCCCCAGGGCTGCATAGGTATCGGCCAGATTGGCCTGCAGGTCTGAACGTTGGGGCGTCAGCGCCAGTGCGCGTTCATAGGCATCCCGCGCTTCGGGAAAGCGATTTTTACGAAATAGGGCCGTCCCTAAATTGGCTTGAATTGAAGCATCGTTGGGATCCAACCGCCAGGCGGTTTCGAATGCTTCGATCGCTTTCTCCATCTTGTCCAACCGGCTGTATGCGATTGCCAATTGAGTGTGCGCCTGGGCATTTTCCGGTTGCAGGTCGATGGCTGCGAGCGAATGAAGGATCGCATCGTTGATGGATTCTTTTTTCAAGGCTATGGCCCCAAGATTGATATGCGCCTGTACCATACGGGGAGAATATTCCAGGGCCAATCGGAAATGCCGTTGGGCCTCATCATCGCGGTTCAGATTCATCAACAGACGTCCCAGATTGTTGTGCGCTCTGGTGTATTCGGGGTTCAACTGCAAGGTCTTGCGGTAATAGCGCATGGCCTTGTCGATCTCGCCGCGGTCGGCATATTCCACGCCTAGATTATAGTGGGCCAGGACATTGCCCGGTTCCACGGATAATGCTTCTTCGAAATAAGAGAGGGCCCGATCCGATTCGCCCTTGCCGGCATACAGAGAGCCCAGGTTGTTCAACGCTTCCGTGTAATTCGGTTGGGATTCAACGGCCGCCAAATAGTGTTGCAGGGCCTCATCGTCCTTCCCTCGGGAATAAAGGATCACCCCCAGGTTGTTGTGGGCCAGCCAGGATCCGTCATTCTTGGCAATCGTACGCCGCCACAATGTCTCCACATCGTGGTAATCATAACACTGGTAGTAGGTACAGACGGCCAGCAGGGCAATCACGACACCAGCCAAGGCACCAACCCTTCGGACGGGCCAAGACCCTATCAGACGGCCTCCAGCAACAACGGCGGCAGCAATCAGCCCGATGCTGGCATGGTATTGAAAATGATCGGCCACAAAGGAATATCGAAACGGATAGACATCGATGAACCCCAGGGCGGGAAAAAGGGTCCCGCAGAAAAACAGAAAGGCCGTCAGCGGTCCCCGTCCCCATCTCCGTCTCATGAACCACAGAAAGACGGTCACCGAAATAACGGCAACCGGGAAAAAATATTGCCACCAGGCACCGCTGTCCACGGACCAACGCGGATAGTTGAATACCAGTTCCCCAGGCCAGAACAACTTGCCGGCATAGAACCAGATAACGCGGCCGGCAATGAGCACCCGTTCAACCAGCCCGTAGTTCCACTCAACCCCTTGGGCCCCCACATGGTGCTGCTCCAACCAGGCCGTGGAAAGGCCGCCAACCAGCCCCAACGCAAAAAAAGGCAGCAAATCGAGAACTTCAAGGAATTTCACTCGTCCTCGCCGCCACCAGATAAGGAGTAACAGCGCGGCGGGCAGTGAGCAGGTAACGGTCTTGCTTAATAAAGCGCATGCAAAAAAGAACAATCCGCCGAGATACCAGAACCAACTGCGCTTTGGCTTTATTTTGTTTTCAACCAGGTCCAGCCGGTAAAACATGCAAATGGCCGCGGAAAGATAGAATACCATGGACAGCACATTCTTGCGCTCCGTGATCCAGGCCACCGATTCGACATGAACCGGGTGGAGGGCGAAAATAAACGCAGCCACCCACGAATAGGGCAATCCAAGGAGAAACAAGCCGCGCCACAGCAGCATTGCCGCACCGATGTGTAGCAGCACATTGGTGATGTGGTATCCCATCGGGTTGAGTTCCCAAAGCTGGTATTCCAGCCAGAAAGAGGAGTGAACTAGCGGATAGTATTGGGGGGTGGATTTGGGCGACATCCAGATTTGTGCCAGGCCGCCGGAGGACCACAGCGTTTGATTTTCGGTTACATAGTCGTCGTCATCCCAAATATAACCGCTCTGGATGGCCGGCAGATAAGCAATCAGCGTCAACAGGACAATGGCCGCGACTAATAAACCGGTTTTAGCTGTGAATTGGATTTTATGTTCTGTTTCCTGAGCCATTGATACGCTTGTTTTCAATTGTCCTTCTTTGATCTAAGTACTTTTCTCTAAACGAAGAATTGATGTTTACTTGAATATCTGAGAATTCCCGCCCTTTTCCGGAAAGATCAAAAACCGCCGTCCCACAAAATTCAGCACCAACCCTATGGCCGTAGCCGTCAGTTTTGCCGCGGCAGCCGAAGCTCCCATCATTAGGCACGCTTGAGTGATCTTTAAATCCACACCGGCCATAAAAACCACCAACAGACAATACAACAGAATTTCCATGGCGCTGTTCCAGCGGGCTTTGTGTCTGAACAAGAGCAGGATGCAGAGAATATAATTGGTTGTCGCCGCCAGCAAGAAGGCGGACGGCGCCGCCCCGGGTACCGGCAGTCCAAGACCAATGAGGCCGAGGAAGGCCAGCAGGTTGACCATCGCCGCCGTTCCGCCGATAAACAGGTAGATGACGAATTGGACGGGCAGCGGCACCCGATAGGCATTGTAGCGAAAAATGCAGTACAGGGCCCGCAGACCGTCCTTGGCGCCGATCTTTTTACCTTCCTCATAGGTGCGGCCATGATAGGAGATGCCCATCTCGTAGACGCGGGCGCCCAGATGGGCAACCTTGGCCACGATTTCGGGTTCGAATCCGAAGCGCTTTTCTTTGATGGTTACCTGCTGGAGGACTTCGCGCCGAAACACCTTGTAGCAGCTCTCCATATCGGTCAGGTTCAAGTCTGTGAACATGTTTGAAATCGTAGTCAGGAACTTATTGCCCACCGAATGCCAGTAGTACAAGACCCGATGGGCACCGGAAGATAGGAACCTTGAACCGATCACCACGTCGGCGTGGCCGGCCACCAGGGGGCCGAGCAGGCGAATCAGGTCGTTGGGATCGTATTCCAGGTCGGCATCCTGAACAGCCACATAGTCACCGTTGGCATGGGAGAATCCGGTTTGCAGGGCCGCGCCCTTTCCCTGGTTGCACTCGTGGCCGAAAACCCTGACCATACCGGGATTTGCCTCGGCAATACCTACGGCCAACGCCAGGCTGCCATCGGTGGAGCCGTCATCGACGATGACGATATCCAGAAGCAACCGATCACTGGCAATTTCTAGTACGCGTTCAACACATTTGGTCAAAGTGGCAGTCTCATTGTAGCAAGGAATAACAATGCTGAGACGCACAACACCGGCCTGAGCTTTTTCCCCTATCGAGCAAAGTGCCGATGAGTGTGGCAATGAATTGTTTTCAACCGCCTCCAGCGGTCGGGTAGCAGACGCGGATGTGTTCATTAACCATCTCCATCATCAATAAATGGATTGTCGAAATAGATGTAATAGGAGGTAGGCTATTATTGTTAACCCTTGATTAGGATCGGAATTCTGCTACCAGGTAGATGCAGCCATTGTTCAACTGTAAAGTGTTCGCCGAGAAAAGCCCGTTACGCCATTTACGTATGGTCTCTTTTTCCACGCTTATTTTCTGAAAAAGTATATGGTCGCCAGCAAAGCGGCATTCGAGAGGTTAAAGATGGTTCATCCGTTTTGACGAAAAAAAGAGGAAATAATATATTCCGAGAAGTCTACTAAATAATCTCCTATTCATCTCTTTTGTTGAGCAACCCCATATTGTCTTTATCAATTCGATCCAAGTACTCCTGCACGATTTTCTCAAGTTCTACCTGTTTAATCTTAGTAAACGGATCGACAGAACTTCCGGTGCTTTTGTTGTAATAGGCATGCACGACCTCTTCGGATAATTGGCTCAGTCTCACATTATGCTCTTCGCAACGGCGCAGACCGGAGGTTTTTTCCTGCAGACGGGCCGTCAGGTCCCCGTTATCCGATTCCAGTTGAAGAATTTTTGCATGCCTTTCTCTGGCCACTTGCACAGCTTCAGCAAGTTTGGTCTTGTACTCCTCCTGGATTTCTTTCAATCGTGTAATTTTTTGGGATTGTTTTTCCAGACGTTCTTCTAAAGAGGCGGTCTTTTTTTCGAACTGTTTTTCCAATCCGGCAATTTTTTCTTGAATCGCTTCCTTCTCTTGCTTTATCGAATCCATCTCCTGTTGCGCCTGGGCCAAACGGCCTTCCACACCGAGTTTCGCCCGCTGAATGCTCGCAGCCAATGTCTTTTGTTCCGCATATTTTTGTTTCAACAGCTTGAATCGATGTTGCTCGGTTTCAAGCGCCGTTGACAGCTGATCGCGTTCATTCGTTAACTTCCAGCTAAGATAACCGAGGCCGGCATCTCCGATAAGGGCGGCCATCAGTATAATCGCTACGACAATAATTTTAGCTTTTCGCATTGCTCACTCTTCAAACACGATTCGTGTAAGTATGGCTATGACTGATCGGTTATAGACGCCCTGAACTGCATCAAAAAGCGGCATTAATATCCAATTGGAAAGTATCTATGGCAAATTGATAGGAATCCCGATACTCCGTTTCTTCGAAGATTTCATTGGTACTCATGTATTTACTTTCCAGCCAGACGTTTTTATAAAGCCCCATCTGAAATTTAAGGATGTACCCTTCGGCATCCGTTCCGCCGCCGTGAAAATCGGAGTCGGTAAACGCATCGAGCACTGCATCCGCTTCGAGATATTTGTAGAACAGTCCGACCTTCCAGTCTCCCCACGCCCTGACCAATGGGTAACCGAGTTCCACGCCGAACTGATAGCCCTCGGTCTGGTCTTCAAGTGCAGTTATACTCAAATAAGTTTCGAGATTGCTGATCTCATCGCGATCATACCCCAGGTTTTTCACGTAATCCGCCCAGAATATCACGTGAATGGGAGTAAAACGGTCGATATCGATCATGGCGGTAACATTCAGTTCCTTGAAATCGGAGGCCAATCCGGTGGTCCAGTTGGCATATTCCGAAACATCGAATGGATCGATCGCCGCCCAGCTATTGCCCCATTGCCTGAATTTGGGCTTTGACCAGTCCCAGTCTTCGATCAATTCCTTGTCGGTTTCTTCTTCCAGGGTCATGTCGACCTGCACATTTTCATAATTGTAGATCGCCACTCCCACTTTATAGTTCAACCCCCAAAAAGGACGATGGGTCCATCCGATTTGCGCACCATACAACCATTTATCGTTTTGCCGAAGCTCCACCTCTTCTAAGGGAAACGCACCGGCAGCCAGAAAAACGCTCCATGAGTTGCTGAGCAGCGTGTCGGATATCAGGTTCATCCCCAAACCCTCGAAATTCAAATCCTTGTCCCAGACAAGATCAGTGGAGAAAAATGGGTTGGGCATACGACCGCCGATCAGTCCGATTTTGGGCAGTTTCCCGAATTTTTCCTCGAGTGGTTGCCAGGACCATTTCAGATAAGCTTGGTCTAAAAGGATATTGTCTTTATTGAAGGCATCGCCAAAAGTGTCGTTGGTGGAAACCGGATCGTCATCATTGCCGGTCGCCAGACGGAGCCCGAGGTCCACCTTGCCGACATTGGCCTCCCTGGGATCGACCAGTTTGGCTTTCAAACCCAGCCTGGCCCGATACCGGTACCGATTGCGGTCGACGGTCGTGTTGATGATATCCCCAAGCGATTCGGGGTCGTTGAGTTCGGTCGAATTGTTCTCGTCGTACATGTCGGCCTGGTACCGCAGCCGAATATCTCCGCTTAGTTGAATTCGCTCCGCCCAACTGGTTTTCTGCTGTTTTACGGTCATGTCTTCATAAATTTTTTCCTCTATTTCATCCATGCGCCGTTCGTTCAAACGATCCCGTTGCAACAGGTTGTCCTGGGTTTGGTTGATTTTTTTGTTTGTATCCTCGATCTTTTGGTTTAACATTTCCATATCCTGAACATCCGAGGGTTGTGATGCCATTGAGGGAGATTCAGGGGTTTGTTGACCTTTTGATATCCGTTGCAAAAAATCCTGGACCTCTTCTTCGCTGAGCAGGCCTTTCTGTTTGAGAAGCAGGATCAACGCCTCGACATCTTTATTGTTGGATGCGGATACCGGAGCTGAAAGCGACTCCTCACAGATCCCTGTTCCTGCATAAAGAAAGCAAACCAGAAAAAGAATGGAGGCCGCAACCGGCAACCCTTGAAACCATGAGAACCTGCGTGTTCTAACAGCTGATAATGTATTCAACATCTTTTCCTTTCCTCAATAAAAGGCGTACACTTCCTGTTTTGTCCACAAAACCAGGACGATTTTGAAACTCTAAATGATTTTGAATAAATGGAAGGCAAGAAATGATCGACCACTTTTAATCCGCATACAGGAATCTAACCTTTCGAACTGATTTTTAACTTCATCGTACGCGGCATGCCTGCTGGCGGCGGTTCGCTGACCTGGGTGAGCAGCAACGCCTCTTTAAGCGCTCGGTCCATGGTTGTATTTCCGGTGGGGCGCTCAAGCGCCAAGCCGGTGATCTTACCTTTTACGTCCAGCGTAATCTTGATCTGCGCCACCAGATTGCCATCGGGGATGCCGCCGTTTTCCTCCATGTGTTTGTTGACCCGCTTGCGCAGATCTTCCTGGATGATAGACGTGTACCAAGCGTATTTGCGCAGCAGGTTGGTGCCACCGAAACGGGTCCCGATTAAATCGTGGCCGCCTTTTTTACCGCGCAGGCCGAATCCGTCGGCACCGGCGGTTCCGTCGGCATCCAGACCCAAATCATCATCCGCGGGACCTTCGTCTTCGGACATATCGTCAACCGGATCCGGCTCAGGTTCCTTTTCCTGTTCGATAATCTCTTCTTTTTTCTTGATCTCCGGCTCGGGAGGTTTCTCCTTGACCTTCGGTGGCGGCGGCGGCTTCACCAGGGTGACCATTTTGATCTGCCGCTGACGTTTGCTGCCGTCGTCGGAAAACAGCAACTTGATGGCGCCCACCGCTCCGGCTACAAACAGCAGCGCCACTAAACCGGATACGCCCCAGATCATCAATCGGACGGATTTGGGTTGTTTTTTTTTCATGGAAATATTCTCGGTTTTATTGGTTCTGTTCGTTGAATTGGTTGGATTCGTTCGGTCTGTTGGAAGTAAAACCTTACCAATATATTACTCATTACTAACTCATGAGGACGCTCACCCCACTTAAAATATAAAACCGGCTTTCATCCCTTCCAGCTTTGACCTTCCACCTTCTGGCTTTTTACTTAACCAACTTTTGCGTAACCAGACCCAACTGCGTAATTTCCAACTCAGTCAGCAAATCAAGGATCGAAACCACATTCTGGTAATAGATTTTATCGTCGCCTTTGATCACCACTGGGAAATCCGGGTCGACCGCCTTATGCTGCCTGAGCATGGTTTCCAATTCGGCCAGGGTTACCGGATAGGCATCCAGGTAAATCTGGCCGTCCGCACGAATGGTGATGGCCTTGGTACGCGGCTTCACCAGGCTGGGCGTATTGCTGGCCTTGGGCAAGTTCACCTTGATGCCCTGTACCGAGGCCGTGACGGCGATAATGAACACCACCAGCAGGGTCCAGGCCAAATCCAGCAGCGGCGTTACGTTAATTTCATCAAAACCCTGAATATCGAATAGATTTCTTCTCATTTTTCCCCGTTTTCCACTTTAAGGGTGAAATTATCGATAAACACGGCCAGGTCCGCTGTAATATTCTTGATATTCGCCGCCAGAAAGTTATAGGCAAACAGGGCCGGAATGGCCACGATCAGCCCGAACACCGTGGTTGACAGGGCCGAGGCCACGCCCGGTGCGATAGCCATGATGTTAGCCTCGCCTGCCGCGGCCAGGGCAGCAAAGGTGTTCATCACGCCCCACACCGTTCCCAGAAGGCCCAGAAACGGCCCGCCGGAGATTGCTAAGGTAAGCACCAGAATGCGTGAATTGAGATGTTTACTTTCTTTGACGAAGCCTTCTTCCAGGGCCGTTTTGAAGGCCTTTATGATTTTCTCGAAATCACCGGCATTGCCATTCTCTTTTTCTTTGCGGACGGCCTGGCAGCCGGTAGCATACAGTTTGTAGAGGCTGGAATTATCGTAGCCGTTTTCCGGATCGTACTCGGCCAGGGGATTGTCCATCCGTTTGAACGAATCAGAAAAGCTTCTGTTTTCCCTGCTGGCAATAAAAAGATAAAATGCCTTGCTGAGAAAAACGATCCAGCTCACCACCATCAGTAAAATAAGCAGGCCGATGACCACCCATCCGTCCAGGGTGATGTTCTTCATGATGGCGCCCAGATAGAAAACGGGCATCCCGCTGCCGCCGCCCACTTCCTCTTCTCCGAAGCTGTACAGCAGGCCGTCGGGCCCCTGGCTGGCAAAGGCCGCGCGCGCCCAGGCCTGCGGACGGACACTGGTGGACAGACGCACTTCGTCCAGTTCGCCGAAAAGCCCGTGGCTGCGGTCGGCGGCCGCCCCCACCAGATAATCTCCGGAAATCTCCGGCAGGCTGCCTTCGATGTTGGTGAAAAACATCTCCAGGCCGTCGAGATACAGGGTCAGACGCTGATTGGAAGCGGCGGTGACCATTACGTGGTGCCACTGGTTTAAGGCCAGATCGGTGGATCTGTCGGTCTCGAATACTTTCCCGTCGGTGGTTCCCACCCGGCTGTAAATTTTCGTGCCGTCAATGCCAATGACAACCTCACCGCTGTCGGCCGAGGCATGGAACAAAAAGGCATCGTCTTGCGGCTGGCCGATGCGCAGCCAGGCAGAAAAGGTAAATCCGTTTTTGAACGCCAAGGAAGGGCTGTTGGCAATGGCTATACGGTCACCCGCACCGTTGAGCGATAAACCGTTGCCAATCACCGCTGGCAGCCCCTGTCCACCAGCAAAGTCGGCGACAGTCTGTCCGTAAGAGGATTGGTCCTGAGGATTGCCTTCGACCTCACCGAAATGAAACACAGCCGCCTGGGTGGCGTCGAAGGTGGATTTGGCATCCTGGCCACCCATGGCATCGCCGTTGCCGTAGTACATCCAGATAAAATCCTGGTCTGCCTGGCCGGATAGGCGCGGCAGCTTGACCCATACCAATGCCATTTCGTCAATGGTATCGTAACGTTCGATGTGGTGTTTGAGCAGCTTGGTATCGTCTGAACTGACAAAACGGATATCCTGCCCCTCCTGTTGGGCGTCCACGAAATTGAAATTGCCCGTATGCAGGCGAATCAGAATGGGGACATCCGTCAGGTTCTCTTTGATATCGGCACCGTTGGTGGTGGTGTTGAAGTGAATTTTCTTGCGGTACTGCCAGCCGTCGTTCCACCAAGCTGACGCATCGCCGGCTGCCAGTGTGAAAAAAAGCAACATCGGCCATATCCAATTACCAACGCACTTGTTCACTGTCGCTGTCCTCCTGATCGATTTTACCATTAAATTCTCTAAGCGGCTGTTGCCCGCCTACTAAAGTCGATTTTCTGCCTGGGCTGAAAAAAGCCATCGGACATGTCATTTCCAGGGAAGGATCAAAAGGTTGAAAGACAATACCGAAATTCTCATTCAAGCACTGCGAAACGTTTGCCGGCCTGCCGATTATAAAATTTTTCGAGGGTCGCATCGGTTTGCCCATCTATCTTGCCGCGATCACTGGTTTCCTTACCTTCCTCGTCAGCCTCGGACGCCTCGTCTTCATCTTCCTCATCACCGAAGCCCACGACCTCGATAGAGAGCCATTTGGGGACCAAATTTTCGGAAAGCCCGGCCACATAATCGCTGAATCGTTCCCTGGCCGATAACAACTCCGTTTCCTCATCCATCTGGTTCACCGCGTTGGCCAGCCCGCCGGTGCCGCTGAATCCCCCCACATCGGCGGAAGCGTCCTGGGAGATGGAGGCACCGCTGGACAGTCCGCCCACGGAAATATTCTGGGTGTTGGTCAAAACCAGTGCATTAAGCAGGATGTTCCCTTGCCCCACGATCCCGGCCTCACCGGCATCGATCTCGCCTTCGGGGGCGAAAAAATAACCGTTACCTGCAGTGGGTGCCGTCAGGGGGCCGGTTCCGTCCGGATCGTAGGTCAACAGCCGGATTCCACTTCCCACCGCTGGCAACGTATACTTCAGGACGTAACTACCGGTATCCTCATCGTACACTTTTTCCGGATCACTGACGCTGACCGTAGTCTTCGATCCCTTGCCGGCATTGATGTCACCGTAATCGGACCAGATCAGGATATCTCCGCCATACCAGGTCATTACGCGCGATTCATTCACGTTCAGGTCGTTACGGGCGTATATGTTGATGTCGCCTCCCCGCATGGTGTTGATGCCGGTGTCGGACTTTTCGTCGCTGAAGGAGCTGACGCCGACGTCGAACTGGCCGGCCACCAGGATGTTGATGTCTCCGTACTGCTGGGTGTAAATCTGGGATTGGGTCATGCGGATATCGCCGGTCCCGGCGGCGGTGTCGAAATCGATGCCATTGATCATGGAGGCGACATAATTGGCATCGCTGGCTGATGTCGTACCGCTCCTGTCGTCTCCGCTGCGTACTGTCAGGCCGGCATCGATCAGATCCGCCCGAATCTCGGCCAGATAAAGAGCGGCCAACTCGTCGCGCACGGTCTGGGGAACATCGTCGTAATTATCGTATCCGGCCAGCAGTTTGGCGTAGGCTTCGCCGTAGGCCCTTACCGTGCCGATATCCGTCTCCTCTACCTGGTCGTCCTCGGTCACTTCGCCGTACTTGATAGCGGTGTAGTTGATCCCGGCTTCCAATAGCAGGTCGAAAAAGGTCTCTGCCACACTGGCATCCCAGTTGCCGTCGGCATCCTGGAGGATCGCCTCGTATTCATAGCCGGCCAGCAGGGTGATATCGGCTCCCGTTGTCGAGAGCGCGTCGTTGGGCACACTGCCCACCGTGCGGATGCCGGCGCTGTAACCCAGGTCGATATCGTAGCCGGCCGCCACGATCAGGTCGCCGGTCCCGGCCAGTTCGATGCCGGATTTGTTATAAATCATCTCCTTGGCTGTTTCTGAGTAAGTGGAGTTGTAATAGTCTGGCAGCAGTGAGAAGCTGATCTCGCCCCCGGCGGCTACCACAGAGATGTCATCGTCATTCGGATGTTGGATGCGGAACCAGGAATCGGTGATGTCTACTCCGGCAATAATCTGCGTCTGCTTGGGACTGTTCAGGGCCAGGTTGTCGATGTCCTCGCCGGCAATCAGAACCACGGGCTGACTGTCCCCGTCATGAAGGTTGTAACTTGTTCCATTGACCTGTTGATATAAATCCTGATAGGCCGCCTGGGTAGTTGCGTCCTGGGCCTCGTACCACTCGTTGAAAGCGTCTTTATATGCCTCCAGGTACCCGTTGCTGTCCGCGATTACGGATGTTGATTTATAGTCACCGTAAGTCAACCCGGTGTATGAGTATTCTTCGCTTTCCTCGTCGTAATTGGATAGAACATATTGATAATATAGCTGCTCCGGCGCAAGATTGGAAATCACCAACTCTTCGTAAGTACGTACGGTAGAGCCACCGGATGAGATCTCCCTATCTCCTATGATACTATCGCCAGCAAGGGCGTATAGCCCTCCCGTGCTGCTCGGCAAAAGCCACAGGGTACTGTCACTGGCAAGGATGATATCTCCACCGGCAATAAGCGCTACATTGGCTGGCAGCGCGCCGGTTACGATCGTTGCGGTGGAGTCGTAGTAATACGATTCGCCCGAGATAGTAATGTCGCCATTTATGGAGGTTAGTGAAAGTGCTGTCTCCTCGGTCCAGTGGAACGAATAAATATCGTCATTTCGTCCAGTTGCCTGCTCCGTTTCTGTGTCGAAGTAAATGGCCATAAGGGGGTCGATCACGGACCCCAGGGTAATGCTGCCCAGTGCGGTGACATTGACCGTTACGTCCGCACCCTCGGTGCTATCGATTACCTCGATGCTGTAATCGGCGGCAAGATGCTGTCCGAAATCCTGCATGGTCATGACAGCCAGGCGGCCGTCCTCAATGTATAAGCGAACGTCAACGTCGCCGCCTGCGGTTAGGGTGAGGTTCCCGCCGCCGAAGGCACCCACCTGCAGAACGCCACTTGCAGTTGTAGAGTAAGTGGACCCGACATCCCCGCCCACCTCCACGGTGACATCGCCGTCAGCCATGGCCACGATACCCGCGGCCGGCCGGTAGGAATCCTCGTATACATAGGAAGCCCCCACCATGTCGGCACTGTTCACCGTATCTGCATCGTCGGCATAACAGCGCATAAAACCGTATGTGGAACTTGTGCCGCTGGCGTCGCCCCCGACGCTGATGGTTATGTCGCCGCCGTTGGCGTAAGTATCGAACTGCTCGAATGCCAGTGTTCTAATCCTGTTATAGTAGCTGACAAGATTCTCATATCCTTCCTGTTCGTAAAGGTGATAATTCATAATGGCGTCAAAATAGGTTGTCGTTACGGTATTCCCTTCCAAGTCCGTAAACGTCACCTCCTGAGCCATCTTTTTTGTCCACAAACTGCCCTGGGCAAGCACATCATCCAAGGTTACTGTCGCTGTCGTTTCGCCGGTGGTGCGAATGGCGGCGAAGTACCCCAACATCAGGTCCCCGCCGACATCGATGCCGATATCGCCCAGTGCCGACTGAATGGCCCCGGCATTGGACCCGGACTTGTCCCCGGTGATCGTCAGGCTTCCTTTCACCTTTCCGGTAATGTCGCCGTCATAGGTGGCCAGAGTATAGCTGGTTTCAAGATCCTCACGGTCGTCGTAATAGCGTGTCTGGCCCTTGCCGATAATGGTGTCTCCCCCAGAGGCGAAACGGATGGTGCCACTTTCGGTATAGATAAGATTCTCATCTTCAACAGCAAACGTTCCCTCTCCGGCTTTTGTGGCCAGCGGATCGGCGGAATCCAGGTCGGCGCCAGCCACCAGGGTGTAGCTCCAGGAATCGTTGCTGTCGCTTTCCGTCAACCGTTCAGCAGCCGTCTGGGGTTCGTCGGTCAGGTCGGCAGCAATGGTCAGGTCGCCGGAGGCCCGGATTGTCAGCACGCCCGTCGCATCAATATCGCTCCAGGAATCGCCGTCGCTGAAGTCCCAATCCTCCGTCAGGGTAAGATCACCGTCATAAACGATTTCTACGCCGGCCATGAGCGTGAAGGTAGTGTCGTCATCAAGGGTCAGGTTCTCCTCGACAGATCCCCCACCATTGTCCACATATTCCTCATAGGCGCTTAAATAATCACTGGTATCACCGGCAATCTTTTCGATCTCTTCTTCTCCGATATCTCCCGATTCGCTATAAGCACCGTCATCGCTATCGTCGTAACCCCTCGTGGCGACCACAGCCACCGTTTCAGCCCCGGTGATCGTCCCATCCAACTCAACGCGCACATCGTTGGCGCCGGCATCGTCATCGGTGGAATCCGCGTCGGCATTGTTATACCGGCTGGCTTGAAACTGGACACTGCCGCCCGTGCCGTCACCATCCTCGGAAGCGGAAACGTCGATCAGGGCCGTCGCGTACATATTGATGAATCCCTTGTCGCTGTCGACGATCACGTCCCCGCCGTCCGCATCCGCGCCGGCGTCACCGGCAACAATCAGTTGGCTGCCATCGTAAAGGTTGATATCGTCCTCGGCGTACAATTCGATATAGCGGTCGTCGGAGGCACCCGAGGCATCCAGGGTGCCGGCAACATCGATCCCGCCGGCATCGGCCACCAGCTTGATCTGCTCGGCCTGCATGGTATCGTCGGCCGCCACGATGATGGAACCCGTAATGGCTCGCAGGGAAATCCCATGATCGAAACCGCCCGCAGCCAGGGTCGTGTTCAGGGATGAGAAATCGATGCTCAGGGCGGTAAGATCGAAATCCCCGCCCCGGGCTTCCACCACCTGGCCGGATGTGTCTTCGTATTGGGCGTCGGCACCGCCTAAAAGGGTGCCCTCGATCATGGTGGCGCTCGCCTCGGCCGTGATGGTCAGGCTTCCGGCGTCCAGGTAGCCGTCGTTGAGCCATCCTGCCCAGGTGTCCTCATCCACGTCATCGGGAATGTCGGATGCGCTGTTGCCGACATCGACGATGGCTGCGGCAATGGCATTGCCCTCATCGTCGGTTGTGGCCCCCTGGATTTCCAGGGTCCCGCCGGAACTGAGGGTCACCGATCCGGCGGCATAGGCCTGGTAGACGGTCTCGTCGGCGATGGTGTAATCCAGAATGCCGCCACTGGCGATAATCTCGGACCCGGCAGTCAGATAAAGCCCGCTTTCCGCAGTCAGGCTGATATTGCCGGCAAAATTATCGATGGTCCCCGATTGGACGATGGTGTCGGCTGTGAAGGCCAACGAACCGCCGGCAGTCTGCTCGGGGCCGGCCGTCTGCCCGTCGAGGGTCTGGATGGTCAGCAGGCCGGCCACGGTCACCTCGAAATCGGCGGACTCGTAATCCTCGTCATCGGAAACCGCACCGGCGGTGACCCGGCCGGCGCTCAGGATCAGGTCTCCGTCGGTAGAAAAGCTGCCCTCACCGGCCAAAACAATGTCCTGCTGGGCCACGATGTCCACCTGGCTGATGGCGGCCAGGGTCACCGATCCGGTGATCTGCACCTCGCCGGTGTCAAGTCCATCCTCCTCGTACGCTTCGTCATAGCTGGCGGTGAAGGTCATGCTGCCGGAGGTTTCAGTGGCATCGGAGACAGCCGCCGTGCCGCTGTTGTCGATCCAGATGCTTGCGGCGCTGAAATCGGCCGACTGGCGACTGACGGTAGCGCCGTCCACGACCACCGAATAGGCTTCACTGGTCAGTTGCGGCGTGTTCAGGTAAAGCAGCCCCGCGCTGCCGACGGAAACCTGCCCCACCGTTCGAATCTCGGACGTCCCGGCAATGGCCACGTAATCGGCCTCGGCCAACTGATCGTAAAATCCGCTGTAAATCCGCAGGACGCCCTCCTCGGCGCCGCTGTCCGACACGTAGTCCGTATCCACCAGTTCGGTGCTGCCGCTGCCGGCGATGGCCACGATCTCTCCAGTCTCGAAGACTTCACCGACCTCCATGGTATTGGCGTAAATGCCCAAAGCGTCGGCCTCGATGCTGGTGGTGCCGTCATCGGCGACGGTAATGGCCCCCCCGGCGGAGGCCAGAATCAGCTCGTTGGTATCGTCGCTGCCGCCGATGGTGACGTTGGATTGAATGTCGATGGAATTACTTGCATACAGCCCGATGGCATTTCCCGAAAAGTCGACATCGTGAACCACCAGAGTCTCGGTGGTGGAAAGAGAGGCGTCATCGTCGTCATCGTCGTCATCGTCAGCCAGGAGGGCGAAAGCATCGGCCAGGGAGCCGATGAGGTCGGCAAAGGCGTCGGCATCCTTGTCGTAGCCGAAGATCACCGTTTCGAATCCGGCTCCGAAAAGGGTCTGGGGGTCGAAATAGAGGACATCTTCGTCGGAGCCAAAATACTCGGCGGAAGTCAGCTCCATGTTCACGCTGCTGATCCAGGCCTGCCCTCCGTCGTAGCCGCTAAGCCCGCTACCGTAATAGGTGGCCGATAGCTGCCCGCCGCCGCTGTTGACGGTCAGCGTACCGCCGTCGCCGGCCACGCTGTACGCACCGTTGTAGCTTCCCTCCTCTAGCACATCCGAGGCGCTGCGAACCGCGTAAAGATGGGCCTCGGTGGACTTGAGGCTGGTTCCCATGACAGCGTTGTAGCCGATGCCGGTGTCGTATCCGGCCAGGGTATTGCCATAATCGTAGTCCGTACTGTAGATGCTGCCCAGGTCGATCAGGATGATGGCCCCGTCCAGGTAGGCGTACTCGATGGGCAGCAGCGAATAGTAGCCGTCCTCGATGCCGTCGATGCCGGAGAGATAGATGGCCTCCCCGGGCAGTTGCACGGAATTGTCAGGAATGATCACATAGCGGCCCGCCACGGTCAGCGGATCGGCACTGCCGGAGATGCTGGCCTCGAATTCGGTGGCGTAAACCACCCCGCCGCCCGAGACGTCGATGGTCGAGCCTTCCTCGGCCGTCACTGTATCCGCCACGATTTCGATATACCGCTCCGGCGAACCGGCCACTTCCACTGTGTTATCGAGGCTGTCGCCCGTGTGATCGATGCGCAGCCATTCGCCGTCTTCGTAATAGCCCCACTCCACCGCCGTGTCGGAATCGGTGGAAAGCACGCTGTTTTGGCCCAAAATGATCTGGCTGTCCTCGCCCATGCCGGTAAGAATGATCCGCCCCATGGGGGCCAGCAGGGTGCCGTTGTGGATCAGGGTATTGGTTTCGATGGTGATCTGGCCGTTGGCCGACAGGATCGCGCCGTCCAGGGCCGCCGTGTCGGACTGGGCGATCTCCACCGAGCCGCCCAGCCAGGTTCCGTCGTCCTGGACTTTGCCGGTGGAAATAGTGAAAATGGTATCCGTGGTTGGATAAATCCGCCCGGCGGTCAGTTTGAGGTCCGCATAGGTGTATAGCCCTCCGGCCCAGACACCCGTTCCGGTGGAGCTGTTCTCTTCGTAAAAGACATCTGACAAGGTCATGTCGATGTCGGCCCTCAAATCAATCGTTGTAAATCCGTCGATAGCCACGCTGCCTTCGATGTCCAGCCACTGCCCCGCCAGTTCAAACGTGTTAGACTGCCCTTCGACAGCCGTAGCGCTGGGAGAGACATCGTATTCAGGAAGATTGGTGTATTTTTCGTCACTGTTGGTTATGTGGACATAGGTCGCTTCGAGGCAAACGTCCTGCTCGTCATATGCTGAAATCACCGGCGCATCCAGGATCAGTTCCCGAAGGTCCCAGCCGTCGCCGTCGATGTCGCTCTCATCGTCCGCATCACCGAATTGCAGCCCGGATAGGCTGCTGAATGCCAAGGCGTCGAAGCCGCTCTGCACGTAACTTTCCAGAGCAGACTGGGTAATGGCGTAAACTTCGGAATAATTCGTGCTGGCAATGGAAAGGCTGCCGCCCGTGAGGCCGCTCAGATAGGTCTTGGCGATAAATTCGCCATTGAGATCAAAGGTCTTCCCTGTCAGCGTGATCGATCCGGCTTCGGCGGCAAGACGATACGATTCCTTGCCGCCATAAATGTTGCGGTAATAATTGGTAACCCGTTTCGATCCGGAAACGTCGATGCTGGAACCGTCGGCCATGGTAATACTGCCTACACTGGCCTCCAGGTCTACCGATCCGCCGGCGTACACCGCGTATACCAATGGCAGACCTGTGGCATGAGAATAGGTCAACTGCTGGGTGTATCCGCTGACATCGATGGATGCCCCTGATCCCAGGGTTATATCGCCCACGCTTGCCGCCGCAGATACCGATCCGCTTCGGGCAACCAGATCCCCCTCGATGGAAATATACGGCCCCTCAAGGGCAATGGTGCCACCGGGTGTAACCTCAATGGTGGCATTGCTGTTGATGGAAACAGCATCACTATAAATAGTGCTGTCATCGCTCAAAAATGTTTCCGCGTGGGCGGTAAGCCCCACACTGGTGGCTTCCGTTTCGTCGGCATCGTAATCGGAAGCATCAACATAGGTCATGGAGGTTAGTTTGCCGATGGGCGCTGTATATTTGACAGTAGAGGGCTGCAGATCCACGTTATCGCCGACAATTAGGCTGCCGTCGCTGTAAAAATCGATATGGGCGAACCCACTTTGGGCGAGCCACCAGTCGGTCAGGCTCTCCGCAGTCAGGCTTTCCGTGGCACCGCTGGCATGGATAATATTCAGGGACGATGACTTAAGAGTCAGGGTCCCGCCGGAATATCCCACCAACGAATACCCCGAAATATCGCCGTCCAGGACTATCTCGCGGCCCTCAATGGTCAACGCACCGGCGTCGCCGCCGGTCACGTCGCCGTCGTAATCCACGGCATATCCGCCACTTACGTCAACCACCGCTCCCTCGTCGATGAAAACCCCTTCGGAATCGTCCAAGGCATCCGAATTGGCAGCCGTTTTGCCGCGGCCCTGCAAGATGATGGTGCCGCCGTTGAGATGCAACTGGTCGGGCAGGCCATCCGGATCATTGAAATTATTCCAAGTCTCGCCGGATACGTCGATCACCGCCCCGTCGTAAAGGTGAATCCATTCATCCATGCTGATGGAATCGGAAGTGATGTTGACATCGTTGTAAAAGGCCACCGTACCGCCCGCAATGGTGATGGAGCCGTAATCGTCGATGCGTCTGGCGACCAGTTCCACCTCCCCCGACCCATGGCTCGATTCCAGGACCAGTTCGGCGTCCGATGCGATCTCGATGCTTGTGTTGGCGTAGACCTTCAGGCTGCCCAGACCGGCGGCATTGAGGATATCGGTGGACAGATAGGTGGTGTCGTCATCGAGCATGTAGAAATCCGGGTCGGCGTCTTCCACATCTTCGTCCAGTTCCACGATATCCGCCTGGAACACCACCGCATTGATCCGCCGGTCGATGGTTTCCTTGCTGTCGCCTGAGACACCGATGATCAGTGTGCCGGCATCGGGCTCGTGCAGGCCGCTGGCGGTCTGGTAGGTGATCGCGTCGTCCCCCTCGCCGTAAGTGACGGTGGGCTCCTCGGCCAAGGTCTGATAGGTACCCTTGGTGACCGAACCATCCAGATCCCCGTTGAGCACCAGGGTGTCGGTAACGATGGTCAGGCTGCCGGCATCGTCCCCTTCCTGGTAGGCGGCGATGTAGGTGGAACCATAGCGGGCCGCGGTCTCGTCATCGACCAGTTCGATCTCGTCGACCATTTCGAGGACATCGTCGGGAATGCTGCCAATATCGTAAATGGTATCGCCGATGCGCACCTTTGAAGTATACACATAGCCGGCCGAGTAATTGATGCCGCCGCCAGCGAAGCTGATGCTGGCGCCCTCGTCGATGATAATATCGCTGTCATCGGCCGTCGTTTTCATGGTGATCGACCCGCCTTCGGTGTTCTGGCCGTATACGCTCACCTCCTCCTGGTCCAGGTAGCCGTCGATATGGCCGATGCAGGTTCCCACAAGGGCATTCACATAGATGGTTTCTCCCAATAGCGATCCGATGCGGGCCAGGAAATCGTCGCTCAGTTCCACGCTGTTGAGGGTCATTTCGATTTGGTTATCCGAGGCCGAACGCTCGTCCCAGGCCCCCGAAACATCGATGCTGCTGCCCGAGGCCATATAGATGCGATCTTCGGCCGTGATCGTGACGCTGCCGGAAGGCGAGACGATCTCGCCATACAGCTCGATATAATCGGGATTGTCGGTTTCATCTTCGCCGACCTCCAGTCCTCCCAGAGTAACCGAACTTTCATAGGTTTCGTAGGAGCTGTCCACCGTGTCGCCGGACGTGGACAGGGGGGTGCCGGTGGTGCTTTCCGCACTAGTATAAATTTTTTCCGAAGCCAGAAGCTCGACGGTGCCGTTGCCGTATACAGCAGTGACGGCCGTGACCAGCCCCTCCTGGTTCACCACGCCGGCATACATGCCGGCGATGCCCTGCTCGGCGGTGATGCTGCCCGTATTGGTGGCCTCGCCTGGATTCTGGCTCACACGGACTTGTTTCTGGGTTCGAGTGCTCTCCTCACCGTCGTCATCGTACAGTTCGACTTCCTCGCCGGCGATCAAGGCCGCATGGCCGCCGTAAGCGTCCAGGCTGCCGCTGTTGTATACCTCGGGAGCGATCAGATAGATCGCCCCGCCACTCTGGACGCTGATCTCGCCCTCGTTTTCGATGACGGCGGTCTCGACGGACGTGTAGTTATCGTCCCCCCAACCGTTGTAATCGTCGATATAAAAGTTGTAGTTGTCGGCTTCGAAATCATTGTCAGCCATGTTTAAGGATGAGGCCACCAGAGTGTGCAGGTTGCCGATGCGGGCCGAAGAGCTGAAATAAAATCCGTTCTGATTGATCAGGATAATCTTGCCGTCCGCGCTGAGTTGGCCGAAGATCTGGCTCGGATTGCTGTCGTATATCCGGTTCAGGACCATCCAACTGCTGTTGCCGCCCTGATCGAACACCACCGAAGCATCCTCGCCGATATTGAAGGTAGCCCAATTGATGCTTGCTTTTTCCTCATTCTGGGTAATGGTCTCGATGTTGCTGGCATCGTCGGTTACGATGCTCCCTATGCCTTGCCCGATGTCGTCCTCATCCAGCAGCGTGGGCAGCGCATCGGAAGCGATTGTCGGCAGGCTGCCGGCCAATGATCCGGGGCGTGCGACGCCGGTGAGGCGGCTCGACCCGGCAACTGCCACCGGAGCGAAAATCAGGTCAAGCACCAAAAGGCCAATCAGAAAAAATTTCCAAGCCGCCCTCTTCCCCCGTCGCATGTCTTCCCCCTTAAAAACTTGATGCAATAGCAAGTCTCAAGCTTTGTCATTCCCGCGAAGGCGGGAATCCATGATCATTTCAAAACCATCAAAACTTAAACAACACCTTGAAATGAACCAGTTGATCTCCGGAATCGGTCTTATCCGTATCTTCCAGAGCCACACCCCAATCGACCTGATAGTCGATGTACTTAATCAAATGGCCCCGCACGCCGGCACCGGCGCCTTGCAGGGTTATATTTGGGTCCTCGCCAGAAAGGGCGTCCTGGGTCTTTAAAGCGGCGACGTCGTAAAACAGGTACGGCGTCATGCGCAGGTACTTGCCGGCCCCCATGGCCTCCCCAAGATCCGGGGCGATCAGTTCAGTCGTGCCGTGCAAGGCGTCGTCGCCGACGGCTTCGCTCTCCATGTACCCGCGCACACTGGACACACCCCCGGCGATGTACTGTTCGTTGGAGATGAGCGGCTGGTTGGCCAACTGGCCGTCGACTGCCGCCGTAAGTCGCCAGTTGGCCCAAAGCTTCTGGTGACGGGCCAGGGAAGCCTTGCCGTAGAAGTAATTGCCCTGGGCACCCCAGCGTTTGTCGTCGAATTTTTCCATGTTGGACCCCAGTTGACGCAGGGCCAGGTTGATGCCGAGCGAGAATCGGGTCTCGCCGGATTTATCCGGTATCGTGCCGTTGTATGAGGCGCTCAATGGGGTGTACCGGACGGGTGTCTTTTCGCCTTCGATATCTTCCTTGAAGTCCTTGTAGTCCAGTCCGAACACCAGGCTGTGCAGATAGCCTTCCAAAGGCGGCAGATTGGCCAGGTACCGCATCCCCACAATGTACCCCTCTCCTACCACCAGGATATTCTCCGCCGTGGCAGTACTGCTGTCCGAGCGCAGGCCGTAAAGGACGATCAGATGATCGTCATCCCAGGGCGAAGGCAACGAATAGGAACCGCTGAACAGCTTGACCTCCTCGGTATCCTCCGGTGATGTCTGGGCCTGCAGGGAAACCGAATGCTCCTTCTGCCAGAGATTGTCATAGCGCAGCATGGCGTTGAGCCGCAGATCGGTGGTGTCGTGGGTGGACCGGTTGTTCAGTTCAAGGGCGCCATGCAGCGGCAGCTTGTCCTTGACATGCAGATCGACGTCGATAGTGCCCAGTTCCCGTCCGGGCATCAACACCGGCGCGACCTTGAGATCCAGGTTGCGGTTGACCCGTGCCAACTGCTGTTTGACGTCCGGCAGGTAGAACACCTCGCCGGGGTTCAGGGCCGGTATTTCATTGAGCAAGCGCTCGCGGGTAAAATAACGGTTACCCTTGACCCGCACCCGCCGGATCTTGCTCTCGATCACCTCCAGGCGGACCACGCCGTCTTCGATGGATTGCGGCGGAATATTGACCAGGGCGGTTGGGTACCCACGCTCGTGATACGCCTTCTCCGCCGCGCTGCGCGCCGCCTCGACATCCCTTGCCGTTTTTCCGGGGCCGACGAAATCCTTGACCCGATTCAGCAGGATCTCATTGTGCAGGAGATGGTTGCCATCGAAAAAAAATTCCCGGATCTCGAAGGTTGGTTCCGCTTCGGCCTCGGTCTGGCAAAGCCCGATCCGTGGTGCGGCCAGCAGGCCGATACAAGTCAAAACGGTCGCCGTGATTATCAGCAGGAACGTTGCAGGGTATCGTGAGTTCAATACAATCTCTACTTTCGACGAAGTAAATGGATTCATGGGTCTAAAAAAGTGACCCGTGCAGGAAAAAAAACCGGACTGCCTTCACGCTGGCAACCCGGCCGTCTTTGGATCCTGAGTCATCGGAAGACCGATCCGCCGTGTCAGGTTGCGACGATTCGGTCCTTTTTTCTCGATCAGGACGGGTAAGACCCGTGGCTTTCCGACCCCCGGTCGCCCGGGGTGTGGCGTTTTCGTTTTTCGCCTATCTACTTTTTGTAGCGACTGTATTCATTGTCAACACCAATCCAGCTAGAAGTCTGGATTATAAGTTTGATTGTTCTTTAACATACTGTTTAGCGTGATCAGAAGCTTTCGCATACAGGCGGTCAAGGCCACACTATGCTTTTTTCCATTGGCCAGCAGTCTGGTATAAAAGCGATTTAGCTTTTCATTCCATCTGGTTGCAGCTGACAATGTCGGCATGTGTAATGCTTTGCGCACAATAGCTCGACCACCGGTTATGGTACGCTTCCCTCTCATCAATCCGCTATCGCGGTTCATGGGGGCAACACCGACTAAAGCGGCTATCTCTCGACGGTTTAACTTCCCAAGTTCTGGAAGAGCAAACAACAGTGTATATGCGGTTGTTTTTCCGATGCCTGGAACCGACGTAATCAGGTCAACCTTCTGGCGCCAAGTCGGATTGTTTTTGATTTCATGGTTCATTTGCTCATCAATGCTTTTAATCTGAGCATCCAACGTGGCGATGACGGCTTTAATCCCATTGATTACCGGATCGGAAAAAACGCGTGCCAGGCGGTTTTTTTCAGCAGTACGCATGGCAATGAGTTGTTGTCGCCTGGAGATGAGTTCTTTGAGTTTAAGTTGGTTGAAGGTTAACTGATCCCGAACTTCAGGCCGAACGTCTTGAGCAAACCGTGCGATGACATACGCATCGATCGCATCAGTTTTGGCAAGTTGTCCAATGGCCCGCGCATAGTCTCTGACTTGACGTGGATTGACAACGGCCAATGGGAGTTTGGCATCCGCAACTGAAAGAGCCACACTAATTTCATACCCCCCGCTGGCTTCCATTACGATTAAACGGGGTGTGTGCTTTTTCAGCATCTTGATTAATGCTTTGATTTTTTTAGGCTCATAGACAAACCGGTATTGTTTGTTTTCCGGCAGCAAATGAACGTCGAGATTGTCTTTTGACACATCGATACCAACAAAAACAGGGCAATCTGGCATGATTTTGACCCTCCCTTGCGAATTCGAGATCCTTTTTGGTCTCCGGCGACTGTACGGGTTTACCATGGCCAAGGCCGGGAAGCGATCCAGCTACGGGCGGTCTTGAAAGACCAAGGAGCGGTCGACCTACTACCCGGCTTGTTCCGTTTTTAAGGTATCAACAATCAGTAACGCTTAAACAGTTTTTTTAATATACAAGGAGCGGGGTCGCCGCTCCCACGAAACCCTCTTTCATTTCGGATTTACGGCCAAACAGGCATAACTGGCTCTCTACGCCCTTATCATGTATCATCCGGTCGTATGTTCGACCTCCAGGCACTTATCCAGTTCCTGAAGCAAAGCACGGGCATCCTTGAAGCCGTCCAGTTTCTGGATGATTTCTCCTTCGGGGCTGACTAGAACGATCATCGGATAGCCATTTTGTTCATACAGCTCGTGGTAAGCCTTCTCCTGGTCGCTGTCGACCTTGACCCACACGAAGTCGTCCCAGTGATCCTGAATCCTGGGGTCCATTATGGTTTCGTTCAGCAGCCGCTTGCTCCAGCCGCACCAGCTGGCATAAAGGACCAGCACCATGGGTTTGTGCTCCTCGGCGGCGGCTTCGTAACCAGCGTCATGGTCCTCAATCCAAGCCAGCGCCTTGCTGTTGAAATCGGATGCCTTTTCGAAATCAACCACCTCCACCTCCAAAGCTAACATTTTCCCGGCTCCCGGATGGTTGTAATCTACCGTGAAATTCTCCTCACCAACGGAAACAATGCTTCCCCGTTTTCCCATCACGGCAAAAGGCGCTCCAATTTTCGGGGATAGGGTCATGAGCACATTTTGGTCGCTGATTGTTAGCTGTGTGGGTCCGAAGCCGGAATCGACGGTCTTTCCATCTTCGACGTTCGCCTCAAGAGTAACCGTTTTGTCTCCAACGGCGGTCACCTTGGACGTATAGTAAGGCGTCAGCGGGACGGACTGGCCAACATGGGGGAAACTATTGAAACGGGATGCGAACTCCTGGGCTGACATTTCAACCACACGGGGAATCGTTTTCCGGATTGGATATTGCTTGATCAATTGATCATTTACATCCCCGAATCCACTGGATGGCGGCAGGGGAATGGTCTTTTTCTCTCCCGCGTGCATGCCGATCACCACTTGGGCCAATTGAGGCGCCTGCGATTCCTTGCCGGCAATAAACTGCTCCGGTCCATATTCTTGGGGATCGAAAAACCAGGCGGCCTTTTTCTCCTCGGAATCATTGGCCAATGCTTTCGAGGAGGTGACGATCAGTTCGCCAGATTTGAGTCTCAGGTTGTAGTTAGCGGTTACGAAATCGCCGGATTCAATGACATTTGGACTCTCCTGCGAAGGGCTGTCGGAATCGATGGTTGAGACTGCGGCCGCCGTTGTCGCCACCTTTTCGGTTGTCGGCTTTGTTGTATCGGTCAATGGCGTTTGGGCTGAACACGCGCACAGAAAAACGACCGCGGATAGTATTCCGATGCGAACTGCATGTCTAACTTTCATTTTCTCACCTGTTCTTTGTTTCTTATATTGATTAGCTACTTTTTAATCGGATTGACTGTCACCTCGCACGAAAGGACCTCATGGCCGAACGGATGGCCCCAATCCACCGTAAAAACATATTTGTCAACGTGATCGATGCGGCCGATCCGGTTGCCAATGCGCACCAACCGGCCTTCGGCCACATCGAAAACAATCCGGTAGGCGTCACCACCATCGACAATCGTTACCGAACCGAAATCGCTCGGGTAAACCGCACCGGGTTTGGGCTCGATACGGGTAATGATCGTATCAGTAGCCGCATCCACCGTTGTTACCGTAGCGGTGAATATATGATCGAAATCATACTGCTCACCGATGGCTGGTGGTTGCCCATGAAAGGCAACATACTGTTTCAGCGACTGGCGCTGTTCCTTTTTACAAGTACGAACGCGTGTCTCTGTGTAGTAGCGAACATCACGCGGGAGGGTTTCGTTCGCATCTGTCTCCAATTTGATTGTCACCGTTTCCTCAGCTGGGAGTCCGGCCAGTTTTTTGTTCAGTTCGCGCCGGATGGCCTCTTCAATCCCGATGATTTTCGACTGACCCATAAACCTTTTTTCTTCAAGTCCGTCATCGGCGATTTTGCAGATATACGGGCCGAACTTCTCCGGAGAACGAAAAACAGGCGATTTTGTTTCCTTAGGATCTTGCACAGCATCGGCAAGCGTAGTGGCCGCCAATTCGTCGTTATTGAAACGACATGTATAATCGACTGTTACCGTGTCGCCTGCCTTGACAAAGGACTCGATTTTGGTCTCAGAAGATGCGCAACCCGTCAGCAACACGGTGCAAAGCGCGAAAACAATCGTATTCCACAACTTCATTGCCGATATTCTCCACCATGGTCGGGATTGCCACAGCCAGATGAGGATCGTGCGACAGTATTTAAAAATCAGGAATGTCCTGTGTCCTAAAAGCGATCATCTAAAAGAAAGCAGTTATATAATTTGGAATTGTTAGTACCGTATTAGAGTGTTTGGGTTCTTTCATTTCAAACTGTCCTATGACGAAAAAACCAAGTTCTCGCTATGACGGTTAATGAATTTCTAACAGGCACCCTTTAGAAACCAAATCGTAATAGCTTTTTCAGGCAACCGTTGGCCACACACCCGAAAGGAAGATGTGGATTCGTTGGATCGGCCTCCTGCCGCGATTAGACCGGCAATAATCCGGGTTGGAACCCGATCCGATAAAAACCACTTTCGAAAAAAGCGTCTTCCTTAGAGTTCCCGGCCTCGTCATACCGGACTTAATTCAGCGAATTTGGACACATTGAAAAAGGAACGTCAGATGAAAAGTATTTGTTCAACGAATTGTATACCCTTGGCCTTGATCCTGTCTCTTTTCCTGCTCTCCGGATGCAGCGGCATCGGGTTACGAACTGAAAACCAGGAATCGCTCGAAACCATTCTTGCATCCCCGGCCTATTGGCTGCCCGTCCAATCCTTCACCAAACTCGATACCTCTGGCCAGTCCCTGAACAAAGACGCCCAAACCTGGTCCATGGTCCGCGACAACACAACCGGCCTTATCTGGGAGGTCAAGACCGAAGAAAAAGGGATCCACTATTTTAAACAAAAATACGACTGGCAAACGGCCCAAACAGATTTCATCGGCCGGTTGAACCAAGAAAAATTCGGCGGCTACACCGATTGGCGTCTGCCCACTGCGAAGGAACTCGCCTCCATTGTCGACCGCACACAGTTCCTGCCTGCCATCGACACCAACTACTTTCCGTTAACCAACACCCAGAATTACTGGTGCGCCCAAACCTTTGCCGGAGACGCGGCCAAGGTCTGGACGGTCCATTTCTGCCGCGGATATGTCGCACCATGGGACAAAACAACGCCGTGGTTCGCTCGCGCCGTTCATGGACCGGCCTTACCGGCGACGAACCTTGTGGATAATGGCGATGGCACGATCACCGACCTCACCACCGGTTTGATGTGGCAACAAAAATATAAACACTCGCTGACCTGGTCCGAAGCACTGAGCTATTGTGAAAATCTCAAACTGGCAGGGCATTCCGATTGGCGGCTTCCCCATGTACATGAACTGCAAACGATTATCGATTACAGCCGCTTCAACCCGTCCGCCGATGGTACGCTATTAGCAATGAAACCGCTTACAGGAAAGAATCCGGCCGCCATCGAGCGGGCAAAATTGCCCATAGCGGATCCGAGGCTAACATTTTGGAGTTCCACCAAATATGAAAGCAGTCCGGAAAGAAGCATTTGGGTCGCTAACTTTAAAAAAGGCAGCTTAGCTCGATCTGTAAAAACACAATCTTACGCGGTCAGGGCTGTTTGCCGAATCGATGGTAGGGCTACAATGACAAATAAAACGTCCTTTAAGGTCTCAGAGTAAACGATGCCTGACACAAAAAACACTTTTAGTGAAAGCTTGTCCAACAGATAGAGAACGGTACTTTTAAATCTCAAGCTTATCCTTTTAGTTTTGCACCATTCTCACCGTGTTTCTCTGCTCCAGGGGGTGAACACCATGGTCAACAATAGGGAAGGCATCAGTGTGGCCTTTCCCCCTCGGCTGCTCTTTATCCCGAACCTGAGATAGACTGCGCGCGCCAATCCGCCTGAAAGCCTCAATGACTTTCATTCGGACGGGGCCGCCATTTGACCCAGTACATGTTAATATCCGTCGGCAAGGGCTGCAGACTTTCGCACGCAATCCATAATCTGTTGTAGCGACCAACCATTGCCGCCTGGATGCCGGAACAAGTCCGGCATGACGAGGTTGGAGCTTTTTGCGAGGCTGTCATATTTGGTATCAGCAGAAATACAAAAGACACAACGTTCGACTTCTATCCCGTACCATAGATGGTTTCCGATTGAGATAGTATTACCGATCGATGGGGGGATCGTTGCGCGAGTGGCAGACGATATTCAATATAAATAATACCTTGCCTTGGCAAGGTGGAGAAAAAAAGGCAAAAGAAGCCCTATCGAATGGTTTTCCCGAACTCGCAGGCGATGGGCTTTAGGCCAAACCGTCAAGAAAAAGGGCCTGCCCCGAAAGGCAGGCCCTGCGTTGAATCAATTGGTCGCGTCAAGCTGTTGAATGAAAAGACAACCTATTTGATCGCTTCGCCATCTCCGGCACGTCCGACAGTCATCTCTTCCTGTGCAGCCCAGAAATAAGCGGCGTTGCCCAGGGTAGCGGTGGTCAGGTTGGCAGAATTGCTGGAATAGTCGATCATGTCGTCAAGAATGTCTTTATAGACGGTGCCACTAGCGAAATCCTGATCCCGGTAGTAAACATGCTGGGCGGCCCAGAACTCGTAGGTTCCGTTGACGATGTTGGCGCGAGTAGGCTCAACGCCGTTGTATTTGGCAATGTGAGCGCCTTCCACATCCCCGACACCGCTGAAGGTCAACAATTTATCGGCATCCACGTAGCCCACTGCACAATCGAAGTTGGTGACGCATTTGGTCAGGTCGGAGGAACTTTCATAATGCCAGGTGGTTTCTCCATCGCTATCCGAGACAAGGGTTTGCCCGTCCATGACAGCCAGGTTCATGGTAGCATGGGTACCTGAACCGGAATGACGCATGCACCGCATAATGGGACAAGAGGTGTAGGACGGTCCGAAAGCCGACCAGTTGTTTACACTACCGGAAAAGATGCGCTGAGCCATGGTCTGGGTCAGGTTGTTGACCGGGACTTCCTTACAGTAAGTGTCAGCCAGTTCCACGTCCGGGCAGTCCTGGGCGACAGTACAAGTTCCGTCGTACCAAGTTTCTTCATTCAATTCACAAGTTTCCTCATCCGTGTATGCCGAATTGGAACAATGAGGGGTGCCGCTGTTGAGACCGCCGTTACAAGCACCGTTAAGGCATTTATAGTAGCCGATACAATGGGTGGATACCCCGGAGGCGCCACGGGGCGCATTATCACTTACAAGATCCCAGGTTGCATCGTTTGCTTCACAATCTTCCTGGTTGGTGTAATTTGCGTCTGAACAGACGTAGTTGCTGTTCGGTACACAGGACCAGCCGTACTTGTCGTAGGCCTTGTCGTTGACCGTCGTGTCTTCGGTAGGTGCCGGTTTGGCGCAACGGTACTCGGTAGCCTTGTTGTTGACCAGGAAACCAAAGGGAACGACGATGGGGTTGAATTCCTGAAGGTTGGCAATGGTGCTGGCAGTGGGGAAACCGAGCTTAAGAGAGTTGAATTCTTCCCAGATTTCATCGGTGTCCTGGTCACCATCCACATAACCCGCTGTTCCAGTCTTGAAGGAGGTTCCCGCGACGTCAGAGGCACCCAGGTTGACCTGCACGGAAGTCAGGGAGGTACACTCGTGGTTTGCATCCTCTGCGCACATGGATTTGCTGCCTCCGACGGAAACGGCATTGATACCGGCATAGGATGCCTGGGAGGAGTACCGGATGAGAACGCTAGTACCGGTGCCGTAGGTATTGCAATTCTCGCCGTAGGCCATGCCGTGCTTGCTGTTGACCGCAGTCTGCGTAATCGAATTAGTATCACAGCCTGCCACGTTGGTAAGAAAATCCGGAGCGAGGTTCAGCCAGAACTTGTGCTGGGCCGAAGCGCCGTAGATGTTGATTTCGTAATCGGCCGCGATAGACTGGCCGGCAAACATGCCCAGTACGGCGGCGCCGATGGCGATCCCTTTAATTACTTTCTTAAACATTTTTTCAATCTCCTTTGGCATTGTTAACATATTGTTTTGATAAGTTATCCCTAATAGTTGCTCTAATTGATTTTTGGATGTCGGATCAAGTCCGGCCCGATATGATGAGTTATTTTTCGAACCAGCACAATTAGGCGTTGCGGCGGCGAATGCCGATCAGTCCCAGCAGTCCGGAGCCCAGCAGCCACACCGCGGCAGGAACCGGAACGGCGGCAGCGGTAATGGATGTAACAAGCGCACCGTTAACAAGGGTGATAACCAGGTCGTATCCGCTATCGACTGCCGTTGCGCTCTTCCATTTGTCAGTTGTTCCAATGGTGTAAAGGCTTAGGGTGATAATCGCATCCGTGTCTAAGTCGAAGGCACTCAAATCAATAACGCTAACCCCAGTGAAATACGACTGATCTTCGTCAATGTTATCGATAAATACTTCGCTGGACTCTTGGTAAACCTGACCGTCAACTGCCGTGCTGTTGTTGTAAATGTATGACACCGATCCCGCGGGTGCACTCGAATACGTCAGGTTAAGTACCGGTTCCGCACTAAGTCCGTAGTAATAGGTCTTGGTTGAAAGATTGACAGATTTGTATCCGGCAGCTGCCAAATCAACTTCAGCCCATGTTGTGGCGCTAGAAAATGTATCTAGCGTTATCCCCGTGTTAACAGTCGTTTCACTCCAGCCATCGGCATACACGTCAATAAGGCTGACAGAATATTCATTCGTATAATCGGTGAAAGCGGCATAGAATGTGCCAGAGGTATAGCTGGCACTTGCATTTGCAGCCACGCCTAAAACCATGCAGAGTCCAAGAACAATTGTAAAAAGCTTTTTCATTTCGTTTTTTTCCTCCATAAGATAAAGTCTGACTTGGTTTTCCTTAGGCGGCCTGGCAATCTCGAACCGTTCGAGACCCATGGCTTTCCGACCCCCGGTCGCCCGGGGTGTGGCTTTATCTGGAGGGTGGTTCGCCGATCCTCATGATCGCCAACCTGTTGGAATAGTTATTTAATTGAAGATTTGAAATTCCTTTCACCCCTGATCGTTTTCCTCCTTTGCCTCACCTCCTTTCCGGTTGCGGGTGAATGACAATAAAAAAGCCCGGATTGCGAGTGCTGCTTCGCATTCCGGGCTTTCTGGTTCCTGAGAGTTTCAGGTCAGCAAAGGACCCCTGTTGATCGTTTGTCTGTATTTGCTGGTTTGATGTTCCGGCTTATACCGGAGGATTATGAGAGAATTATTGTCTGTGCATTGGTTTTTGGTTAATTTTGATGACCTTTCGAATAAGCGTATTCAGTGTATTCTGTCATTCCCGCGCAGGCGGGAACCCATCAAGATCTAAAATTTTGGATTCCCGCCTGCGCGGGAATGATATGACTGGTGTATTCTTGTGAGCCTGTGGGTTTTGTGATTCTTTGTTTTTAGCTAACGATGAATCTGACAACATTTGCAATGAGGATTTATTATCCTTCGATTGTTAGGCTTTCGTTAAGGCCGGGTTTGAAGTTTGTTAAACCCAAAAAACTATATTTTTATTAATTTCAATATGTTATAAATTTTTCAATGGATCTCAATACGTTAGTTGGAACAAAGCGTCAGTCGCCTGGAATCGCTCACTTTCTTAAAATTTCCTCGAATTTTTCCACCCGTCCGATGTTACCCTGGGTGAAGTTCACCTTGATATAGCCGGTGAAATTCTCATTACGAATACTGGACAGGTATTCGTACAACTCTTTCAACTTATCACTTTTTTTCATCTTCGGCTTTTGGATGACTTTAGCGGACATATGCAATCCCGAAAATAGACCTTGATTGCCGTTAAAGAGACATCGCAATCCTCTTTTCCCGGCGCTTCAACTTCCTGATTTTTTCTCACATGGATTTTCGATCAGTTGCGGAGTCCGCGATGCGGGTCCGGATCGGGTCGGTCAACTCATGTTCCGAGTTTTTAGACATCCTATGTTAGACCTTGATTAGGGCTGGATGAAGAATTGATTAATCCTTACATCTATTTGTTATTACATAATTTTTATAGCATATGTTTTTCGGAGTGGCCTTAGACCCGTTGTCAAAAACAAAGCAAACGATGATTCTTTGCCAAACCCTCCTCTCACAGAAATCCTCACGATCTTCATTACAGATTTTTAACGCAAATTTAACACCCTGCAAACATAGTTGGCCCATTTATTGAGGTTAACCAAGAGCAGGCATTTATGAATGAACCGCAACCAAACGGGGGCAATATGATTCAAGACAGGCCTCAATCCATGCAGTCCCACCAACCGCTCATCAACCTCGGTCCTCGTTGCAACCATTTGATCTCGGAAAAACTGGTTTCCTTGCCGATCCGGGCGATAGAGCGCCTGCTTGCCGTCGATGCGGTCAACCGCTGGTACGCCGATCTGATTGCCTGCGATTCGCTGGATGCACCCTTTACCAAAATTCTCAACGTGCGCGACATATCCTATTTGCTTTCTGCCGACGATTTGGCCAAAATTCCGCGTCAAGGCCCGCTGGTTGTGGTAGCCAACCATCCCTTTGGGGGGCTGGAGGGCATCATTCTGGGCGATCTTCTCCAACGGGTTCGCCCGGACACCAAGGTCCTGGGCAACTACCTTTTGGAGAAAATTGAACCCATCAAGGATTCCGTCATCCCGGTGGATCCCTTTGGCCGAAAATCTTCTGTCTCGTCCAATGCCAGGGCCTTCAGGACCTGCTTGAAATGGCTGAGAGCGGGCAACTGCCTGGTGGTCTTTCCCTCCGGCGAGGTTTCCCATTACAACTACACGCAACGCCGGATCATCGATCCGCCCTGGAGCGAGCACGTGGCTGCCTTGGCACGCATGAGCGGCGCTGCGGTACTGCCCGTATATTTTCCGGGGCGCAACAGCGTCCTGTTCAACCTCATGGGCATGATTCACCCCCGTTTGCGAACGGCCATGCTGGGCCGGGAACTGGTGGCCAGACAGGGCGCTCGGATCCGTTTTTTCATCGGCCGTCCCATTGCCCAAAACCAGATGCAGACCCATGACAACGACCGTGACCTGATCCGCTGGCTGCGGTTTAAAACCTATTTCCTGGCCAACCGGTCGGACCGAGGCAGTCTTCCAGAAAAGCTGATCGGGAAAATCCCCAGACGCAAAACCATTCGCCAGGTCCATGAACCGATCAAACCGGTGGACCGCACCCTGCTGGCGGCCGAGGTGGCCGCCCTACCCGAAGAAAACTGTCTGTTGCGCCACAAACACATGGCGGTCCTCGTGGCCGACAGCGAGCAGATTCCTCACCTGATGCGGGAAATCGGCCGACTGCGCGAAGTCACCTTTCGGGAGGTGGGCGAAGGCACCGGCAACGCCATGGACGTCGATCTTTTCGACAGCTACTACCGCCACCTCATCCTATGGAATACCGAAGCATCGGAAATTGTTGGCGCCTACCGCATGGGCGATACCCGCGCCATACTCGATCAGCACGGCCGCAAAGGCCTCTACACCCACTCCCTTTTCCACCTTAAATCCGAACTGCTGCGATACCTGGAAAACTCACTCGAGTTGGGCCGTTCCTTCATCCGCTCCGAATACCAGCGCCAGCCCAATTGCCTGGCCCTGTTGTGGAAAGGAATCGGCGCTTATCTGGTGCGCCACCCCCAGTACCGCATCCTTTTCGGGCCGGTAAGCATCAGCAACAACTACCACCGCGTGTCCAGGAACATCATGGTCCGGTTCCTCCAGCGAAGCTGCACGGTAAAAGAACTCTCCGCCTACGTCCGTCCGCGCACGCCCCTGCGGCAATGGCCCAGCCGTGACATGCACCGCATCGCCAGGCATCTGTCCGGCGGATCCATCGACGACGTCTCCATGATGGTGTCCGAGATCGAAGACGACGGCAAGCGGGTGCCGGTGCTGATCAAGCATTACCTCAAACTCAACGGCCAGTTTATCGCCTTCAATGTGGATCGTGATTTTGCCGATGTCGTTGACGGTCTGGTGGTGGTCGACCTGTTGCAGACGGACACCAAATTGCTGTATCGTTTCATGGGGGTGGATGGATGCCGGTTCTACCGGGAGAAATGGGAGGCAGGAATCGCAAAGCAGATGAGCTGAAGGTTAAAAGGTGGAGGTTAAATGGAAAAATCTGCCAATATCCTACTGACAAGACGGCAGCGGCCGATCCGGATGAAGGTTGGATAGAAAATCCGCGATAGGCAGGCAGCACACATTATCAATCAAGAGCTTTTCCTGGCCCCTGTAGAGAAGACAGCATTCAGCCTCGGGATATTCCTGCCGAAAAGCGCGCAGCCCATTTATCATATTTAATCTTACCTTGGCGGCATTCTTCACTTCAATGGCATAAAAAGAATCCTGGCCGTAAACCACAAAATCGACTTCCACTCCGGCGCGTGTGCGCCAGTAAAAAAGTCTGGCCGGCGCTTCCCGATAAGCACACCAGGCCCACAGATGTTGGGCAACCAGTCCCTCCAAGGCAGCGCCATCTATTTCCTGGGGAGCGTCCAATGGCCCTGAAGGCCGAATGGACCGGAAAACGCCTGCGTCAAAAAAATAGAATTTAGGATGCGTTCGCAATTGACGTCTGGCTCGGCGCGTGAATACCGGTAAACGGAAAGAAAGCAACAAATCCTCTAAAATACCGAAATATCCTTCTACGGTTTTCCGCTGTACCTGGCATTCCCTTGCCACCTCACTGATGTTTAGTGCGGCGCCGTGGGAAAAACTGGCCGCTTCGATGAAACGGCCGAAATCGCCAATTCGGCGAACCAGGCCTTCTGTCTGAACTTCTTCCTTCAGATATAATCCGATATAGCTTTGCAATGTTTCTTGAGGGTTGATGGCATCCAGCACCAATGGCAGCATACCTATTTTCAAGGCGCTATCCAGGGTGAATCGATCACCCAACTCAACGGCCATGAACGGATGCAATGCCTTATTCAGCGCGCGACCGGCCAACAAATCAACTCCGCTGCGTTTGAGTTTGCGGGCACTGGAACCGGTGAGAATGAATTGAAGTGCTGGTTTTTCTTCGATGAGTTGATGGACGACGTCCAGCAAAAGAGGGACTTTCTGGATTTCGTCTATGATAACCGTGCGTAAATGCTGTTCGGCGTCTATAAGCCGGTTCAGGTGTTCAGGTGTTGCGCTGTATCGTCGCATGGCTTCCGGAGAGAGCAAGTCGATATACAGGGCCTGTGGGTGGCACTGCTTAACCCATGTCGATTTCCCCGTTCCCCGAGGGCCAAATAGAAAATAGCTCTGTTTAGGGTCCTTGAATAATCGTTCAAACATGCCAATTCACCCGCTGTTTTGGAATTATCAATTCCATAAAAGCATACATTTTGGAAATTATAAAGCCAATTTTTCAGCGAGCTTTTAATTTGCCAGCGGCACGCATCGTACGAATCTTGAATGGTACGATTAGGCACCACGGAGGTCCTGCGGGATGGTACAGCGGAAACAATACGAATAGAGGGTCCTGACGAGGTAGGTGGGAGATGTCCCGCGGGTCATCTTCATGCTGTCTTACCTTTCCCTTTTGTGTAAGGGATTTGTGCAAGACAAGCGATAATGCCGTTTTCAGACCAAATAATAAACCCATTGACTGTCACATCAATGGGTTAAGTGTTATCTGGTGGCGATGCAGGGAAACGCTGGATTTGAAGCAGACAGAGTCTTTATTAGTGTCTGATTTCTTTAGAGATTCCCTTGAGTATCGCTTGCCTCACTTAACCGTTGGTGGCTATTTTTGTGTAAGTACTTTGTGTAAGCCTTTCTGATGCTGGAGTCAAGGCTGAAGACATCCAGTTGAGTCACAGCCCTTCTGGATATCCGTTGCAACGTTTCAGGTTCGGAAACGCTGACTTTTTCCTGCGACTTACATCCAACAGCCCTTCTGGATATCCGTTGCAACCGAACGGGTGCCGGATTAGCGATCTGAGGAATAGACCTTACATCCAACAGCCCTTCTGGATATCCGTTGCAACAAGCCGTACATTCTCCCTTTAAGCATAGAACATGACTTACATCCAACAGCCCTTCTGGATATCCGTTGCAACCCCGAGTTAAACCTAAATATCAATAGCCGCATCCACTTACATCCAACAGCCCTTCTGGATATCCGTTGCAACTTAATTTAAAAAATGCTTGGTTGCTCTGAATTATCTTACATCCAACAGCCCTTCTGGATATCCGTTGCAACGACTCTCCTCTACGCTTTCGCGCTCCCCCAAATTACTTACATCCAACAGCCCTTCTGGATATCCGTTGCAACAGCACCGCATCGTTATTGGCGACTTCCCAACCTTCCTTACATCCAACAGCCCTTCTGGATATCCGTTGCAACAAAAACTTTTCGCTGGATGGGACCGATGAACATCTTACATCCAACAGCCCTTCTGGATATCCGTTGCAACATGGTTACGCCGAAAAAGTTTTGAATGGCTACGGTCTTACATCCAACAGCCCTTCTGGATATCCGTTGCAACTGATGATGGCCGTTGGTGTTTTTACGGCACACGAGCTTACATCCAACAGCCCTTCTGGATATCCGTTGCAACACGTTTTCGCCGGCTATCTGGTTGGCGCCGTAGAGCTTACATCCAACAGCCCTTCTGGATATCCGTTGCAACTCGCGGTACCGCTTCAATTATACCATCAGGTAAGCTTACATCCAACAGCCCTTCTGGATATCCGTTGCAACTTCAACTCATGGGCTGCGGTTTCAGACAGCAAAACTTACATCCAACAGCCCTTCTGGATATCCGTTGCAACTCCCGTATCACAACACTCTGAAATCAATGGCTGTTTTTCTACAACCACGCGAACCCACCAGATTGCTGTGTTTTCACCAAAGGATAGACTCATGTTTTCAAAGACCAATCCTTTCCGCAACAGAGATTACAGCAATCGCGAACCCCACGGTATTTTATGAGAGCTACAGGTTCGCGCATGATTCCTTTTCAAAGAGCGACTGGATGCAGGTCGCAACGTCAACAACGGATATCAAGATGAGTTGTTGGTTGGGCAATCAATACATGTGCCATAACAATGGCTCTGCTTATTGCCCCCCGGCTGTGTAACCAACCGCAGACCTGTGGTGATAATGGTTTAAGACCTCCCACAGATCCTCCCTAAAGCACAGTTTTGTAACTATGCTGTCTGTTCTTGATTCTGACTCGGAATGTATCCTTCTTTTATCACATTCCCTTCAGCGAGTGCAAGGTTACGAGCTGCGTTATAATCAGCGTTGACGGGCTTCTTGCCATTGCCACAGACCTCACAGACGAACTGTGACTGTGACTTGCGATTTTCTTTAGCTATGTGGCCACATTTACTGCAACGTCGGCTCGTGTTCCTTGGGTTAACCTTTACGATTTCTATTCCTTCTTCCTTAGCTTTGTAGTCGAGTAGCTCGTTAAACTTGCTTGGAATCCACAGAAGCCTTTTAAACTCACTTTCCATGTCTTTCTGCCTGAGCTTAGATAGGTCTTCAACGTGGATGGTTCCACACTGGTGCTGGAGACAAAACTTGATGACCTGTCTCGTCGCTGTATGGTAGTAAGTGTGAATCCATTTATCTTCTTTGTCAGAGCGCTTCCATCTAATGGTCTTGGAGTACATTCCAAGCCGCCGTTGAGACCTCCTTCTCTGCGCTCTGAACTTGGATCTGGCTGCCCACACGTCACCACCATCACCGATGTATCGCCTCTGAGGACCGAAATTGACAGCACAAACAGCAGGAACGACTGCTCCTAAGTCGACCCCACAAACCTTTTTAGGATCGAGCTTCAACTGTTCAGGGACAAAACTATATGTCAGGTAAACCATTAGTCCCTTCTTGTTCTTCTGGATTTGGCTGTCGCTCATCTTGTAATCACCAGAGACAATACGACTGACGACCTCCGATGCGCCCTTGTCTTTCCATGAAAAGGTTGAGGTCAGAGATAGCTTGAGGTCATCCTTACTGAGCTTGATGTCCTCACCATCACTGACCTCCGTGATGAGTTCCTTGGACAACCACTTACCTGTGAATCCAGAAGGTTCGATAACGAACTGGTCGACACCATCAACCTTTATGGGATTGATTTTCGATCCTTGGTGCCTGAACGGGACGAACAGCGACCGATACGTAGGAAGGCTTTTACGACCAGCCCATGCGTCCTTATTGGCGTTCCTGAAGAGCTTACCGGCAAAGTTCCTTCCCAAGGTTGCAACAGTACCAGCAGCAAGGTGCTTACGTTCCCTTGTCAGTATCCTGTAAATTCTCGTATCAAGTGGGATTGAGTTCTCATCATCCTTTTCAAATTCGTCTCTCACATCCTTCAGGTTGAATGCGATGGCATATCGAATTGCCATATTGCCAAGATATCTGGCCTCATACATTACCTTGTCCAAGGCGCGATACTTTAGCAACCGAATGGACTCATCCTCATCAGCAATGCGAACAGGAACTTTGACGACCTTGGTAGTGCGTTTAGCTGCCATGGGTCACCATATGGATAGGTGTGAAGTCTGAAGTGGACCAATATAAATAGGATGGAACTTCAAAAAGCACTATCGGCAATCAGGTGAATTGTCAACCTTTGTGGGCGTATTCTTACTTAGATACGGAAAGGATAACTGTGGAAGGACACCGTAGAGCTTTTATTTTGGTGAAATTATCTGAACCGGTATCTTATACGTGGCGTGGTCGAGTTCCCCCCGTATGCCCTGCGCCAGCCATACAAAGGAACACACGCGCGTACCATCATAGTACAGACCGGCGGTCGGCGGGTTCATATACATACAGGGAATCGCCGTGAGCTGGTCGCGCTGTCACAGCTCATTCATGTAGATCGACCGTACCTCTTCAGGTTGAATGCATAGATACTCCAAGGTCTCACGCTGGCTGCTGTGATTGAAGGCCACCATCAGCTCAGGGATGCCGACACCAAAGGTTGTGCGCTGGTGGTACCCGAAGCTCTTCCTCAAGGTGTGGCTCCCGTAGTTCCCTTTCAGGTTGATTGACCGACACCATCCCTTCACCAGCCGATTGATGGAAGGAACCGTCAGAGGGCCTCTCTGACCAATGAAAATGGGGTCGTCATCCTGATAGTCACGGCTCTGGAGAAGTCCCTGAATAGCTTCTGTGGCTGCTTTGTTCAGGGTAATCCTTCGATGCTTCCCTGTCTTCTTTTCCTTGATTGCCAGCTCGTCACCTGCCTTTAGACCTCTCACCATTCCAGCGGTAATCCGCAGCAAGTCCGATGCCCTCAGGTTGGTATTAATGCCGAGGGTGAACAGGCACAGGTCACGGGGTTTGTCGTGGAGTAGCTTCTTGATAGCCTTGATATCTTTTACCTTCTTGATGGGATCGACCTTGATGGTGGTTCCCTTCTTTGGGTGATTCGGGTTCCCGCCTTTGTTCACGTCCTGACCTCCTTTCATATCTCGTTAAGTTTTAAAAGTTTTTATCTTATTACTTTGCAGGTTGTCAACAGCCAATCTGGTGTAAATCCGCTGATTCAGCGGTAACTCACCGGAATCCTGTTGGATATCGATAGATACAACTCGTTAACTTTTATGGTAAAGTTGGCAAGTTTCAAGCGGATCGCTATGACAGATTGATGATGATTATGAATAATCTTGAGGTGTCTTTTACTGAGGTAGGTCATACTGAATGATTTCAACAAGTTCAGACAACCACCCACTCCCAGAGAGAGAAGGAAACGTCTCTATATTTTTTTCAAACTTATATCAACACGAAAGGAGGTGAATAAAAGCATGACCACAAAGCTGCAAGCGAAGAACCGTGATGGCAAACGTCAAGTCTATCCGATTCATCTGGATGGTGTCACACAGTATGACATCGATTGGCTTTACAAGTTTGCTGTGGAGAACCTGAACGTGTCGCCCAGTGTATCGGTAATCATCAGAGCTGCGCTGAGTCACTATTGCTCTTTCCTGATGGCTCAAGCTGCTGGCATCAGGGATCTGGATATGTTGGGTCAATTCATTCAGGAGAACCGTGACCTGTTGTTCACTGTCGCAGGACGGCCTGAAAAGGCTTATGACAAACGCTATCACACCGAGAAAGGAGATGCTTAAGCCTTGGATTATAATGCGAAAATGGAAGAGTTGGAGGCTCTCTGGAGTGATTCTTTTGAACTCTGCAAGGCCATGATTGCGAGCTGCAAAAGTGGTGACCAGAGGCTCACAGGGTCCATCCTGAAGGAGCTGAATGCCTTCATCAAGCAGAGCGTTGACTTCCTCCGATTCAGGGAAGCAGAGCAGGTATTCAGTGAACAGGAAGAAGAGGAAGAGGATGAAGAGCTGCTCAAGATGGTAGAGTCAATGGACCTCGATGAGGATGAGCCTTTGGATATTCCTGATGAGGGGTTCCCTATGGATTGATTAAGGACCAGCTAACGCTGGATCGATTTTAATTTTAATTGAGAGAGGTCACCTCCGGGTGGCCTTTCGTGCTTTTGGAGGAGGTGAAACAGATGAGATTTGCCACAAAAATTAAGCGTAAACCTGAATGGACTGATTCCGAATACATCAAAGCGCTGGAGCAAGAGATAGCCTTTGCCGCTTGTACCGTTCCCGATTATATGCTTACGGACGAGGAGGGATGCTCTGGGTGCGAGATATTCAACGAACTTGAAGATTGGCCTTACGCTTCACGGTGTAAATCCTGTTACTTCTGGAAGGAGGACAGATAGAGATGAAAGTGACCGTGATATCGAGCATTATGGGTACCGGCAAGACCTCATGGGCTTGTCAGAAGATGAACGCCGAGAAGGACACACCCTTTATTTATGTGACGCCTTTCGAGGACCAGACCGAAGATATTGCCAAACGGTGCAAGGGTCGTGACTTCGTGACGCCTCAGAACAAGACAACCAGAAAGGTCCGACACAATAAGAGTGACGACCTGCGGGAGCTGACCTTCGAAGGCCGGAACATATCGACCACCCACAAGCTGTTTGAGAACATCAGCCTTGAGACCATCGAGAACATCCAGGCCAATGGCTATGTTCTGATTCTGGATGAAGTCATGGATGTGGTGAAGCCTGTTGATAAGAATCCTGAGCGAGTCCGTCAGCTTCTGGAAATGGGAGTCCTTGATATCGATGAGGACCACCCTGACAACACCGAGACCATCAAGTATCTGAAACCTGGACCGGATTCCACGTTCAAGGAATTCGACCACTACAAGGTCAAGGCCGCTATGAATCGGCTGGTGCTGTCTGGTGAAACCCTGCTGATGTGGCTGTTTCCGGTGTCGGTGTTCAGCGCGTTCAAGGAGGTCTTCAATCTGACCTACCTGTTCGAGGGGTCATCGCAGCATCAATATTATCAGATGCACGGGATTGACTTCCTGTATCGGACTGTAGCTGGCAACAAGGAAACCGGCTGGAAGCTGTTCGAATATCAGACCGGTCAGCGTCTGGAGAAGCTGGAGCTTGCCAGATTCAAGAAGCTGATAACCGTCATCGATGACGACAAACTGAACGCCATCGGAGAGCCAAAGTACAACCTGTCAGCCACTTGGTTCAAGACGCGCACAGGTGAACTGCCTGCCAGGAGCAACGCCGAGCGCCAGAATCACCAGATTATCAGGCTCATCGGAAAGAAGATGCAGAACTTCTTTCGAAATAAGATGAAGGCCAAGGCCAGCGAGTGCATGTGGGCCATCATCGATGGGACCAAGAAGGGTAAAGGTCGGAAACCGTTGGCAGTCGAGCTGTGCGATACCAATGGGTACAACAGCGCTCACACTGCTTTCAACCTTCGTGCGACCAACAAATATCGGCATGTGAAATACCTTGCCTATTTCGTCAACGTGTTCCCTAACTGGGACTTGGTCAACTTCTATGACGCCAAGGGCCATAAATTCAATCTGGAGCAGTACGCTGTCAGTGAACTCATCCAGTGGGTCTGGCGGTCTCGTATCCGCAACGGCCACCATGCCGACGAGGACCGGAAGATTGTCCTGTACCTGCCGAGTCGAAGGATGAGGGAACTGCTGGACAAGTGGCTGAATGGAGAGCTTTCTATTAGCTAAACCAACGACTACCAAGGGATGGCGAAGGGTCAATCCTTGTCAACCCTTGGTGGATGTGGCTACGGAACCTACCTCCGTAAAAATGTTAAAAAGACTTATAATTTCAGACTATTAGCGCTGAAAGGTCTTAAGACATGTTGGGAAGCTCCGCTTGTTTCTCTTGGGGTAATCTGAAGGGTATCCGAGGGGCATCTTGGGCCGATTCTGGATAGACCTACGGTGCAGGATTCCAAGTGATACCTCGGCATTCCTTCAGCATTCCATGCAGCAGGATCGACCACCCCAAGCCTGAGCGATAGCGAAGGGTTGAACACACGCTGATTAAGCCTAAGGAGATAATCATCATCAAGATTTATTCACATTGATAATGAATCCTAAGGCCATGTCAGCTTCAGTCGGACTTCGTCCCATCGCTCCGCTCTGGGTCCCCTCCTTCCAGAGTACCTCAAGAGTAACCCTAAAGCCTTGGTGGTCGTCATTCCAAGGCCTTCGGCCCTTGGTGATACACCAGTATCACTTTAGTAACACCTCCCCCACAGACCACTTCTCTCCTTTGGTGGTCTATATGACAGCCCTTCCCTGACGTTCCTACGATTGCCAGTGGTCGTGCCTGTGGTGTGGCTCCAGATTCGCCCCTGTGGGGGCCGTTCTGGTTGGTCGTTCAGCAGATACCATGGTCGCTGAGGGTGTCGGGGTTGGGTCCTGTCTTCATTTATTACATTTTTGTCTTTGTCTGTGTTTGTCGAGTTCGATGACAGGCAGACCATCGTCAATATTTATACCTTAGATTGACCAGCCCTATGGCTGGAGAAAGGAAATCCCAATGTCCAAATATGGAGGGTCCATCCACAGAGCGATGGATGATAACTCCCTGCGTAAATGCAAGCTGTCATCCTGCCAGGAACGCCGATGGCGTATCTCAGGATACTGCAAGAACCACTCTCACGGGGTCCAGAATTGGGGTCACCCCATGGGTCACAACATCCCCGACCGTGACCTGACCATTGCATTTGACCAAGTGTCAGCGGTGATCGACAAGAACCGCAACCATAAGGGCATCCAAGAGGCTACCCGCTTCTTTCAAATCTGGATGTCCTCGGCCAATCTCCAGGCCTCTATGGAACGTCCTCAAGTTCCCACAGCTCGTCACATGGCTCGACTTTACGATGCCAAGGTGAATCCGCTCGACCTCCTGAAGGTGTGCGCCTCGGTGTGGCTGTTCTATTCCATGAATCTGAAAAGCTCTGATGGCATCTATTCCGATGAACACTGTCGGGCCGTCATGGGTCATAAGGTTTTGAAGTTCATCCCCATCACCAAGCATGAATACATCAGACGACCATCAGGCAAACAGCGGAAAGCTGCTGGTCGCTACATCCAGAAGAGCATCGGGACCTTGCTGGTGAATATCGTTGAGACCGTCATGAAGCTGGAGGAACGGAAACAGTCCAGGCTGATTGCCATGGGAAGCGAGCTGGAAATTTAATCAATCAACAAGAAAGAAAGGAAACACCACTATTATGAAAAAGAAACAGATCGACGGAATCACTAAAGCATACAACCCCAAGACCCTCAAGCAAGCCACGTTCAACACCATGCCTGGACTTCATGAGGTCGTCAAGCGGTACTGCCAAGACCACAATATCAAGATGCAGGACTTCTACACGGAGGCCGTCGTTGACCGCCTGATGAAGATCGAGGACAGGGACTTCATCGTCAAGACCATGTTCCCTTATCATCAGGACCAACAGCAGATTGAGGAGGTCCACCAGAATGGCTGATTCGAATCCAACCTTATGGAATACCACCATGGGGTCCATCAGGAGAACCAACCTGACCAGATTTGAGAAGCTCAAGGGTAACACCCCTTGTGTCACCTATGACCCCAACCTGATGAAAGTCAGTCATGTAGTCGTCAGAGACTTGGTTATTCGCGCAGAGCATATGACCCTCAAGGAAGCTGAAGCAAACCGCTATGTAGCTGTCGAGCCGTATGGCTTTCAAGAATGCGTGTTCCTGCTACGCAATTCTATTGAGGTTGTCATCGTTCCATCGACTGAAGCAGCTCAGGCGCTTTGCTCTTGAGTAAACCTAAAGAAAAAGAAAGGAGGTGAGACACCCATTGGAATCCAGAACCCAAGAAATCCAAGTCCCTAAAGGCTGGTCAGTTCATGCGGTCTATACCGTGACCGGCCTCGGGCATTTCTCCTACTCCCTGGAGAAGGCCATCCAACAGGGACACCTGAAGGTCATCAACCGGTCTACCGGAAGATATCAAGCCGTCCTCGCTGGATCGACCCAAGCTATTAGAGTCATCTTGTCGGCTTCTCGTTAAGGGACGCACCGATAGCAAGCGCAAGCGCTATGCCGTCCCACTGCTCGCTAATCAACCCCACCCCTACCCTCAACCTAAAAGCAAAAATACTCATCCATCTAAGAAAGGAAACGTACACCAATGTCTAATCTCATGTCTGAACTGCAAATCGGAAACCGTGATGGTGTCACCGAAGTTACCCGCATTCCCGTAAACGCTGAGGACGTCAGCACATCACGACCCAACATGACCCGATATAGTGAGGTCGATGGCTCTCACACCCTTACCGTAGGACCTGACCATCCCTTGTATGGCAATACCACTCCCATGTCCTACAATGCCGCTCAGGACCCTGACGCAAATCCTGCGGAAGGTCTCGTCACAAAGCATGGGAACGTCCAGGGTGACCTCACCAACGACAAGTCCCTGTTGCGTATCAACGGAATGGAGCTGGACATGCCCACTGCAATGAAGCATGGACTCATCCAGAAGACTTCCGTTGGCTACATCCTGACCGACAAAGCTCAAGATATCATGAGCCAGAACAATGAAACCAATGTCCAGAACGCCAAGGCTTATCAGGCTCAAAACGTCCATGTGGCAGACACTCGCGCAAGGTCTGCCGGTCTCACCAAACTTGAGCAGGCTGTCGGTGGTGCTGCCGTTCATAGCCTCATTACGACCACCCTCAGCGCTGGTGCTGATGGGATACCCTTGCGAGACAGGAGCGCAATCGAATCAGCAGCCAAAGCCTCTGGCATGTCGGTGGACCAAGTCCTGAACACCTTCAACAATGCGTGGCAGGGTTCCGAAATCAGAGCCAAGGCTGCTCTCAGCAATGCCGGTTATGACGCTGAAGGCGCCATGGCACACCTGTGGAACACTGTGGAGCCGAAGACACGTAACAGCATTGTTGCTGGTCTGGTGGTCGGTGATGCTTCTGCTCTCAATCATCTGGTGAAGCTGTACCAGACAGGAGATAAGCGGTAATCACTTGAGTCCAATCCTGAGGGACTCCTTATGGTATCCCTTGGGTTTCCCTTCAGTCCCTTCCTCAAGCAGCGGAGCTGCGCTCCTTGTGTGTGAATCCTCCTTTTAACGTCTGCGTTACAGTCAACACCAGAGTTAACACCAGAGCAAAAATCCCCACGTAAATCCACAGTACGCGGGGGTTTGCTCCAAGGTGTAGCTGTGTACCACCCACTCCCAGTGGAGCTAACCAAAATCTCAATCGAAAGGAGATTGCACATGAGCAGGGACTTGATGCTGGTGGAACGCCACCGCAAAAACGAAGAGATCGTCACCAACGGACTCCAGACCTTCTATGAGGTAGGCATGGCGCTGGCCGAGATTCGGGATTCCAAGAGCTACAAGCTGGTGGATGGGTTCGATACCTTTGAAGCGTACTGCATTGAACGATGGGATATGCCAAAGCCCAACGCCCACCGTGTCATCTGCTGCGCTAAGGCGATGGACAATTTGGTGCCAATTGGCACCGTTTTGCCTACCAACGAAGGTCAAGCCCGTGAGTTGACCAAACTCAAGACCCCCGAAGAACAGCAATCTGCATGGAAGCGTGTCCTTGAGCTGGCTGACACCGGTAAGAAGGTCACCGCCAAGCTGGTCAAGTCGGTGGTCGATGAGTTCACCGCACCGGAACCACCGGAGCAGGACCCCCCTGGACCTTCTAAAGAGATGCTGAAGGACCTCGCACCTCAAGGCCTGGAGCGTGAGGCCTTGGAACTCATCCTTAAAGAGGCCAAACGTGGCTGTTCCAAGAAATGTCACCCGGATGTCAACCCTAATGGCGCCGAGCTGATGGCTGAGGTCAACCGGCTGTTGGACGAAATCAAGAAGTACTACGGCATGAACTTCATTCAACAATAACAGACATAAAGGAGAATCCCCCCCCCTGCATCCTCTCTGGAGTCACCACTTGAGTGAACCAGAGAGGACGCAGGCGGTCTGGATTTTCAAAAACGCCGCATCTGTGTTTTTTCGTTCCATGGTAACGCCGACGTTAAAGACAACATATGCGTTATAACAGTCTGTATTTATTTGTATTTTTATCTTGACAACCCCCTCCAGTTCCCCTAAAACGAAATCACCTTGCGCGAGGTGTCACCCTAAAACGATCACCACCAAAAGAAACAGCCAGCGACACTGGCAACAGGAGGACACCCACATGATTATCGAGACCACTACCAACACCATGGACATCCAGAACGGGAGCTATGCCTTTTGGGAGAACTCAGCCATTAAGGAGGGCGCCTTCAAGGATTGGTCTGACCTGAGCCTTGAGGTTCAGGAGAGGCTCCAGCAGATTCAAGCTGAGGTTGATGCTCTGGTGGATGAGGCAAAGGGTCTGATGGGAAGGACCGACAACCTCCCATTGACAGAGGCCAATATATAGGCGACACCGGGCCAAAGAAGGGACACAAGGGACCCACCTGAAGGGTCCCTTCGTTCCTCTTCCCTTTGGGTCGCTATTTCATCAGCGCGTCCACTTGCTGTTCTTCAGATGGCTGAGGCCAATCGGATAGTCCAGTTTCTCGGATACCGTCTGATACAGGTCCTTGATATTGTATCCCTTGGCATAGCGCCTGCTGGTTTCCGTCTTCCCTGCCCTGCCGGTCAGCTCTTCAATGACGGTCTCCATGACCATACCCTTAAATAAGGTGTCTGTGAAGTTGTGCCGGAACGAGTGAAAGACCTTCTTGTTGGGGGTCATGTCGATGCCTGCCTTTTTCTTGAACGTGGAGAACCACCGTGAGGCATAGTGACCATAATCACCTGACTGTTTCTTCAGCTCTTCGAATACTCGCTCTTGTCCCTTGGCCTTGACCTTCTCGACGAATGCCGGAAAGTTGAGGACATCCACAAGGACCGGATGCAGGGGGACCATCCTGTCCGATGCCTCGTTCTTCAGACTCTTATCCTTTTCGGTGTTGATGTCCAAGCACCAGACACCCTCGACCTGCTTAACGTCCTCGACGTAGAGCTGTGCCAGTTCCTCAAGACGACAGCCAGTGTAAAGCCCGAGAATCGGCAACCAGAATTGATATGGACTCTTGTGCTTGTCGTTCAGGTATTCATTCGAATGAAACAGCTTTTGGAGGTCGTCATCATCGAAGGCTTGCCGCTGTTCCCTTGCCTGTTTTTTCTTTGGTGGCTTCAGACCCTCGGCAGGGTTCTTCTCCATGTAGCCATTACGGACACCAAAACTGAACACACTCTCGGCCATCTGGAGATAAGCCCGAAGGGTCATGATGTCGATTTGCTTGTCATGCTTTGCCTTCTTGATGTCCTTCAGGGTCAGACCAGAGATATCCTTGTACTGCTTCAGCCGTGCGAATCCTGGTGGAAGGCTGGACAACAGCTTCTTGTAATCGACCATCTGCGGTCTGGTGATGGTGGATGCCTGCGCATCGGCGCCAAGGAACTGAGCCAAGGTGACCATATAGGGTCGATAATTCCTGATGGTGCCTTCTTTCCATCGGCCTGCCTTCACCCGTTCATCCTGATATTCGTCGATAAGTTCTTGAAGGCTGATTGACGGCAATTGGTCTACCGCTGGAGCCTGCACCACTTCGACCGGCTTTGGTGGTGATGGTACAATCGATTCGACCACCTGTTCATCGGTACCGCTGGAATAGTTCCCGTAGGTCCTTTCCTTCTCTACCTCAAGGACCCTGATGGATGCTTTCAGCATCTCCCGGCAAAGCTGGTGATAGGAATCGGAGTCCTTGTCGATGACGATGCCCTGCTTTTCAAGGACCTCATCGACCTGATGCCCGACAGCTTCAACATGCTGGCTCAGCGAGAGAGACTCCTTGAATTCAGTCTGGACCCAATCGAAGGCCTCGTGCTGATTGTCAATCCGCTGTCTGGTCACTGGCGCCTTACCGTATGGTCGGGCGCGCTCCTGCTCTTCCTCCTTCAAGGTGTCCCTGACCCATCCAGCAATCAGTTCCTGTATCTTTTCTGGTGATAGTTCCTTGGGCATTCTTATGGTCACACTTCCTCTTTCATTGTCGATGATGTCCCTCAGATCGGCACACAGCCGCTGGATACGACCAGCAAGCTCAAGAGCCATGGCCTTGGCCTTGCCGATGTATCCGGTCTTGAGGCTATACCGGATTTCAGACTTGCCGACAACCTCACGGAGGTCCGGTGGGATTCGATAGCGGAAACAATAGGAGTAGGGAGTCCTGACGAGATAGGTGCCGTGGGGTGCTGTCTTTGCCATGTCTTACCTCCTTCCAAAGTGTGTAAGGAAAGTGTGTAAGACAAGCGATAAACGCCATTTTCAGACCAAATAAGAAACCCATTGACTGTCACATCAATGGGTTAAGTGTTATCTGGTGGCGATGCAGGGACTTGAACCCCGGACGCTGCGGATATGAGCCGCATGCTCTAACCAGCTGAGCTACATCGCCATTGTTTTTCCGTTGCCGAAAAGAACAGCGGACTATTAACAGCTCATTTCCCGTTAGTCAAGCCGAAAACCGAACCTTTTATTTCAGGGAAGTCGACCCCGTCACTTCGATGGTGAATTCCTCCAAATCTTTGGGAAGATTGGAGAACACCACCATGAAGGGGACGGATTGGCCCGGCGCCACCTTGACGTTGCTGCGATTGTCGCCCAGCCGGTTGGACAATCTGCTTTTGATCTTGTCCCATTCCAGATTGGCAAGCTCGAGATCGGACATGATGTTGCCGCAGTAAACCTTTTCCTGGTTGACCACGACTTTCCCGGTTGAAAAAAGCTTGCCGGAAAGGGTGATCATGCCGCGATTTTCGGAATAACCGTTTTTCACCTTGCCGGACACCACGAAAAGCTTGCCGACGTTGGCGTTTTCAAGAAACTTGCTGTTGATATCGTAAGTCGTCAATTTCAGGTTGCCCGGATCGTTGACCTTGGGCTTGAGATAGTCGCTGAGAAAGGGAATTTCGATGCCGTTTTTGTCCAGCAAATAGTAGGTCCCGTAACCGACGCCGCCGAGGATAACGATGATCAGCAGGAACACCAGTGACTTGCTCATACCTTTCTTGGCGGGTTTGGCTTTTTGGGGTTTGGACGGCGCAGCCGCGGCGGCGACGGGTTTCGGCGCTGCGGGTTTGGCTTTTTCCGGCGCAGCCTCGGGAATGGCAACCGTTTCTTCCAACCCATCATCTTCCGTCGTTTCCTCGGCCTTGGCCTCCTCTTCCACCTCGAATTCCAATTCCATGTCGGCGGATGCCTGCCCAGGCTTCCGCACACCGGATTCGGGTTGCGGCGTCTCTTCGAAATCGGACAGGTCGAACTCCAGGTCGCTATCGGTCGCTGCGGATTCCGGAGCGGCGGCCTCCGCCTGGCTTTCATCCAGATCCAGTTCCAGCTCCGCATCCTCCGGGCCGTCGTCGGGAGCGTCCTCATCCACATCTTCCAGGGCCTGTTCGAGGTCCGACAGATCCAGTTCCTCATCGGCAACCAGCTGGTCCTCTTCACCGGATTCGGACATCCATTTTTCGGTTTCGAGACTGGCCTCGATGTCCAGGTCGAGGTCCTGGTCCAGTGCACTGCTGAAACTCGGGCCGGTATCTTCCGGCTCCTCGAGCATCTTCTCGATTTCGGACAGGTCGATCTCCTGATCGCTATCCTCCGCATCCTCGAGGTCGGCCGTTTCGGGCGGCCCATCTTTGCCCAACCCCTCTTTGTCCAGCCCCTCTTTGTCCAGATCGAACGCCAGGTCCTCCAAGGATTCATCCGCCACGTCGGCCTCTTCGTCGGTCCCGGCATCCGCTTCAGCGGCCAGATCGCCCTCATCGAGGGACAATTCGAGGTCTTCCACTTCCTCGGCGGCTACGGTGTCGTCGGCTTCCCCGCCGTCATCATCCTCATCCAAAAGGCTTTCCAGGCCGCTGAGATCCAGATCGTCTTCAAGCAGAGAGGATTCGGTTTCCGGCTGTTTTTCAGGAGCGATCTCCTCTTCCATGTCCAGCTGCAAGTCCAATTCGTCGTCAAGGGCCTTTTCGTCATCCGTTGCAGCCGGCTCTGCGACCGCTTCGGTTTTTTCCTCGACATCCAGATCCAAGGAAAGATCGTCCAGGGCGTCCTCCGCCGCTTCTTCGACGGGCGGCGCCGGCGTTGTCTCTTCTTCATCCGGCTCGATATCCAGCGACAAGCTCAAATCATCGATATCGTCCAGGGTCTGCGGGCCGGCATCCTTTGTGGCCGCTTTCGATGCGCCGGCATCTTCGGGCTCCAGGGAGAAGTCCTCATCGAGGTCGAACGTGTCGTCATCGAGACTGGCGATCACGGTAGCGGTGCCTTCGTCATCGCCTTCGGTTTCGGAGGACATTTCCAGATCGAAATCTTCCTGGTCCAGATCTGCGATCATCGTTGCGGCCCCATCGGATTCCACATCGATGGCGGAAAGGTCCAGGTCATCGTCATCCAGGCTGGCGATCATCGTGGCGGTTTCGTCTTCGGGTTCGGACTCTCCCTCGGATTCAGGAGAAAGATCGATGTTGAAATCGTCATCGTCCAGACTGGCGATCACCGTGGCATCGCCTTCTCCGGCGGCTTCAGACTCCGTATCAAAGGAAAAGTCCTCCAGGTCTTCTTCCAGCGCATCGCTGACCGCATCTTCGATTTCCTCGGCAGGAACCGACTCATCCGGCTCCTCATCCAGCGAAAAGTCGAGATCGGTGCCGTCGGCGAAAAGATCTCCGGCGTCTTCTTCGAGGACATCCTCTTCCGGCGTCGTTTCAACGGCGGTATCTTCTTCGGGCTGGGGTTCCTCGTAAACGGCAGCCGCCGGCGGCTCGGGCACAGCCTCTTCTTTCGGCGGAACCGGTTCGGGTTCAGCAGGTTGGGGCTCCGGCTCGACGGCGGGTGCCTGGGGAGGAAAAACGGTGAATACATTAGCGCAGACCGAACACCTGACCTTCGACCCAGCGGGTTTGATCATCTTGTCATCAAGATTGAAACTGGTGTTGCATGCCTCACAGGTGATAATCATGGCACCCCTCGCTGACTAGAGTTTCATATGATAAATTTGTGGCAAGTTCCTGAAGTTCTCGGCATAATCCAGGCCGTAACCGACGAGAAAGCCTTTTTCCACGGAGCAGCAGACATAATCGACATGAACCGCAGCCTTGCGCCGCTCATTTTTGTCGATCATGGCGCAAACCTTGATGCTGTTCGGCCCGAAAGTTTTCAAATGCGCGATCAAATGGGAAAGCGTCAAACCGGTATCGACAATATCTTCGACAACAATGACGTCCTTTCCGCGGATATCGATGTCAATGTCTTTTTTCAGAACGATCTTCTCTGAAGATACCGTATCGGCCCCATAGCTGGAAGCTTGAAGAAAATCTATCTTAACGTACTCCAGGGTCAATTCCCTGGCTAGGTCGGCAAGGAAAAGGAAAGCCCCTTTAAGAACACCGACCAGAACCAGTTCCCGACCCCGGTAATCCGCCGAAATGGTTTCCGCAATCCTGGAAATTTGTCTTTTAATCTTATCTTTATCTAAAACACAAGTGAAATCAGGCATATATGGTCTTTACTGCTCGTAATTGAACCGGCAGGCATTGAAGATATCGAAACCGGAAGAAGCATAAGCCACGGGATTCTATCGTATTGTGCGGGTATCGCCAATCAAGTCCAAGTAAAAAAACAACCGTTTTACGGCCGCCCAAAGAACACCGATTTCAGGACGCCGGTTTTGCAAAAAAGTACCCTACTGTGGGTTAGTTGTCAATGAATTTAATTCCTTACATGCCGGTGGCAGCCAATTTCTGAACGATCTTTTTCTGTTCGGAAGTCAGCTTTTTGGGGATATCCACGGAAACGGTAACATATAGATCACCCTTCGAATGCCCCTTCATCTTCGGAAGTCCGTGCCCGGCCAAACGCATCCGCGTCTTGTGGCGGGTTCCCGGAGGGATTTTGAGGCTCAGTTCCTTGCCTTCGAGGGTCGGTATCCCCACTTGGGTCCCCAGAAGTGATTCGCTGAGCCGGATGGTAACGGTAGTGTGAAGGTCGTATTCTTCGTTGGTGAAGATCGGATCGGTCATGACCTGGGACTGGATGAAGAGATCCCCGGCCGGCCCACCGTATCCGCTGGGCTCGCCCTTGCCGGCCAGCCGAAGCTTCTTTCCGGTGATCATTCCCGGTGGAATCTTGACCGTTATGTTTTCGCTTCGTCCCTGATGCTGGAACGAAACGGTCTTGTTGGTTCCACTGGCCACCTCCTGCAAGGTCAGGGGCAATTCGTACACCAGATCGGAGCCCTTTACCGGCGCCTGCCGCCGCTGGTAGCCTCCGAAGGGCCCGCCCCCACCGCCAAAAGGAGAACCGCCGCCAAAGGAAAAGCGCATCCCTTTGCCCCCGAAACCGAACTCCTTGAGAATATCTCCCAGGTCGGCATTCCTGAAGATGTCCTCCTGGGAGTATCGCTGGTGGAAATCGGCGGAACCGAACGTATCGTACTGCTTGCGCTTTTCTTTGTCACTGAGCACCGCGTAGGCTTCGCTGACCTTCTTGAACATCTCTTCGGCGTGTTTGTCGTCCTTGGAGTGGTCCGGGTGGTATTTCATGGCCAGTTTGCGATAGGCCTTTTTAATTTCATTGTCGGTGGCGTTTTTAGACACCCCCAAAATCTGGTAGTAATCCTGTTGGGACATAATCGTAACGCTCCATGCACGTTGATGATCTCGTGGAAACTCGATTCCCGCCCACCTTTTGCGGCAAGGCATTCACCGCAGAAAAAATAAGGTGGTTATCTTTTGATGTCAAGCGGTTGCGTCTTTCTTATTTGCCATCGGATTCCTTTGGAAAATCTTCGACTCACCTGTTTTTCCATGCACGCAGATGAACCATGAGCACGGAAATGGCCGCGGGCGTCATGCCCTCGATGCGGGACGCCTGACCCAAAGACGTCGGCCTGACAGCCGTCAGCTTTTCCCTGAGTTCGCTGGAAAGCCCGTGAATCGATGCGTAATCCAAGTCGCCAGGCAGCCTGATGCGCTCCAGGTGCCTGAACTTTTCGATTTCCTGAAACTGGCGCTGGATGTATCCCTCGTACTTGATTTCGATCTCGACCTGGCGCGTCACCCGCCGCTTCAAGGCAGGCTCCGCCGGTGCCAGCTGATCTACGGCCTCGTAATCCAGTTCGGCCCGCTTGAGCAGTTGGTCGAGATGCACCCCGTCGGCGATGGCCGGGGTCTGCCGTGCTTCGAGATAGGCGTTGACCTCGGGGCGGGGCTTGATCACCGTCTTTTTGATCCGCTGGATTTCGGCCTCGATCATCGCCTTGCGCTCCCGGTTGTCCCTGAGCGTATCGGCATCCAACAACCCGTATTCATAACCGATTTCCGCCAGCCGCAGGTCGGCGTTGTCTTCTCTGAGCATCAGCCGGTATTCGGCTCGGGATGTGAACATGCGGTAGGGCTCCCGCGTTCCTTTGGTAACCAGATCATCCACCATCACGGCCATGTAAGCCTGGCTGCGATCCAGGATGAAGGGCGGCCGCTGCTGCACGGCGCAGGCGGCGTTGATGCCGGCCCACATCCCCTGGGCCGCCGCCTCCTCGTAGCCCGAGGTCCCGTTGATCTGACCGGCCATGAAAAGACCTTCGACCCGTTTGGCTTCCAAGGTGGGTTTCAATTGTTGCGGAAAGACGAAATCGTACTCGATGGCGTAGGCCGGACGCATGATCTCAGCCGCTTCAAGGCCGCTCACGCTCCTGACCACCCGGAGCTGGATCTCCATGGGCAGGCTGTTGCCCAACCCCGATGCATAGATCTCGCGGGTATCCAGCCCCTCGGGCTCCAGGATGATCTGATGGCACTCCCGCTCGGGAAAGCGCACGATCTTGTCTTCGAAGGAGGGGCAGTAGCGGGCCGGGACCCCTTTGATGATCCCGCTGTGCAGGGCCGACAGGTGCAGATTGTCACGCACCAGTTGGTGCACGACTTCGCTGGTATGCCCGATATAACTGTGCCGCTGGGGCAGCCTGGCCGAGGGGTTGGAAAAGGAAAACGGCGGGGTGCCGTCTTCCAGGGGCTGTTTTTCGAATTGGGAAAAATCGATGCTGTCCCGATTCAGCCGCGGCGGGGTGCCGGTTTTCATTCGCCCCAAGGTGAAACCCAGCTCCTTTAAATGGGCCGGCAGCCCGTAGGCGGCGAACTCGCCGGCCCGGCCAGCCTGCATGGCCGCAAAGCCGATATGGACCAAACCGGAAAGAAAGGTGCCCGTGGCCAGCACCACACATGGGGCCTGGTAGCCGAACCCGGTATAGTCCTCGACCCCGCGAATCCGGCCGTCCTCGACGACCAGCCGCTCGACCAGGGCCTGCTTGAGATCCAGGTTGGCCTGGCGCTCCACCACCGCCTTCATGGCCGTGTGATAGCGACCCTTGTCGTTCTGGGTCCGGGTGGCCTGGACCGCCGGCCCTTTCTTGGTGTTGAGGGTTTTGTACTGAATGGCCGTCTGATCGGCAATTTTGGCCATCTCCCCGCCCAGGGCGTCGATCTCTTTGACCAGATGCCCTTTGGCCATGCCGCCGATGGAAGGGCTGCACGGCATGGCCGCGATCTTGTCCAGGTCGATGGCCAGCATCAGCGTGCTGCAGCCCATGCGTGCCGCCGCCAGGGCCGCCTCGCAGCCGGCATGCCCGCCGCCCACGACGATTACATCGTATTTTTTCGGATAGTTTGCCATCTGCTCCGTGCCAGTGGAATTATTCTTTTCCAGAGATTTCGGGTTGAGCCGAACGCCGGTATCGCGTTATTGTATGTTCCGGCGAATATGAGGCACAATAGTACTTCACATACAACAAAATCAAGAACCGGATAACCATGGAAAAAAGACCCTACCGGGATCTGAACACCTATTTCAAATCCCTTTTCGGATGCCGGGTCCACAAAGTCACCGTCGATGCCGGCCTTTCCTGCCCCAACCGCGACGGTACCCTTTCCACAGGGGGATGCATTTACTGCAATGCCCTGGGATCCGGCACAGGCGCCTTTCAAAAAGGGATCTCCATCACCCAGCAGATCGAACGCGCCAAGGACAGGATTGCCCGCCGGTTCAAAACCAACAAGTTGCTGGCCTATTTTCAATCCTTTACCAACACCTACGCCCCGGTCGAACGGCTGCGGGCCATGTACGACGAAGCCCTGGCCGTGGAAAATGTCGTGGGAATGACTGTGGGCACCCGCCCGGACTGTGTGGACGATACCAAACTCGATCTGCTTGAAAGTTATACCAGCGACCATCTGGTCTGGGTCGAATACGGCCTGCAGAGCGCCCATGATCGAACCCTTACCCGCATCAATCGTGGCCACGATGTCGCCTGTTTCGAAAACGCGGTGAAATCTACCCGCGGGCGGAACATCCAAATTTGTGCCCACGTGATTCTGGGACTCCCCGGAGAATCCCGCGAAGATATGCTGGCCACCGCGGATTTCATCGCTGGCATGGGGTTGGACGGCGTCAAGCTTCATCTGCTGTATGTGGTGCGGGGAACCGCCATGGAGGCCCTGTACAACAGCGGGGCTTACCACTGCCTGGAGCAGCGCGAATACGCCGAACTCGTCTGCGATTTTATCGAACGCCTTCCCGATACGACCATCATTCAGCGCCTTACCGGCGACCCCCACCCCCGTGAACTGATCGCCCCGGATTGGTCCCTGCAAAAAAAGGTAACTCTCGATCTGATTCATACCCTGTTCAGGGAAAAAAATACCTGGCAGGGCAAACGTTATCGCGGCTGACCCCCATCCTGAATTTCCTCTCTTTTTTTGGTTGACAAGAGTCCGATCCTGATTTAAACGTTTGTTTAGATCATTTGTTTTAATCGAATATTTTAATCATTTGTTTTTAATTATATCGAGGCAACGATCATGGCGAAAATACCCGACGAAAAATCGATAAAGCAAAAAATCGTCGATGCCGCCGGCGACGTATTCGGCCGCATGGGCTACAAAGCGGCCACGATCCGCGAAATCTGTAAGACGGCCGGCGTCAATGTGGCCGCCATCAACTACCACTTCGGCGGCAAAAAAGAACTCTACCGCACCGTGGTCACCGAACTCATCTCCCGGACCTTCGCCCGATATCCCCTGGACGAGGGTATCGACGGTCGGTCCGATACCGAAACGCGCCTGCGGGCCTTTGTCCGCGGCACGCTCATGCGCCTGATATCCCCCGGCGGACTTTCCGGCTACCCGGGCAAAGGACAGCTGGTGGCCCGCGAACTGGCCGATCCATCGATATTTTTAAACGATATGGTGGATGAATTCATACGGCCCGCCGCTGCGGTGTTGAGCGGTATCATCGCCGAAATACTCGGTCCCACCGCAACCGTTCAGGACATCATGCGCTGCCAGATCAGCGTCATCGGGCAGTGTTTTCACTACGCCATGGCCCGGCCCATCGTCTCGCGGCTGACCGCCATGGATTTTTCGGATGCCAGCCTCATCGACGACCTTGCCGATCACATCGCCCGCTTCTCTCTGGCTGGCATCGAGGCGGCGCGCCGTTCGACTTCCGATCCGGACACCACGGACGTTCCATCCAGCCCGCACAATGGAGGCGAGAAATGAAAAAAAAGCTTCTCATCGTCATTCCTCTGGCAGCGATTCTGATAGTCGTCGCTTTCTGGCATTTTTTCCTCGCGTCCAAAAATGGGAGCGAATCCATTGCGTTGTCCGGCAACATCGACGTGACCCAGGTGGACCTGGCTTTTAAAATTCCCGGCCGCCTGAGCCGGCGCCTGGTGGAGGAAGGGGACAATGTGTCAAGCGGCCAGCGGTTGGCGGTGATAGACGATACGGACCAGCGGCTGCAACTGCAAAAGGCCCTCGCCGACGTGGATTATGCCTCGGCCGTGCTGGCCGAGTTCGAAGCCGGCAGCCGTCCCGATGAGGTTCGACGCGCCCAGGCGGCCGTCGAGCAGGCCCGCTTCAACCTGAACGAACTGCAAAACGGCAGCCGCGATCAGGAGATCGCCGAAGCCGAAGCGGACCTGACGCGGGCCATGGCTGACGAACGTACGGCAAAGAGCCAGCTGACCCTGGCCAAGAACGATTTTTCCCGCTACGAGGCCGTTTTTGCGGATGGCGGCATCAGCCGGCAGGCCTTCGAGACCTACCGCACCCGCCTGGATTCGGCCACCAACGCCGCCACGGCGGCGGCATCCCGGCGACAGGCAGCCGAGCAGCGCCTGAGCCTGCGCCGTGAAGGCAGCCGCAAAGAACGCATCCGTCAGGCCCGTTCGGCACTGACCCAGGCCGAGGCCGCCTACGCCCTGGTGAAAGCCGGCCCCCGCCAGGAAGCCATCGACCAGGCCCGGGCAAAAAAACAGGCTGCCGCGGCGGCCCTGGCCGTGGCTCGACAGCAGTTGGCCGAGACGGAGCTTTTCTCTTCCTTCGACGGTGTAGTGCTGAGCACCTCGGCCGAACCGGGCAGCTACCTGAATCCGGGCAGTCCGGTGCTTACCGTCGGCGACATCGCCAATGTCTGGGTGCGGGCCTTTGTTTCCGAAACCGATCTGGGCCGCATCCGCCTGAACCAGGAGGCCGAGGTGACCGTCGATGCCTATCCGGACCGATCCTGGAAGGGCCGGGTCAGCTATATCAGCAGCTCCGCCGAGTTCACACCCCGTTCGGTCCAGACCACCGAGGAACGCACCAATCTGGTCTACCGGATCAAAATCCAGCTCAGCAATCCGGACGGCACCCTCAAACCAGGTATGCCGGCCGATGCTGTCATCAAGGCGGCGCAATGACCACCGTTTCGGATGATGCGGCCATCGTGGCCGAACAGCTGACACGCACCTTCGGGGATCTTGCGGCGGTGGACGGCCTGTCCCTGATGGTCGAAAGCGGAGAAATTTACGGGCTGGTCGGCCCGGACGGCGCCGGCAAGACCACCACCTTGCGGATGCTGGCCGGCCTGCTGGACCCCTGCGGCGGCCGGCTGCGGGTTGCCGGCTGCGATCTTCCGGCCCAAAGCGATGCCGTCAAAACCCACCTGGCCTACATGAGCCAGCGCTTCGGTCTTTATCCGGATCTAACGGTGGACGAAAACATCGATTTCTATGCCGATCTTTATGGCGTAAGCCGCGGTGAGCGCGCCGACCGCCTGGACGAATTGCTCGATTTCTCCAACATGCGCCCGTTTCGAAAGCGGCTGGCCGGCAATCTTTCCGGCGGCATGAAACAGAAGCTGCAATTGATCTGTGCCTTGATCCACACCCCCCGGGTACTGCTGCTGGACGAGCCCACCAACGGCGTCGATCCGGTCAGCCGCCGCGATTTCTGGCGCATTCTCTACCGCATGCTCAAAGCCGGGGTGGCCATCCTGGTCACGACCGCTTACCTGGACGAAGCCGAGCGCTGCAACCGCATCGGACTGATGGACCACGGCAGGCTGATCGCCCAGGGCGATCCGGCAGCGGTCCGCCGGTCGCTGCCTCTGAAAATTTTGGAACTGCGCTGCAGCGCGTGCCGCAAGGCCCGCCGGATGCTTCGCCAAGAATTTGCCGACGACGCCGGCGTGGATCTGTATGGCGACAGCCTCCATATCGTCTGCCGGGACCCGGTGGCCATCACCCGGCGGACAAAACGGATTCTCGACCAAGCCGGAATTGCGATTAAGGACATCCGCAGCATCGCCCCCAGTCTCGAGGATGTTTTCGTCAGCACCGTTGCGGCCAGGGCGAAAGCAGCCCCCGATGACGCTGAAGCTGCGACGCCGACCGACCATGTCGCGCCGGCCGGCGAGCGCATCCATGCCGACAGCGAAATCGCCGTGCAGGTCGAAGGACTGACCCGGCGTTTCGGCAGTTTTACGGCTGTGGACCATCTCGATCTGAGCGTTGCCCGCGGCGAGATTTTCGGGTTCCTGGGCCCCAACGGCGCCGGCAAGAGCACCACCATCCGCATGCTCTGTGGGCTGCTCAGCCCCTCGGAAGGCGGGGGTAGCGTGGCCGGCTGCGACATCGTCTCTAAGGCCGAAGCCATCAAACAGCAGATCGGCTACATGAGCCAGAAATTCTCCCTTTACGAGGATTTGACCGTTTCGGAGAATATCGCCTTTTACGGCGGCATTTACGGGTTGGACGGCGAGCGGTTGGCCGAGCGCCGGGCCTGGGCGATCCGCATGGCCGGCCTGGAGGGGCGCGAAAACCACCCCACCCGACGGCTGGCCGGCGGTTGGAAGCAGCGCCTCTCGCTGGCCTGCGCCATCCTGCACCGGCCGCCCATCGTTTTTTTAGACGAACCCACCAGCGGGGTGGACCCGTTGAGCCGGCGGCGGTTCTGGGACCTGATTTATGATATGGCCGGCCGGGGACGAACGGTTTTCGTCACGACCCATTACATGGAAGAGGCCGAATACTGCGACCGGGTGGCGCTGATCTATCGGGGCCGCATGATCGCCCTGGGGACACCGCGAGAATTGAAGGCGCAGTGGGTCGATGAAACCATCCTCGATCTGCGCTGCCCCCGGCCCCAGAAGCTGATGGACCGTCTGGCTGCCGTCGAGGGGGTTTTGGATGTGGCCCTGTTCGGGGCCGGGCTGCACCTCAAGGTGAACGATGCCGAAGCGGTCACCGTCCGCCTCCGAGAAATGGCCGAACGTCTGGAAATGGCCGATATGATCGTGACCCCGGTCCCCCCTTCCATGGAGGACGTATTCGTCTCACTGATCGAAAAGGAGGACCGTCAGGATGCCAAGCATTGATGAACGGCTTTTGCGGTCTCCAGACCCGCCCCGAGAAAGGGGGATATGATGCGACTGCAGCGTCTGATAGCCGTGGTCCGCAAGGAGTTCATTCACATCCTGCGGGACTGGCGCAGCCTGGTGCTGGCCATCGCCATCCCCATGCTCCTGATCGCCCTGTTCGGCTACGCCCTGACTATGGACCTCAAGCATGTGCCCACGGCCATCCGGGACCAGTCCCGCACCGCCGAAAGCCGTCAATTCATCAGCCTTCTGGAAGGGTCGGCCTATTTTTCCATTGACCGGTATACCGACGACCCGGCCGCGCTCGCCGACTGGCTCGACGCCGGCAAGATCATGGTGGCCCTGACCCTCCCGGCCGATTTCGCCGATTGCATCCGTGCCGGCCGTCCGGTGGCTGTCCAGGCCATCATCGACGGGGCCGACGCCAACAACGCGTCGCTGGCCGCCGGCTACCTGGAAGCCATCGGCCTGATCTACAATCGCAGCCTTACGGTTGCCGGAAATTTTCGCTCCGGGATGCCGGGGACGGTCAGCCTGGAACCGCGGGCCTGGTACAACCCGGAACTGGAAAGCCGCAACGTGATCATCCCCGGAATCATCGCCCTGGTGATGGTGGTCATCGCCGCCATGCTCACCAGTGTCACCATCGCCCGGGAATGGGAAACCGGCACCATGGAACAGCTCATCAGCACCCCCATCCGGGTTCCCGAACTGGTTATCGGCAAGGTGGTGCCCTATTTCGTCATCGGACTGATCGATGTGGCCATCGCCGTGGCCATGGGCAGCTGGATTTTCGATGTTCCGCTGCGGGGCAGCCCGGCCCTGCTGTTTCTCTCGGCATCGGTTTTTCTCACCGGCGCCCTGTTTCTGGGGCTTTTGCTCAGCATCAACCTGAAGAGCCAGGTGCTGGCCAACCAGCTTGCCGTGTTCACCGGCTACCTGCCCACGCTTCTGCTCTCGGGCTTCGTCTTCGGCATCTACAACATGCCGACGGCGATCCAGGCGATCACCTTCATCGTGCCGGCACGCTACTTCATCGCCCTGCTCAAGGGAATTTTTCTGAAAGGCATCGGATTGGAGGTATTGGGACTCAACATGATTCTGTTAACGGTTTATGCCGCCATCATGGTGGTGTTATGCCACCGTAAAATGAAGCTTAAATTATGATTCTTCGTATCCGCCAGATCCTTTTCAAGGAATTTTTGCAGATGTTCCGGGACGTACGCATGCGCTTGATCGTACTGGCCATGCCCCTGGTCCAGATGACGGTGCTGGCCTTTGCCCTGACCACCGACGTGAAAAACATCGCCACGGTGGTGGTCGACCCGGACAATACGCCCCAAAGCCGCCTTCTGGTGGACGAATTCACCGGCGGCAACTACTTTGCCGTTACCCACCGGCTGGCCACCGACAAGGGGGTCCGCAGGCTGCTGGACGCCGGCCGGGCACGGGCGGTTTTGCGCATTCCGCAGCATTTTTCCGCGGACCTGCAGGCAGGCAGGCCCGTGGCCGTCCAGCTTCTGATGGACGGCACCTTGAGCAACGATGCGGCCATCACCCTCAACTATGCCAACCGGGCCGTGGCTAGCTTCAACCGGCGCATGGCCGCCGAATCGGCCGGCACGGCGGTCGGTTCCGCCTCCTCATTGGATCTGCGCATCAGGGCCTGGTACAACCCCAACCTGGAGAGCAAATACTACTACGTTCCCGGCCTGATCGCCGTGATGCTGATTCTGATCGGCATCGTGCTCACCTCCATGGCCATCGTACGCGAAAAGGAGATCGGCACCATCGAGCAGGTGATGGTCACCCCGATCCGACGGTTGGAATTCATCCTGGGCAAAACCCTGCCCTTTCTGATTACCGGCATAGTCACGATGACGATGATGTTCATCGTCGCCCGTCTGATATTCGGCATTGCCATCGAGGGCAGCCTGTTTCTTTTGTATCTTTCGGCCACTATTTATATTCTGGGAAACCTCGGGTTGGCCCTTCTGGTGAGCGTCACGGCCCACACCCAGCAGCAGGCCCTGTTGACCGCCTTTTTCATTCTGGTGCCGGCCATTTTACTCAGCGGTTTCATCTTTCCCATCCGCAACATGCCGGAAATCATCCAGTGGCTGACCGTGCTCAACCCCATGCGCTGGTTCCTGCAGGTCCTTCACGGCATCGTGGTTAAAGGCGTCGGCATCCGCACCCTGTGGCCAAGCATGGGAATCCAGGCTCTGCTGGCCGCGGCGTTTCTCACACTGGCGGTGACACGCTTCAAGAAAACGTTGAACTAGAGGAAAACACCATGAAACACCACTGGCTCACCATACTCATTTTACTGGTCGCCATCGACGGTTGGGCCGCCGCACCGCTGACCATCGATGAAGCCGTCCGCGAAGCCCTTGCCAGCAGCCCGCAGATTCACGAAGGCGAGGCTTACCGCCAGGCGGCCGAATTCGCCACAAACGCAACCCGGGCCGAGTTTCTCCCGCGGCTATCGGCGTCTTACGCCTATCAGAACCTGGCCGACTCCCCGTTTATCAATATTTATGGCAACCAGGTGACGACCAACACCCGCGACCAGCATCACTGGGAAATCGCGCTGCACCAGCCGATCTTCTCGGGGTTCGCCATCAGCGCCCGCCACCGTCTGGCCCAACTGGGGCTGGCCACCCGGACGCTTGACTTGCAGCAGGCCAGACAAAAGGTCATCGTGCAGGTCAAACAGGGTTGCTTCGACCTTCTCGTCGCCGAAAAAAAGCTGGACGTCACCGAAAGCAGCGTCACTGCGCTGACGGCCCATGAGACTGACGTCGAAAAGTTTTACGCCAAAGGGCTGGTGCCGTTGAACGATCTGCTCAAGGCCCGGGTTGCCCGGGGCGACGCCGTTTTGCAGCAGCATCGGGCCCAGGCCGGCGTCCGGCAGGCGCGTTCGGCCTTGTGCCTGCAACTGGGCCGGGATTTCGATGACGGCCTCGAGATCGCCGAGGCTATCCCGGTTATCACCCCCTTGCCGGAACTCAGTGCCCAGGTCGAAGGAGCCATGGCGAACCGATCCGAAATCGCCCTGCTGGAGCGGGCGATCGAGTCTAAAAGCAGCGAACAGCGCGTCGTGAAAAGCGACTACTATCCGAACGTCGAGTTGTTCGGCCGGTACCAGCAGGATGGTGAGGATTTGGGAGCACGAACCAACGAGTACGCCAACCAGCACAATGCCAGCGTGGGCGTCCAGGCAAGCTGGGAGATTTTCACCTTCGGCAAAACGCGCTCCCGCTGCGCCGAAGCGGCCGCCGAACGGCGGGCTCTCGAACAGACCCTGGAAAAAATCCGCGACGACATCCGGCTGCAGGTCGTCCAGGCTCGCCTCGATCTGGACGTGGCGCAAGGCAACATCGATACGGCCAGGACTGCCCTGAATCAGGCGCAAGAGCACTGGCGGATCACCGACCGCCTCTACCGGCAGCAGTTGACCACCACCACGGAAGTCCTCGATGCGCGCAGCTACCTTGACCGCGCCCGGAGCGCGTTTTATGAGGCGCAGTACGGGTACGGTTCTTCGTTGGCGCTACTGGAATGGGCCATGGGCAAGCCCTAAAAGTTCAAATCTGAAAATCATATGGGGTTGTTGACGCCCGGGGGATGCGGGTGTAAGGTCATTTTTTCGATCAACCGTCAGCGGTCAGAGGGAAACGCGTATGGGAGACTTTCTCCAGTGGTGGCAGCATCTGCCCGAATACATGGATCCGGTCATTTTCCAGATCGGCTCCTTCCGGCTGCAGTATTACGGGCTGATGTATATCGTGGCCTTTGCCTGCACCTATTTTCTCGCCCTTTACCGCATACGGCATGAAGATCGGTTCAGAATTGACGTTGAGCAGCTTCAGGGGCTGATGACGGCCATGATCCTGGGGCTGATCATCGGCGGGCGCCTGGGATATGTGCTGTTTTACAACCTCTCCTATTACCTTCATCACCCGCTCGAAATCATCCTGCCCTTTGAATTTTCCGGCGGGTTTCACTTCACCGGCATCACCGGCATGTCCTATCACGGCGGGTTGATTGGCGTGGTGGCAGCGGCATTTATTTTCGTGCGCAAAAACAACTTATCCTTCTTCCACATGGCCGATTTGATCGTACCCTGCATTCCGCTGGGCTACACCTTCGGACGATTGGGAAATTTCATCAACGGCGAGCTTTACGGAAGGGGGACCGACCATCCCATCGGCATGTTTTTCCCCCTCGCTCCAGGGCCCGGCCGCCGGCACCCCTCCCAGCTGTACGAAGCCTTTTTCGAGGGAATCGTTCTTTTCGTCTTTTTGTGGGCCGTCAAAGGTCGGTTCAAAACCCGGGGCGCCATGCTCGCCGTCTATCTGATGGCCTATGGTCTGGTGCGTTTTTTCATCGAATATGCCCGGCAGCCCGATGCCCACCTGGGCTTTGTCTTTCTCTCCTTTTCCATGGGGCAGATGCTGTGCCTGGCGATGATCCTGACCGGTGGCATCCTGCTGGCGGTTCTTAGGCGGTCACGGTCGGATCTTTAAGGAGAAACCGCCTCCAACACCCGCCCCCGCGAAGTAAAGGAAATCCCCTGCTGAGTCTTGGTGCTGATCATCACCGACTCGATGAGCGGTTCCGCAACCGGGTTTTCCGACTTCCACTGAATGATGAATTTGGCACCCGACCCACCGCTTTTGTCCGATTCGGGGACCACATAGCGCAAGGTGGCCATGGCGCTCAGGGAAACCGGCTGTTTTAGGTAATGTTTCAGGAAATTGCCTTCCGAATCGTAGTAGTCCACCGCCTGGATAACAATTCCGTGGCTGCGGTCCGTATTGCGGATGCTCAGGGTCGCGGCCAGGTAAAAGGGTTGTTCCCGGTCACCGCTGTAGATATGCGAGTAAACCGGAACGTAAACGGTCTGGCCCTTGAAAAGGGTCGTCTCTGCGTTTGCCAGATGGATGGAACCGCAAAAAAAAGAGGAAAACGAAACAACCAAAAAGGCCAGGAGAACGCTTGGGGTAAAATATCGAGCCATCTGCTTACTCCCTTTTTTGATGCGGATTACAGGCGTATGTTGTTTTCTACCAACATTCAGGGGCCAGATCAAACGAAGAAAGGACTTCCTTTCATTCTCCTTTCCTGGCCTTATCCCTCAACTCCTGCCAGGTTTTCAGGCGCCCGGCAATCATCTTCTCGTATCCCCGGTCGGTGGGGAAATAAAATCGTTGGCCGGCGATGGCCTCGGGCAGGTATTCCTGAACGGCATAGCCGTCCTTGAAGTCATGGGCATAGCGATATCCCTTGCCGTATCCCAGGTCCTTCATCAACCCGGTGGGGGCGTTGCGGATATGCAGGGGAACCGGCAACGCGCCTTTTTCCCTGGCCGCTGCGCCGGCTGCTTTCCACGCCTGGTAAACGCTGTTGCTTTTGGGCGCCGTCGCCAGGTAAACGGCGGCCTGGGCCAGCGCCAGTTCTCCTTCCGGGTGACCCAGGAACCGGAAAGACTCCACGGCGCCCAAGGCGATCCGCAGGGCAAAGGGATCGGCATTGCCCACGTCTTCGGAAGCGAACCGCACCATCCGCCGGGCCACATACAGGGGATCCTCTCCCGCTTCAATCATGCGGGCAAGCCAGTACAACGCCGCGTCGGGATCGCTGCCGCGCATACTTTTATGAAAGGCGGAAATGAGATTGAAATGCTCCTCGCCGCCTTTGTCGTACAGCAGCGCCTTTTTCTGGATGGCGCTTTCGACATGCGCCAGTGTAACCGTCCGCCGGCCGCTTGCATCGGGCGGCGACTCGGCCACGGCCAGGGAGACGGCCACCTCCAGGTTGTTGAGGGCCGTGCGGGCATCGCCGCAGGCCATCCCGACCAGATGTTCACGCGCATCGTCGGCCAGCGCCAGGTTCCAGTCGCCGAGCCCTTCGGCCTTATCCGCCAGGGCTCTGTCGAGCACCCGGCCCAGGGATTTCTCGTCAAGGGAATTCAGGGTGATCACCCGGCAGCGGGAAAGCAGGGCCGAGATCACTTCGAAGGAAGGGTTTTCCGTGGTCGCGCCGATGAGGGTGATCAACCCGGATTCCACATGATGCAAAAAGGCATCCTGCTGGGCCTTGTTGAAGCGATGGATTTCATCCACGAACAGGATGGTTCGTTTGCGTTGAAACTGAAGCTGCTTGCGGGCCTCCTCGATGACCTCCCGGATCTGCTTGACGCCGGAGAGCACAGCCGAAAAATGAATGAAATGAGAACTGGTTTCATGGGCGACGATCCGGGCCAGGGTGGTTTTGCCGCAGCCGGGCGGCCCCCATAGAATCATGGAAAAAATCCGGTCGTTCTCGATGGCGTGCCGGACCAGGCTGCCCGGGCCGGTGACCGACTCCTGGCCGTGCAGATCGTCCAGACGCCGGGGGCGCATGCGGTCTGCCAGCGGGCGCTGGTGGTCGATGACGGCTTGGGCCTGCTGCTCGAAAAGCTCCATCTATCTCTTATCCCGCCGTTTTTGCCTGCCTTTGGCCGGTGTACGTTTTTTGTTCAAAAAATCAGGATTTTTCCCGGTACGCTGGCGCAGCAGCAGCCGCATGGGGATCTTGTCCAAACCGAAGGCGTCGCGGATCTGGTTCACCAGGTAGCGTTGATAGGAAAAATGCACGGCCTCGGGAAAGCTGACAAAACTGACAAAAGTAGGCGGCTTTGAGGAAACTTGGGTGGCATAGTAGAATTTAAGGCGCCTTCCTTTGTGCAGCGGCGGTGGCGTGCGCTCCAGGGCTTTTTCCATGACCTTGTTGAGCTGGCCCGTTGTAACGCGAAAATCGTACTGGGCGTATACGGCATCCACCAGGGAGAAAATTTTCGGTACCCGCTGCCCGGTCAGGGCCGATACGGTCAACACCGGGGCAAAGCTCAAAAACTTGGCGGCCATGCGCAGGTCGTCGGTCATGCGCCTTAAGGCTTTGCCGTCCCGGTTATCCACCAAGTCCCATTTGTTGAGCAGAAAAATAGCGCCGCAGCCCCGGTCCTGGGCGTATCCGGCCACCCGCACATCCTGGTCCGAAATCCCCTGTTCGGCGTCGATGACGATTAGGGCCACGTCGCAGCGCTCCAGGCTTCGCAAGGCTTTGATGATGGAGAACTTCTCCAGGCGCATGGAAACCTTGCCCTTGCGTCGGATCCCGGCCGTGTCCACCAGCACATAGTGCCGATCCTCCCGGACAAAGACGGAGTCGATGGCATCGCGCGTGGTGCCGGCCACTTCGCTGACCACCAGCCGCTGCTCCCCGAGGATGGCATTGATCAGGGAAGACTTGCCGGCATTGGGCTTGCCCACCACCGCAATGCGGATGGCATCGGGATGCGCATCCGTTTCTTCGTCGCCGGGAAACGTTGCGGTCAGCGCATCCATGAAATCGGATACCCCATAACCGTGTTCTGCGGAAACGGGAAAAATCGTTTCGATGCCCAGTCCGTAAAAGTCGGCCGTGTTCTTTTCCTGGCCTTCGCCGTCGATCTTGTTGACCACGAAATGGACCGGTTTGTCCACGGTACGCAAGGTATGGATCAGGTCCGCATCGAAGGGCGAAACGCCCCCCTTGCCGTCGAGCACCAGCACCACGGCATCGGCGTCTTCGATGGCCTGGGCCACCTGCTGCCGGATATGCGGGGCAAAAGGATCGTCGTCCCCTTCTGCAAAACCGCCGGTATCCACCAGGGTGAACGATTTGTCGTTCCAGCGGGCATCACCGAAGATGCGGTCCCGGGTCACACCGGGAAGGTCGTCCACGATGGCGTCCCGGGATCGGGTGATCCGGTTGAACAGGGTGGATTTGCCCACATTGGGGCGGCCAACAATGGCAACGATGGGTTTCATGGTTGGTTCCGATCTATAGCGCCACCGGTTCGACAACCGGCAGCAATCAATTCTACGACCTATCAGCTATCAGCTATCAGCTAAAAAGCCTATATCCCAGGAGGGAATTCGGTGTCAAACATCCGTTTGATGGAGCTATTGATCCTATGCGGATAACCGTGGTAAATAGTTTTTTTTGCACGAGGGATCGGGGTGTCCGGGCAGACCGACCCCCTTTCCAAAGCAGACGAAAACCAACTTCAAAAACAAGCAACACTTCGAAAGGAGTTCCCATGCCGGATCTGGCTTATTTAAACGGAGAAATCATGCCCATCGAAAAGGCCACGGTGCCCATCGAGGATCGGGGCTACCAGTTCGGCGACGGGATCTATGAATTCGTCGCCAGCTACGCGGGCCGTCTGTTCATGTTGGAAGAACATCTGGACCGCCTGGAACGTTCCATGGGAGAACTGGCCTTCGATGCCATTGCCCGGGAAGACATCAAGAAGGCCATACTGGATCTGTTCGATATGGCCTGCTACCCGCGGGCAGGCATCTATATCCAGATCTCAAGGGGGGTCGCCCCCCGCAACCACGCCTTTTCTGCGGGGATGTCCCCGCAAATCGTCATGACCATCCGCGCGGTTAACGAGTTGCCGGAGGCTTTGCGGTCCAGCGGTGCCAGCGCCATCACCGTTCAGGATATTCGCTGGGGACGCTGCGACATCAAATCCGTACAACTGGTACCCAACTGCCTGGCCAAGCAGAAGGCGCTCGATGCAGGCTGCAATGACGCCATTTTCGTATCGGACCAGAATGTCGTTCGGGAAGGCACCAGTTCGAATCTGTTCATCGTGTCCGATGGACGCCTGATCACCCATCCGCTGACCCACAATATTCTTCCGGGAATCACCCGCTTGGCGATTCTGAGAGTCTGTCAGTCCGCCGGCCTGGAGGTCCAGGAGTCGTTCTTCGGAATAGAGGAACTGTATGGCGCCGACGAGGTTTTTCTTACCGGAACCGTTACCGAGGTGCTGCCGATTGTCCGCATCGATGAAAAGCCCATCGGAGACGCAGCGGTGGGGCCCATCACCCGCCGTCTGCATGCCCTTTTGCGGGAAAAGGCGCTTGCGGATACGCCAGCGTAAGGGTTCGTTATTTTGGTTTTACAAAATTTGGCTGAAAAGAATTCAATTCCGCCGTGGCCTGCTGGAGATGGTGATCCGCACCAAGCTTGTCGAACAGGGCCATGCTCTGCCTGATCGATTGCTCGGCCAGATCGTATTGCCGTCGGTATTTGTAAAGCCTCCCCAAATCCAGGCATGCCTGGGCTTTCACGCCCAGGGCACCGATCCGGTCGGCCAACCGGACGGCTGTTTTGAAATGGTGTTCCGCATTGCCGGCCGCCCCTGGAAGATTTAGTACAAAAAAAGTCAGATTCTTCAGCATTGCCCACCCGGCCAACTTGCCCTGGCGCAGAACCAGTTTCAGGTAAATGCTGCCCAATATGAAATGAAAGGTCTGGGCATGGTAAACCTTGCCTTCGGCAAGCGATCGTTTGATATGATTGCGGATGGCGCGGACCCCGAACCAGAGATGCCCCTCTGCGACTGCGATGACGTGGGAAAGCGCTGTCGCGGAGGTACCGATGTACTCATAGCCGGATGACTCGCAAAAACGCTTGATCTCGTCCAAGTTTTCTTTTGCCCAGGAAACGTCGTCCAGGGAGAGATAAGCGTAAGCCATTAAAAAACGGGCATTGAACGTGTACAAAGGGTCGGTTGAACGGTCGATGGCTTTCAGACAGGATTCAATGGCGCCGTGATAATCGCCGGCTGCGAAGCGCCCCATGCCATGGGCCAGATATCCTTCGGAGATGCTGTTCATATCGCCTGCGTTTTCGCCATAGGCCAGCAGGCGGTCGCCCAGATGGCGGCACTTCCGGCAGTCTCCTTTGAACCACTGGGCAATGGCCGTGCCGGTGAGAACAAATCGCACCAGATCCTGATCCATCTCGAAGGACCATTTCGGGTCTTTGGTTTCTGAAAAGTGTGAGGCCTCTTCGGCCCTGGCGGCAAACGCCAGGGCCTCGTCGAGCCGCCCCATGTCCGTGCAGGTCCAGATGAGACAGGCGCAGGAATAAGCGATGACCTTGTGGTTTTGAATCCGTTCTCCGATGGCCATGGCTTCCAGAAGGCATTGGCGGGAGCGGTTGAGTTGCTCGCGCCGCTGATGCGCCCACCCCAGGCAGGCGAGATACATCCCCTTGAGGCGGGGATCGGCACTTCCAATGGCATCGGATTCGTGCCGCTTCATCAAGGCCAGTGCATCGGTGTAGCACCCGCGCATGTTGAAGACGAAAAACCACTCCAGGAGCAGTTCTACAATACGTCGGGTTGCGTCTTCCAGCAACTGATCTCTGTCCATCAGCATCCGGTAGGCTTTTTCGTAGTAATTGTGAGACTCGACAACCGCGGATTTCTTGAATCCCTTGCGTCCGGACTGCTGAAGATAGGCAATGGCCTTGTGCGCGGAATGGCCGTTGCTGAAATGGTACGCCAGCGTTTCGCAAAGGGCCTCGATCCGATCAGGGCTGAGGTCTTCCAATGCACAGGCAATCTTCTCATGCAAATCTTTGCGCTGCCGTTTAAGCAGGCTTTTGTAGGCCACCTCCTGAATCAAGGCGTGCTTGAACCAGTATCGATTTTCGCCGGCCGCATCCTTTCGGATCAATCCCAGCGATTTGAGAAGAACCAGGCTTTGATCCACAGCCGCCGGTTCGGCGACAATCTGTTTCAGAATGCCTGATGAAAACTCCCGCCCGATGACCGAGGCCTCCTGGAGAATCTGTTTGGTAGGCTCCCCCAGTCGGTCCAGCCTGGCGGCGATGACGGCTGAAATTCCGGACGAAAAAGCGGCCTCGCCGATCTCCCCGTGAATTTCCCAGCGACCGCCTTTTTTAACCAGGGTCCCGGCGTCGACAAGGGAATTGATCGCCTCTTCCAGGAAAAACGGGTTTCCGCTCAGCCGATCGGATATGAACGCCAACAGCCGGGGAGGGACCCAATCGGATCGAAGCAGGGATCGGGCCATCTCTTCACTCTTCTCGGGCGGCAGATCTCCGAGTCGAATGCACTCGCTGTGGTAATAGGTGCTGGACAACTGGCCGGGACCGAAATCTATGGCTTCAGGACGATAGCTGATCAGAAAAAATACGGGCAGATGCGCCTCGTTGATCATGCTTTTGAGCAGATCGACGGTTGACGGATCGGCCCAATGCAAATCTTCGATACAAATGATGGTCGTCCCGATTCTGCACTGTCTTTCGATCATGCGGACCAGGGTCTGTTTCAGTTGTATTCTCCAGGATTCCGGGGGGATGTAAGGTGCATTGTCACTGGAAAGCGTGAGCAGCTGTTCGACAATTTGAAAATTTGTCCCATTGGTATCCCTGATGGTGGCCAGTTCGCCGGTCAACTTGGCGCGTATCGCATCCCGGGAATCTTCTTCACGGACCTCCAGCGCTCTTTTCAGCAGATCGATGATCGGCAGATAGGGAACGTTGCTGGAGAAGGCGTAGGCATTGCCCTGGAGCCATCGAACCGCTTTTCCGTGCAATGTCTTTTTGAACTCCCAGATCAAACGGCTTTTTCCGGTCCCGGCCTCGCCTTCCAGCAGCAAGCAGCCCCCGTTGCCTTGCATTACCATGGCCAGATGCCGGTGAAGACTTTTCATCTGACCGCTGCGTCCGACGAGTCGGGCATGCAACCCCTGCACGCGCCTGATCTTCTCCGGCCTTTCCAAAACGCCGACGACACGGTGGGCCTTGATGGATCCGCTGGTTTCGTTGCCGGCCCGGCATTCGTGTGTTTCGAATTCGAAAAATCCCGATGTCGCGGACATGGTGTCGGAACTCACGAGAATCTCACCGGTTGCCGCCAGATCCGTCAACATCGACGCCCTGTTCACCGTATCGCCGGTCAGGCCGTGCCGGCCGGACTTCAAATCGGTTTTCCCGGTGACCACCAGGCCCGTAGCGATGCCGGAATGCATGGCCAGAGGTTTTGCCAGACTCTGTTTGAAGCGACCGGTCATTTTGGGCACGACGCGGTGTATCTCCATGGCCGCCCGAATCGCCCGTACCGGATCATCCTCATGAGTCTGCGGAGTGCCAAAAACCGCCAGCACCTCATCCCCGATAATCCGGTCGATATAACCTTCGTATCGGACAATGATGCTCACGATTTCTTTGAACACGAGGTTCATCATCTCGCGGACATCTTCCGGGTCCAAACGCTCGCAAAGGGCGGAATAACCGGAAAGATCGGAGAAAAGGACCGTTACCCATTTGCGTTGGCTCAGCCCCGGATGGCTGGCCGGCCCATCGGTAGAATCCGGCATCGGCGGCCGGGCCGTATTGGAAGCGTCGGCGGGAAGAGAAAAGGATTGGGAAGAAAAATCCAGCGGCCGGCCGCAGGCGCTGCAGAATTTGCTGGCGGGACGATTGACCGTTTTGCAGTGCCCGCACGCGGCGCCCAGCATAAAGCCGCAGGCCTTGCAACTGAAAGCACCGGTTTCAACAGGATTTAGGCATTCGGGACACTTCATAGCGGGCAGCTGCAATCGAATTGGGTTTAAAACCGTTTTTTAGAAAGGATCGGGCTGCTGCCAGCCGTCCAGGTCGGTCAAGGTCCGGACTTATTCGTCCACAACTACGCGCGGGACCCGTTTTGAGACCCCGCATGTCAGCTCGTAGGGAATCGATCCCATGGCTTCGGCAACGTCGAGCACCTGAATCCGATCGTTTTCCAATTCGCCCCAGATCAGAACCGTTTCACCCACGGCAACCGAATCGTCTCCCACATCCACCATGATCTGGTCCATGGTTACGGTTCCCACCACCGGGTAGCGTTTTCCGGCGATGCTCACCTGAAAATGCCCCGTGAGATGGCGCCGCACGCCGTCGGCATAACCGACGGGAAGCACGGCGATGGTGGTTTCCCGGTCGGTTTTCCACCGGCAGCCGTAGCTTACATTATGCCCGGCAGGTAGGCGCCTCGTATGGGCGACCACGGTCTGCAGATTCATGACCTGCTTTAAGGGGATAGACCGCGAGGTTTCTTTGGACGGATAATGGCCGTATAGCATGATCCCGCAGCGACAGGCGTTGAAATAGCTTTTCGGCATATCCAGAACGGCCCCGCTGTTGGCCATGTGCACGACAGGCGGCAGCTGGCCCTTGCCGTCCAGTTGCGACATCAGAGCGGTAAAACGGGACAACTGCTGCTCGGCGTAGGTTTTATCGGTCTCGTCGGCCGTGGCGAAATGACTGTACATCCCCTCCCAAACGCAGCGCCGCGAGCGGGTCAGACGGTCAAGAAATTGCGGCCCCCGGTTCGGCATTACGCCCACGCGTCCCATGCCGGTCTCAAAGTTGACATGAACAACGGCCTGCTGGCTTCCGGACGTTTTTTCGATCCAGTCGATATCTTCTTCGCCGAAAAGGGTGATCCGAAACCCCGACCGGATGGCTTCCGGCAGTTCGTCGGGCATGATGCGGCCGAAAATGAGAATCGGGATCTGTATGCCGCTTTCCCGAAGCTCCATGGCCTCCTGGTATTGGGCCACTGCCAGAAAATCGGCGCCTTCGTCGACCAGGCACCGGGAAACCGGGACGGCGCCGTGGCCGTAGGCGTCGGCCTTGACCACGGGAATCAGGCGGGCCGGAGCAATCTTTTTGATGATTTCACGATAGTTGAATCGCAGTCGATTCAAATGAATACAAGCGCAGGTATGGTGAGGGGCCATGATCGTTTTCCGGATCGAAAGGTTCCAGGAATTCTAGAGACAACACCATTAGTGTCCGGTTAAGAATCAAATAAATTCAGTTGGATATATCCAGAAGTAAATTTGTTATTGTAATCATTTTCTGTCAATGCCCGTGAAATAAGGGTTTTCTCAAAAAGAGTAATACTCAGAACCTGTAAAATTGTGTAGAGGCTCTGGTCAAGGGCCAGGCGTTTTTTCATGATGGCCACCAGCACATAAACGGATATAGCGATCCAGATCTGGGTTTTTACGGCGGTTTCCGAAACCCCGAAAAATTTCTTTATCCGAAGGTGCTGCTTGATCCATTTGAAAAACAGCTCCACTTGCCAGCGGGATTTATACAAATCAGCTACGGTCCGGGCCTCTAATTCGAAATGATTGGTTAAGAACGTCAGGCGTTTTTCGGTTTCAGTATCGAAATATTTTATTCGTCGCAATTTTTCCGGATAGCCAATGGCCGATTTATACACCACCGGGCGAACGGTTTGATCACAGATCACACCACTGGATTTATCCACAGGTGAGGAGTAGAGCCGTCTCAACTTGGTGTTGGCTTTGGTCCTCAGGATGAAGAAAGCCCACCGGCGATGTAATCGATGGAGCCGGTCGAAATCAAGATAGGCACGATCCATTACATAAATCGAACCGGGTTCCGGAAGCAGTTCATCAAGAATATTGACATCATGAACATTGGCATCGGTTATGCGCACAAATGACGGGATATTTCCCCTGAGATCGAGCAACGTATGGACCTTTATCCCGCTTTTGGTGGATCGAAACCGCGCCCATGGAAAAACCGAGCGACAAAGGTCGATTGTGGATGCATCCAAGGCATAAACCGTTTCTTCGAGTTCGAGGCCGAAATCTTCATCCGCATAAAGTTTTCGGGCCTGCCCGATCAAAACTTGGGCGAAGTCGCAGTAAATACGCCAATCCCGTTTTTCATTGGCATCGGCAAGCGTGCTCCTGGCGACTTTACACTGGATTCCAACGTCATGAAGCTTGTTGTGCATCGCCCGTAAACAAAGAACTGTATCGCGGAGGCTTTCACGATAGGTCAGTTGCGCAAATGCCATACACAGAAACTGCTCGTAGCATGAGAAAGAACGAATTCGGTAGTTGCCGTTATAACGTTTAACACAGGTACGAAAGCTTTTCCGTGGCAAAAAGTCCAGTACCTGCGAAAAGACGGTTCTCCCTTGATACATGTGCATCTCCCTTCGCTTTTATGTCATGCGAAGGGCTCTACTGGGGTAAAAATCCAAAATCAAGGGGTTGCCCGTGTAAAAATGGACTTAATCCTATCATAAACAATATGTTATGTTGTTTTAAGCAAACCTTAACCGGACACTAGTGAGACAACACCTCAATGCAAAATTTGACTCAAGAATAGTTTGGTGCGATCATGCTGAGGATTGTCGAAGAATTCCTGGGGATTATCCTCTTCGACGATGCGACCGTAATCCATGAACAGCACACGGTGAGCAACGCTTTTTGCAAACCCCATTTCGTGGGTGACCACCAGCATGGTCATCCCCTCCCGGGCCAAGCTGATCATGACATCGAGAACCTCTTTGACCATTTCCGGATCAAGGGCGCTGGTGGGTTCATCGAAAAGCATCACGTTCGGCTTCATGCACAGACTCCGGGCAATAGCCACCCGTTGCTGCTGCCCGCCCGAGAGTTGGCCGGGAAACTTCTTGGCCTGTTCGGCGATGTGCACTTTCTCCAGGTAGTACATGGCCGTCTCTTCGGCCTCTTTCTTCGGGGTTTTCCTCACCCAGATCGGTCCCAGGGTAAGGTTGTCCAGGATGGTAAGATGGGGAAACAGGTTGAAATGCTGGAACACCATGCCCACTTCCGCCCGTATCTTTTCGATGTTCTTCAGGTCGTTGGTCAGTTCGGTGCCGTCGACGATGATCTTTCCCCGCTGGTGCTCCTCCAGACGGTTGATGCATCGGATCAGCGTGGATTTTCCCGATCCGGAGGGGCCGCAGATGACAATGCGCTCGCCTCGGGCAACCTCCAGGTTCACTTCCTGAAGGACATGGAAATCACCGAACCATTTGTGCATGTTGACGATTTTGATGATGGTGTCGGTTGTTTCCAGATTATTCTTGGTCGATTCAACTTGTTCGGTCATGTCAGGAACCCATAGTGTTACGTTTTAACACTTTTGTTTATAACCCCGTATCCAACTCTTTTTCCAATCTGCGGCTATAGTTGGACATGAAATAGCAGCAGAAAAAATAGATAAGCGCCAGAAAAATATACGCCTCGGCCGAAAACCCCATCCATTTGGGATCGGAAAGAACCGATTTGGTGGTTTTCAACAGATCGTAAAGGGCGATGATCACCACCAGGGAGGTATCTTTGAAAGCGGAGATAAGAATACTGACCGAGGGCGGGATGACGATTTTCAGGGCCTGGGGCAAAACGATCAGGCGCATGGTCTGAACGTAGTTCAGCCCCAGAGATTCGGCTGCTTCGTACTGGCCCTTGGGTATGGCCTGCAATCCGCCGCGGACGACCTCGGCGATATAGGCCGCTGTGAACAAAATGATGGCGACCTGGGCCCGCAAAATCTTGTTTACCGTGACACCCTCGGGCAAAAACAGGGGAAAAATCACCGAAGACATGAACAGAAGGCTGATCAGCGGCACACCGCGAATCATCTCGATATAGACAATGCACAGGCTTTTCACCGCCTTCATTCTTGAAGCCCGGCCCAGTGCCAGCACCACCCCCAGCGGATAGGCCGCCGTCAGGCCGAATACCGACAGCAGCAGGGTCAGGGGAAGCCCGCCCCACTGGGTACTTTCCACCACCGGCATACCGAAAAGGCCGCCGCGCAACAGCAGCCCCATCACTGCCAGGGCCGCCAGCCACCCCCACCCCAAGACCTTGTTCCAGCGGCTGCGGTCGCGGCTGTAAAAAAGCAACGCAACCAGGATCACCATGGCCAAAAGCGGTCGCCACTGCAAATCGTGGGGATAAAATCCGAAAATGATAAACCTGAAGTTGGCGGATACCACCGACCAGCAGGCCCCCTGCCCACCCTGACATCCGGCACCCGAAGGCAGCCAGTGGGCATCCACAAAGGCCCATCGGACAAAGGGGGGAACGATCTGCAACATCAAAATCAGAATAACGATGGTAAGGATTGAGTTGAACCATCCGTTGAAAAGGTTACGCTTGCACCACCCCACCACACCCACCGATGCTGCCGGCGGTTTGATCTGATCGATACTGTCGTCATAGGTATGAATGGTCATCTCTCAACCAATGCCATTTTCTTGTTGTACCAGTTCATGAAAGCCGAAGTGAGCAGACTGAAGCACAGATAAACCGCCATGATCAAAGCAACGCCCTCGATGGCCTGGCCGGTCTGATTGATGGTGGTGTTGGCCACCGAGACAAAGTCGGGATAACCGATGGCGACCGCCAGCGAACTGTTTTTGGTCAGATTGAGCATCTGGCTGGTAAGGGGAGGAATAATCACCCGAAGGGCCTGGGGCAGAATCACCAGGCTCAGTACACGTCCCGACCTGAGTCCCAGGGATCTGGCCGCTTCGGTCTGGCCTTTGTTGACCGACTGGATGCCGGCCCGCACGATCTCGGCCACGAAGGCCGACGTATAAAGCACCAGTCCAAAAAGCAAAGCGGCAAACTCCGGGCTGACACTCATCCCTCCCTGGAAATTGAACCCGCGCAGTTGGGGGATATCCATGGCGACCGGTGCACCGCCCAGCAGCCAGACGATCAACGGCAAACCCAGCAGCAGGCCCAGCGAACACCAGAAGATCGGAAAAGGCTTGCCGGTTTTATACAGGCGCTGTATGGCCCATCGACGCATCAGGTAAACCGCGATGCAGGCAACGATAAAAGCCCACCCCATCCAACCCCAGGCCGGGTGGTCTGCGGGCACCGCGAAGATCATCCCGCGGTTGCAAAAAAACAGGCCATTAAAAGGATTAAGGGCCTGGCGCGGCGACGGCAGCATCTCGTAAAAGAAGGCGTACCAGAAAAATAGCTGCAGCAGCACGGGGATATCCTGAAGAACCTCGATGTAGATACCCGCCAGTCGGGAAACCAGCCAGTTGGATGAAAGCCGGGCAATACCGACCAGCGTTCCTAAAAGTACGGTCAGCACAATGCCGATAAAGGATACCTTAAGGGTATTGAGCACTCCGACAATCAGGGCGCGTGCGTAATTGTCCGCCGCCGAATAGGAAATGAGAGATTCGCCGATTTCAAAGGAACTCTCTTTTTCAAGGAAGCCGAAACCGGTGGCGATGGCCTGGCGCTCGAGGTTGTTCAGGGTATTGGACATCAGGTAGTAGCCCAGTGCGGCTACCATAAGCACCACCCCTACCTGGTAGATCAGGGATCTTTTGGCGGGATCGTTGAGCAGGGGGATTTTTTCATCTGCGGGAGGGACCGTTTGCATCCTGTTATAGCTCGAGGTTGCGTGCCGCCGGGCGCACCGATTAAAAAAGGCAAGCCCGACGGCAAATTATAGAAAGTCACGCCGGCGTATGGAGATTTGACCAAGGGTGCGTCTCGACATCGATCGCACCCCAGTCCTGCAGGCCTGCGTGGTAACCCTGCAGATTACTTAAACGGGGGAGAATACATCAGACCGCCGTCGGTCCAAAGCGCATTGAGACCGCGTTCGATCTTAAGCGGGGTATTTTTGCCCACGTTGCGTTCGAACACTTCACCGTAGTTGCCCACCTGTTTGATGATGTTGTAGGCAAATTTTTCGTCCAGACCAAGGGCTTTGCCATTTCCAGGGCTGACACCCAGAAAACGCTGTACCTTGGGATCTTTGCTGTTGAGCATCTCATCAACGTTTTTGGAGGTGATCCCCAGTTCTTCGGCGTTGATCATGGCCAGAACGGAAAAATTAACGATATCGTACCATTTATCGTCACCGTGGCGCACCGCAGGGGCAAGGGGTTCCTTAGAGATGATTTCGGGCAGGATGATGTAGTCGTCCGGCTTGGGGGCGACAGCGCGGGTACCGGCCAACTGGGAGGCATCCGAGGTCAGGCAGTCGCAACGACCGGCAAAAAAGGTCTTGGCCAGTTCGGCCGTGTTTTCAATGACTACGGGGTTCATCTTCATTCCGTTGGCACGGAAATAGTCGGCTACGTTGAGTTCGGTGGTGGTGCCGGGCAGCACACAAACGGCGGCACCGTCCAACTCCTTGGCGCTTTTCACACCCAAGGATTTGGGCACAAGAAAGCCCTGACCGTCGTAGTAGTTGACCTGCGCGAAATTCAGTCCCAGCGCCGTTTCACGACTCAACGTCCGGGTGGCGTTGCGGCACAGCACATCGATCTCGCCGGACTGCAAGGCGGTGAAACGGGTAACGGCGGTCAGGGGCGTATATTTGACCTTGTCGGCGTCGCCGAACACGGCAGCGGCGATGGCCCGGCCGGTATCCACATCCAGGCCTTTCCATACGCCCTTTTCGTCCGGCTTGCCGAATCCGAAAAGATCTCCATTGACCCCGACCTGGACGAACCCTTTGGCCTTGACATCGTCCAAGGTATCAGCCGAGGCGGAACCGATCAGCGCGAATACGGCAAAAATGGCAAACACAATACAAAATCGTTTCATCACATCCTCCTCCATCAATACGGTTAGAATAACTGCGGACCGGCAACGGTCCATGAAAAAACTGCTGTCTTGCGATGCCCGCGGCAGGAATATTTAATCATAGATCGATACCACGGAAACTTTAGTTTTGGCAAGTGCATTCGCCAAGTTGTCAGGCTCGAATCCTGAACGTCCGCCGCCGGATGTGGATGTTTGTCCTTTGCAGCATTGACAAAGAAGGAGCCGTCGGGTAGGCAACATAAAACTTACCTTTTCTCTTTCGACCACAAGGGGGGACCATGGCCGTACAGCATTTCAAACCAGGGTTGAAAATGGCTGTTTTGCTTCTGGCGTCATTGTTTTTTTTCTCATGTGCCAAAAAATCCTACATTGATGTGGACTATCAACTGCCTGCAGTTGGAGATACGCTTTCCGGCAGGACGGTTTTCGTCGAGACCCGGGATGCCCGAACCGACACTGAAATCTTTAATACGCGGGCCAAAGAGAGCTTCAAATACTTTACCGGACTGTTCGCCCTTGCCGTAATGCTTCCGGACAACCAGTACAAAACCTTGGGAGCTTACGAACTGCCCCTGCTTTTCGAAACGGCTCTCAAACAGCGGCTGCAGAAACTGGGTGTGGAAACGACCACCGAGCCATCTCGCGACACCCCCGTATTCCAAATTAAAATCAATCAGTTTTATATCAAATTGGTCGGCCAGAAATGGTTGGCGGATGTGAGCTATGAGGCCAGCTTGACCAAGGATTCCCTGCTGATCGCCCGTGAGGTGGTTTCCGGAAGTGCCGAACGGGTGAAAATCATGGGCAGTGGCGGTGCGGAAAAGGTGATCGGTGAGATCTTCACCGAAATGATCAACCGCCTGAATATCGAACGCCTGTTCGCCCAGGCCAAGCTGTAAACGTCAATCGATTCCGTATAGCTTCATCTTGCTCAACAGCGAAGGGTGGCTGATCTCCAGCATATTGGCCGCATGGGTTCGATTGCCGCCTGTGGCGGCCAGCGCCTTGCGAATCAATCGGTCTTCCAGTTTGGCGCGGGCGACCTTCAACGAAAACCCCTCATCACCATCCACCGGAGCATCCGGGTTTTCCGACCCGGATGCCCTTAATGAGAAATTCTCGGGTTCAAGTGTCGCGCTGTCGGCCAGTACCATAGCGCGTTCGATGGCATTTTCCAGTTCGCGCACATTTCCGGGCCAGTCGTGTTTCATCAAGATGGCCATGGCCGCAGCGGAAATGTTCTTGATGCCGCTGCCCAGAGAATCGTTCAGACGGGTAATAAAAAACCGGCACAGCAGCGGGATGTCGTCTACACGATTGCGCAGGGGCGGCAATTCAATAGGAACCACATTGAGCCGGTAAAAAAGATCCTCTCTGAAATTTCCGTTTGCGATCTCCGTTTCCAGATTCTTCGATGTTGCCGCGATGACCCGGACATTTACGGTCGTGGCCTTGTTGCCGCCGACCGGGCGGACCTCGCTTTCCTGAAGCACCCGCAGCAGCTTGGGCTGCAGTGAAACAGGGATATCGCCAATTTCATCGAGAAACAGGGTGCCACCTTCGGCGATTTCAAACAGCCCTTTTTTATCCCTGTCGGCCCCGGTGAATGCACCTTTCACGTAACCGAACAATTCGCTTTCAATCAGGCTTTCCGGGATGGACGCACAGTTGACCGGAACCATGGGGCCGGATTGACGCTCGCTTTGGCGATGGATGCCCTGAGCCACCAGTTCCTTGCCTGTGCCGCTTTCACCGGTAATCAGCACGGTACTGTCGAAACGCGCCACTTTCAACGCCATGGAGAAAACTTGCTGCATGGCCGGGCTTTTGCCCACCATATTGCCGAAGGTGAGATCGCCGCCGAGTCTCCGGATGCGGTTTTTCAGTTCCAGGTTTTCTCTTTTAAGGCGCTCCCTTTCCTCCGCCTTCTTGATCGTCAGACGGATCTCCTCATTCTTGAACGGTTTGGAGATAAAATCATAGGCGCCCAGCTTCATGGCTTCGATGGCCATGTCGATACTTCCGTAGGCGGACATCATGATGACCGTACTGGCCAGAAGGCGATCACCGGCGGCCTTTAGAAATTCCATGCCGTTCATCTGCGGCATTTTCACGTCACAGAGGATAAAATCGAAGGAATCACGATCGATCTCGGCAAGCCCCCGGGCACCGTTGCTGGCGGTACGGACCGCATACCCATGGCGCTGAAGCATGGTTTGCAGCATATGCCGCATGTTTTCTTCGTCATCGATGATCAATATTTTTTTTTGCTTTTCTTCCATTTTCACCTGTCCATAGGCTCAATCACACGATCTTTTAACTCGGCGAGAGGCAATCTCACCCGAAAAAGCGTCCCCTCTTCTTTGCCACTGGATACGGACATCGTTCCACCCAGTTTCTCGATGATCATGAAAGATACGCTAAGCCCCAACCCCGTGCCCTGTCCGGGTTGCTTGGTGGTAAAAAAAGGATCGAAAATATGGTTCAGATCGGATGGTTCAATGCCGGGACCGTTGTCCTGAATCTGGATTTCGATCACCTTTTTGCCATCCTTTCCGTAAGATCCGTTTTCGTCTATGGAACAATGGCTGATCAGTTTTATCCTCGGTTCAGAGGGTGGCTCGGAATTGATCGCATCCACGGCGTTGAGCAGGATGTTTAAAAACACCTGCCGCAAACGTTCCGGATCGGCAACGACATGATCTTCGTCAGCGTTGAATTGGGATTCGAAAACGATCCCATTGGCAGATGGCTGGTAGGAAAAAACCGAAACGAGTTCCTCCAGCAACGGTCGGACCGTAATCGTTTTGGATTCGTCGGAGGAAGTCCGGGTCATGTCCAGCAGTTGCCGGATGATATGGTGGATTCGCGCAATCTCTTTTTCCGACCGGCGAATAAAATCATTTTGTTCGTCCCGGGTCAGATCCGTCTGTTTCATCAGATCCAGGTACCCCAGGACAATTCCGATGGGATTTCCGATCTCGTGGGCGATGCCTGACGTCAACCGCCCCACGGTTGCCAGTTTTTCGGCACGGATGACATCGTTCTGGGCTTTTTGAAGCTCCAGATTGGTCGTCTTCAGGGAGCCGATGGTTTCTTTCAAGACGCTTTTGTCCCTGGATATACGCTCCAACATTTTGTTCAAGGAAGCGGAGAGGGTTGAGAATTCATTATCTTCCTTACGAACAGCGAAAAAAAGCGGATCTTCATCGGTATAGGTTTCCGCCCTTTTAGCCAGGCGCTGTAAGGGTTTGAAATAGACACGTGACAATTGCCGATTTCCGATCAGCGCAAAAAAGCAGCTGGTGATCACCACAAAAACAAAGGCGATCTTCTGGACCCGGCGAAAGTCCTGGTAGATGACCGTAAGCGGACTTTTCAGTCCGCCGGCAGCCAGGATTCGGCCCTTTTTTTCAACAGGAAATGTAACGATCACCGCTTCATGGCGCGAGAAAAGCAAACCGAACGTTTTGCCGGTCTTTTGCGTAATCGGCTGGCCGGACCTGAGCGTTGAAAGTACCGCAGTTCTCAGCGTGGAATCGTCAAGCCCGGAATCACCTTTTTCGATCCTCAAGGATTCTGCCGGGAGAAAGAGAAAACGTTCGTCCTTTTTTAATGCACGGCTATCTTGCATGGCCTCAATGGCATGTTCTACGTCCCTTAAGCGCATTACATTTTCACAGGCGATCTGCAAAAAAGCACGCTTTTGTTCCGTGTAATGGGCGATCGTCCGTTCGAGGAAGATGAACATCACCAGCGTATAGATGAAAAGCATGGATAAGAAGAACAAAATCCAGAATTGGATGAAGACCCGACTTTTTATACCTCGAAAGACCATTTGCAGGCCGACGAATGTAAAGGTTGGAACGTCTATAACAAATCAGCGGTCGAAAAATGATAACCGGATGGTATCACATCTCCGTGGAATGAAAAAGATTAAAATTTCAGGCGGGTTACCAACGACGCAGCCCGCGCCCCATTAGAGTCGGGGAGCGGGCTGGTGTGAAAAAAGTTTTCGGCGGCGTCCTACTCTCCCACACAGCTTCCCGTGCAGTACCATCGGCGCTGAAGAGCTTAACTTCCGTGTTCGGGATGGGAACGGGTGTTGCCTCTTCGCCATCGCCACCGAAAAATCGGTTATCGTCTTAAAGGCAATGTCTTTGGCGGCGTTATCGGTCGTCGCAGTATGACAAATACGGCGTCCTCCCTCTGGCCTTGCCAAAACCATTATCTTAAAGCCGATGCTATCGGTGCAATTTGGATTGTCGAATTTACGTTCTTTAATATTTATGTCAGTTATTTTGTGGCCAAGCCGCACGACTGATTAGTACCAGTAAGCTCAACACATTACTGTGCTTACACACCTGGCCTATCAACCTCGTCGTCTTCGAGGAGTCTTCAGTTAAACATGTTTCCATGTTTAAGGGATATCTAATCTCGAGGGGGGCTTCCCGCTTAGATGCTTTCAGCGGTTATCCTTTCCGAACTTAGCTACCCAGCCATGCCGCTGGCGCGACAACTGGAACACCATTGGTTCGTCCATTCCGGTCCTCTCGTACTAGGAACAGATCCTCTCAAATATCCTACGCCCACGAAAGATAGGGACCAAACTGTCTCACGACGTTTTAAACCCAGCTCACGTACCACTTTAATCGGCGAACAGCCGAACCCTTGGGACCTGCTCCAGCCCCAGGATGTGATGAGCCGACATCGAGGTGCCAAACCGCATCGTCGATGTGAACTCTTGGATGCGATAAGCCTGTTATCCCCGGCGTACCTTTTATCCGTTGAGCGACGGCCC
>NZ_OY764191.1 GCF_963668215.1 uncultured Desulfosarcina sp.
ATTGACCGAGCATCTTTTTTTCAGCGGTTCTGGAAAGGAACCCGTCAGCTGTCCGTCAGGAACACCAACAGGCTAATTTCAAACAGAAATATTATAAAGATCACGGGAATGGTCTGCTTCGAATAAATCGAAAACGAAGCGCTTTTTACACGTCATCCGAGAAGTTGTCAACGCTTATTTTTGCCTTTAACCCGAATTTTGAAAAAATGCTTTTTTCCGGCCCGCAGCGTGATCTGCATCTCCTCAATATCCCGGGCGGTTACCATCTCATCAAAACGTTCGAGCCTCCGGCCGTTAACGTACCCACCACCCTGTTGAATCAGCCGTCTGGCCGCTCCGGAGGATTCGGCGAGTCCCACACGATGAAACAGCTTGAAACAGGGAATTCCTGCTTCGATTTCCGCAATAGATATTTCCGTCTGGGGAACCGTTTCGTCATCGGAAGTCTCGGACTCCCTGGGAATCTTGCTGGAGGGCAGCAAATCACGGGAGATCTGCCTGGCACCAAACATGGAAATCGCAGAGCAATAGGCCTTCATAGCCTCGTCTTCCCCATGAGCCAGACGCGTGGCTTCAAAGGCCAGGATGGATTTGGCGGCATTGAGATTCGCCCCTTCAAGAGCGGCAACGGACCGAATTTCCTCCATGGGCAAAAAGGTGAACAAAGCCAGGAACCGGGCCACATCCCTGTCATCGGTATTGACCCAGAATTGGAAATAATCGTAAGGCGGCGTACGTTCAGGATCGAGCCAGACGGCACCCGCCGCGGTTTTTCCCATCTTGGCGCCGCTTGCGGTGGTAATCAGCGGAAAAGTGATGCCGAAGGCATTTTTGCCCTCGACCCGTCGAATCAGATCGATGCCGGCAACAATATTTCCCCACTGGTCGCTGCCCCCCATCTGCAAGCAACAGTTATAGCGCTTGCGCAATTCAAGGAAATCGTAAGCCTGCAGAACCATGTAATTGAACTCGATAAAGCTCAGCCCATCCTCCGAATCCAATCGCATTTTGTAGCTTTCGGCGCGGATCATCCGGTTGACCGAAAAATGCCTGCCGATATCTCTTAAAAAAGGAATATACGCCAGTTGGGTCAACCAGTCTGCGTTGTTGACCATGATGGCCTTTTCATCGGCAAAATCGATGAACCGGGCCAATTGCGATTTGAGCCCCAATACGTTCTGGGCGACATCGTCTTCGGTCAGCAGCTTGCGCATTTCCGTTTTGCCGCTAGGGTCTCCGACCAGCCCGGTACCTCCGCCAACCAGGGCGATGGGACGATGCCCATTTCGCTGCATGTGAGCCAGCGACATAATCGGGACCAAACTGCCTACATGGAGGCTGGAAGCCGTCGGATCGAAACCGATATAACAGCTTACCGGACCTGCGTTCACATAATCGATCAACTCCTGATCATGCGTTGTCTGTTCAATAAATCCGCGTTCCTTTAGAACGTCGATCACATTCGGCATCTTCCACTCAACCTTTCAGATGATGTCACCAATTTTCCTTCTACACATAAACAATCGGCAGGTGTCGCCTGCCGACTATTTGTTGGCATACTCTACCGCACGGGTTTCACGGATCACCGTTACTTTGATCTGGCCTGGAAAGGTCAACGACTCTTCAATTTTTTTGGCGATGTCCCTGCTAAGCAGAACCGACTCTTCATCCGACACCTTATCGCTCTCCACGATCACACGGATCTCCCGGCCCGCCTGAATCGCGTAGGTGTTTGCCACGCCATTGAATCCATTGGCGATACCTTCGAGATCTTCGATTCGCCGGATGTAATTTTCAAGTAGTTCTTTCCTTGCCCCGGGACGAGCCCCGGAAAGTCCGTCTGCGGCCTGCACCAGCAAGGCATAGACAGTGGAAGGTGGAACATCTTCGTGATGGGCACCGATGGCGTGAACGACAGCCGCCGATTCGCCGAATTTCTTGGCCAATTTCGAACCGATCACCGCGTGCGGTCCCTCGACTTCGTGATCGATGGCCTTGCCGATGTCGTGAAGCAGCCCCATCCTGCGGGCAAGTTTTTCCTTCAGACCCAGTTCCGAGGCCATCATGCCGCACAGGGCACCGACCTCGACAGAATGCTGAAGAACGTTTTGCGCATAGCTGGTACGATATTTCAATCGCCCCAAATATTTAATCAACTCCCCATGGATGCCGTGGACTCCCAGATCGAAGGCTGCCTGTTCGCCTGCTTCCTTAATCGCAGTATCCACCTCCTGACCGACTTTTTTGACCACATCCTCAATGCGGGCCGGATGAATGCGTCCGTCGGAAATCAACTTGATTAATGACAGTCGGGCAACTTCCCGCCGTACCGGGTTGAATCCAGACAGAATGACGGCCTCCGGCGTATCGTCAATGATCAGATCGATCCCCGTGGCCGCTTCGATAGCCCTGATATTACGGCCTTCACGCCCGATGATACGGCCCTTCATTTCATCGCCGGGAAGCTGAACCACCGATACCGTCCGTTCGGCAACGAAATCTCCGGAGTAGCGCTGGATTGCCGTTGCGATAATTTTTTTCGCCTTTTTATCGGCATCTTCCTTGGCCTCGTTCTCGATCCGCTTGATCAGTTTGGCGCCTTCGTAGCGGGCTTCATTCTCCATGGCACGAATCAGCAGTTCCTTGGCCTGCTCCGCGGTCAGGGTGGAAATCCGTTCCAGTTGTACTTTCTGTTCCTCCAGCAACGCATTGTATTTTTCTTCTTTGCTGGAAATCGATTTGTCCCGGTCCGAAAGGGATTGCTCTTTTCGGGCAATCTCTTTTTCACGCTGTTCGAAAAGATCCGTTTTGCGGTCGATATTCTCTTCTTTTTGAATCAGCCGATGTTCCAGTTTTTTTAATTCCGACCGGGTCTCCTTGGCCTCGGATTCGAATTCGCTCTTCATTCTGAATAAAATGTCTTTGGCCTCAACCCCCGCTTCTTTGATCAAACCGTCGGCTTCATTTTGGGCCGTCTTGACGATCTGCTCCGCTTCAACGGCGGCATCTTTCAATTTCTTTGAGCCGAGGACCCCTCTTAGCACCAACGCAACGGCAAAACCGATGACGGCCGAAACGACCGCGATTACAATTGTATATGTCTCCATTAAATTCTCCGAGCGCTAATCATTATATGTGTAATGGCCCCATGATCCGACAGCCAGACCATGTCCATATTACCGTTTATTTGACGGTTCAGATCGATGCGACGCGCCGCTTTCGCCTTGGTTGCCAAGGATGTGACACATCGCTCACTTCTTCTTCGTTCACGAGCGGTTGTCTCGCGCAGTCAGCAAGAAAGCAAAAAGTGCGATTTTTCCGATTCCATGACCTTGAAAGGAAACAAAAGGAAAGCTGTTCCCGAATGGAGGGGCCGACAGTGTGGCAGGCGGTAAATTTGGAACCCCCGCCATTGTGCCGTGTTGGCAGGTCTTTGATCCATTGGATCAGGTGGGCACCTTGTAGTTTCTTTAGGCTTTTCTGTGCATGCAGAACTTGCTCACCAAAACTAGAGAAGGTTCCCGATTAGTGAGTGTTGGGTCAAAGTTTCCCTTCCAATCACGAACACGGCAGGGGCTGATTCGATACGCTTGTTTGTTGACGATTATAAAAAAGCGGCGTGCACGGGTACCTGACTTCGGCGGACCGAATGACAAAAATCCTTGTCGATCCGTCAAGCCATCGCTTTTTCCAGTTCATTAAGAACCACTGCAGACTTTTCGGTCATACGGCTGAAAAAATGCCGATAATTTTGTTCAAGCTTATAATGCTCGCTCGCAATATTCAGTCCGGTCAGAATCAAGATCGTCTCTTTATCGATATTGACCAATTTTTCGTCAAACTGCGATTGAACCTTATTAACGGCATCCTCAAAACGGGCTGCAACCACTTTTGCATCCGGCGCAGCGGATTCTGTTTGAAAGGTGAATTTTCGACCTAGTATTTGCAGTGTAATCGTTTGTTCCAAGTAGCGTCCGTTTCTGAAAGTCCACCAGTCGGCGTCCTACTCTTCTGTTATCCCTTCTAATCGGCCGATCAGGTTGTCGATTTTGTTCCTGACGAGGGCGGTCAGCTCCTCATGCTTCTTTTCTGCGTCGATTTTTTCCTGTATCAGGTTTTCCAGTTGTCCAATTCGATTGTTCAGGTCTTGATTCTCCTGCTGCAATTTTTTACGGGCCTGAACGACTTGCTCTACTTTTTGTTCAATCAATTCGAATTGTTGTAATATTGCCTCTATATCCAGCATATTATCTTTTCCCTTACTCATGATAGTAACGGTCAACGGTTTTCAAGTCAAGACAATTCAAATGGATCTTTCCGGCTCAAGTACAGGCGGCAAACCGCAGGTCACCCGAAAGAAATGGCTGTTCCAGCGTTAACCGCCCTACGTAAAAAGGGGTGAGCCGAACCCGGCCCACCCCTTTTCTGTTGTCAATCATCAACCGTTCGCTGCGTACCCCGAAAAGGTCAAATAAACGAACCATGGAGCATAGCGGTCATGGATCAGCGTGTCTCTGCGAGATGGATCCGGTTGATTGCACGAAGCAACGCTGCCTTGGCACGGATAAAATCGATGTCCGCCTCTTTGGCCTGCTCACGGAGGCGCTTTTCAGCGCGTTCCGCAGCTTCCTTGGCCCGCTGGATATCGATGTCCTTGCGCCGTTCGGCGGATTCGGCCAAAACCGTGACCCGGTCCGGCAGAGCTTCGGCAAAACCACTGCTGACGAAAACAAAACGTTCTCGGCCGCTTGCGTCCTTGTATTTCAGGGCACCGGTTTTCAGGGTTGTCAGAAATGGGGTGTGGCCGGAAAGTACGCCGAATTCGCCCAGCGTACCGGGGGCCATGACGATCTGGGCCTCTTCGCTGACGACGGACTTTTCGGGGGTAACCACTTCGAGTCTAATGTTTTCAGCCATTTATCGCCTCTTTCTTCGAATTACGCCTCGGACATCTCCTGGGCCGCTTCGAGCACTTCTTCAATGCCGCCTTTCATGTAGAAGGCCTGCTCGGGGATACTGTCGTGCACGCCCTCACAGATCTCCTTGAAGGCACGAACCGTATCTTCGACTTTGACGTATTTACCCGGCTTGCCGGTAAAGGTTTCCGCCACATGGAACGGCTGGGAGAGGAAGCGCTGGATCTTGCGGGCCCGCTGGACGGTGAGTTTGTCCTCATCAGACAGCTCTTCCATACCCAGGATGGCGATGATGTCCTGCAGTTCCTTGTATTTCTGGAGCATGTTCTGCACCTGGCGGGCAACCAGGTAATGGTCTTCACCGATAACCATGGGGTCCAAAATGCGGGAAGTGGAGTCCAGGGGATCCACCGCAGGGTAGATGCCCAACTCAGCGATCTGACGGGAAAGTACCACGGTACCGTCAAGGTGCGCAAAGGTCGTTGCCGGGGCCGGGTCGGTCAAGTCGTCGGCCGGGACGTACACGCACTGAACGGCGGTAATGGAGCCTTTGTCCGTGGAGGTGATGCGCTCCTGCAATCCACCGAGGTCGACGGCCAGCGTCGGCTGGTAACCAACGGCGGAAGGCATACGTCCGAGAAGGGCCGAAACCTCGGAGCCTGCCTGGGTGAACCGGAAGATGTTGTCGATGAAGATCAGCACGTCCTGGCCTTCCTTGTCACGGAAATATTCCGCACAGGTCAGGGCGGACAGGGCTACGCGGGCACGGGCGCCCGGCGGCTCCGTCATCTGGCCGTAAACCAGAGCGGCTTTGGGAAGAACGCCGGACTCTTTCATCTCGTGGTACAGGTCGTTGCCCTCGCGGGTACGCTCGCCCACACCGGCAAACACGGAGATACCGCCGTGCTGCATGGCGATGTTGTTGACCATTTCCATCATGATAACGGTCTTTCCCACGCCGGCGCCGCCGAACATGCCCATTTTACCACCACGGGGAAAGGGCACCAGCAGGTCGATCACCTTGACGCCGGTTTCCAGCACGCGGACTTCGGTGTCCTGCTCGGTAAAAAGAGGAGCCGGGCGATGAATGGGCATCATCTTATCCTGGCTGACCGGACCCAAGCCGTCCACGGGGCGGCCAACGACGTTGAGCACGCGGCCCAGACTGGCTTCGCCCACGGGCATCATGATCGGGCTGCCGGTGTCTTTCACCTGCATGCCGCGAACCAGGCCGTCGGTTACATCCATGGCAATGGTACGCACCACGTTGTCGCCGAGATGCTGAGCCACCTCGATCACGAGATTGTCCTCTTGGTCGTTGATGGCCGGGTTGGTTACCAGAAGTGCGGTCAAGATATTCGGCAACTGCCCCTGTTCAAATTCAACGTCGACGACAGGCCCCATAACCTGTGTAATTTTACCTAAGTTCTCTGCCATTTACAGCCTCCTAAATTGAGTATTAACCCTTGAGGGCCTCGGCGCCACCGACAATATCCATCAGATCTGCGGTAATGGCTGCCTGTCGGGCTTTGTTGTATGCGAGAGTCAAACTGTCGATCATGTCGTTGCACGCCTTGGTGGCGTTGTCCATGGCGCTCATCCGAGCGGCATGTTCGCTGGTGGATGTTTCCAGCAGCGCCCGGTAGATCTGGACATACACGTTGCGCGGCAAAAGATCTCCCAGAAGTTCTTCGGGAGACGGCTCGCAGATGTGTTCCGCCTGGTATTCCTTGTTGGCATCATCTTCCGCCTCGTCTTTCACAATGGGCGGAATCGGCAACAGCTGCTGAACCACCGGCGGCTGTTTGGCCATGCTCACGAATTCGGCGTAAACGATATGAACTTCGTCGTACTTGCCGTCCAGAAAACCGTCCACCAGTTTCCGGCCGGCAGTCGAAGCGACGCTGAAGCCGAACTTGCTGCCCACGATCCCCAGATGTGCTTCGACAATCTCATGACCGTTTTTACGGGACCAGTCGCGGCCTTTTTTGCCGAAACAGGTGAGTGAATATTCGGCATCTTCGATGCCGTTGTTCTTGATGTAGTTTTTGACCGCATCGGTCAGGTTGATGTTGAAGCCGCCGCACAACCCCCGATCCGAGGTGCACAGCACAATATGGATCTTGCGCACCGCTTCTTTGGGGATCAACAACGGGCTGGCTTCCTCTCCGGCCTTTTCCGCCAGACTGCCAAGGACTTCAGAGAATTTTTCGGCATAGGGACGAAATCCGTCCATCGCCGTTTGCGCACCGCGCAACCGTGAGGTTGCCACCATGTTCATGGCTTTGGTGATCTGCTTGGTCTTCTTGACACCCTGGATTTTTAACTGGACATCCTTTAATGATGGCATAAAGTTGTCGTCCTTATCGCATGTGTTCTGATTTCAGCAGTTTACCCCAAAGCTACGATTTGATGGTATCCTTGAATTCCTCGCCGTAGGCCTCTAAGGCCGTCTTGAGCAGGCCGTCGATCTCTTCGGTGATATCCTGGGCCTCTTCCAGTTTGGAAAAGATCTGCGGATAACGCTCTTCGACGAAGGGATAGAGACCGGCTTCGTACTTGGCGACGACGTCGGACGGGAATTGATCCAAATAGCCGCGGGTGGCCGCGTACAGGATGGTCACCTGCTTTTCGTGGGACAGCGGCTTGTACTGCGGTTGTTTCAGCACCTGCACCAGACGCTCACCACGGGTGAGCTGACGCTGGGTGGCTGCATCCAGGTCGCTGCCGAAAGCGGCGAAGGCCTCCAGCTCGCGGAACTGGGCCATATCCAGGCGCAGGGTACCGGCCACTTTCTTCATGGCCTTGGTCTGGGCGGCACCACCGACGCGGGATACCGAGAGACCGACGTTGATGGCCGGACGGACGCCGGCGAAGAACAGGCTCGGCTCCAGGTAGATCTGACCGTCGGTAATGGAAATCACGTTGGTCGGAATATAGGCCGAAACATCACCGGCCTGGGTTTCGATGATCGGCAGGGCCGTCAGGGAACCGGCACCCAACTCGTCGCTCAGCTTGGCGGACCGCTCCAGCAGACGGGAGTGGTTGTAGAAAATGTCGCCCGGGAAGGCTTCACGTCCCGGAGGCCGTCTGAGCAACAAGGAAACTTGGCGGTAGGCGGCAGCCTGCTTGGAAAGGTCGTCGTAAATGATCAGGGCGTGCTGGCCTTTATCCCGGAAATATTCGCCCATGGCGCATCCGGCGTACGGGGCCAGGTATTGCAGGGTCGCCGGGTCGGAGGCGCAGGCGGCAACGATGGTGGTGTACTCCATGGCGCCTTCCCGTTCTAGAATGGCGGCCACCTGGGCGACGGTGGATTTTTTCTGTCCACAGGCCACATAGATACAGAATACATCCGTATTTTTCTGGGCCAGGATGGCATCCACGGCTACGGCGGTCTTTCCGATCTGGCGGTCGCCGATGATCAACTCGCGCTGACCTTTGCCCACCGGAGTCATCGCGTCGACCGCCTTGAGACCGGTGTAGCAGGGTTCGTGGACCGATTTTCTGGCGATGACACCGGGGGCCACCATCTCCACACGACGGGTTTCCGGGGTGTCGATGGCACCCTTGCCGTCGATGGGCTCCCCTACGCCGGAAACCACGCGACCAAGCACGGGCTCGCCGACGGGAACCTGGGCGATCTTACCGGTCCGCTTGACCATGTCGCCCTCTTTGATGCCGGAGTCATCACCCATGATGGCAATACCCACGTTGTCCTCTTCCAGGTTGAGTACCAAACCGAGGACGCCACCGGGGAACTCCACCAGTTCGAGTGCCATGGCTTTTTCCAGACCGTAGACGCGGGAAATACCATCGCCGACTGACAAAACGACACCGGTTTCGCTCAGTTCGATTTTCTTGTCGTAATCCGTGATCTGTTCTTTAATGATCTGACTTATTTCTTCAGCTCTTAGTTCCATTAGACACTCTCACCCCTTTTTAAAGATTCTCTCATATTGAGCAGTTGGGTCCGTACACTGCCGTCCAAAACCAGATCGCCGATCCGGGTTACAATACCGCCGATCAGTTCCGGATCCTGCTCAACCTCCAGAATAATATCCTTACCTGTCCGTTTGGACAGGGCTGACTGAATTTTCTCGATGGTTTCAGAGGACAGCTCCGTGGCCGAAACCAGGCTGGCCCGGGCAACGCCCTTGAGTTCATCGGCAAACTTCTGGAAAAAGTCGTTGATGTTACTCAAAAACCCGATCCGCCCCTTGTCGAACAGGAAATAGATGAACGTGGTCATGGCCTTGGAAAAATCCAGTTTGTCCATCACGCCCTTCAACACATTTTTACGCCCTTCCACATCGTAGAGCGGATTGACCAGCACCTGTTGAAGGCTCTTTTCCTGCTCGATCAGTTTTGCGAAAGCGCCCAACTCTTCCCGGTAGGTATCGGTCTGTCCGTCTTCCTTACCGATCAGCAGAAGCGCTTTGGCATACCGCCTTGCAATCGCCAGATTCTTCACTATGCCACCACCTTCTCTAAGTATTCGTCCACCAGCTTTTCCTGGTCATCCGAATTGATCCGTTCCTTGATGATCGCCTCGGCCTTTGCCAGCGCCTTCTCCACAATTTCAGCCTTCAGGTCCGCCTTGGCCTGCTGGAATTCGTATTCGATATTCTTGCTGGCCTGCTCTTTGAGCTTCTCGGCGGCCGCCTCGGCCTCCTTCAGGATCTTGGCTTTGGCATCCTCACCCTGTTTCACATACTCGGCGAGGAGCGCTTCGGCCTCCTTGTCCAGTTCGGCCATTTTGGCATCGTATTCGGCAAGTTTGGCCTCTGCTGCCTTTTTCTTTTCCTCAAGCTCTTCCAGTTGCTCTTTGATGCCCTGGATCCGTCCGCCCAGAGCCTGGGAGACCGGTTTTTTGAGAACCAGAAAAAGACCGATGAACAGTACTGCAAAATTCATCACCCGATACGTGTCCGTGGCCACCCATCCCTTGTGGGCGGCTTCGCCGTGGTCACCCGCGTCGGAAGACGCCAGCGCCAGGGTGCCCCCACACAAAAGAAGCGCGGCCAGGACCAGTGGCAATGTCCACCGGGCACAGCTGCGCTTCCTTGAAAAAAATGGAACTTTCATTAAGCAACCCTCCCCAATATTTTTTTTCCAATCGCATCTGCGAATGCGTCCACTTCTTCTTCGAGTGCTGCTTTTACGGCGCCCACTTCCTGGGCGATTTTTTCCTTGACCTGCTTGAGTTCGGCCTGGGCGGATTCGTTGATCTTCCCGATGATGGCTTTTTCTTCTTCCGCAGCGGCCTGCATCAACGCTTCCTTTTCCTTCTGTCCCGAGGCCCGGGCTTGGCGAATGCCTTCGGCATAAGCGTCCTCTTTGGCTTTGACCTGCTCGGCCGATCCGTCAATGGTCGACTGCATGCCATCCACCTTCGCTTTGCGTTCCAGCAGGATTTTTCGAATGGGCTTGTACAGCACCATGTTCAAAATCCAGATCAACAGCAAAAAATTCACCATCTGTACAAGTAGGGATCCATCGACGCTAACCATCTATAGGCCTCCGTTGAAATAAGATTTCAATCGCTAAAAAAACAATATATTCTCTGTGAAAGATATAACTTACGAAAGGTACGAACTCCGGCGGTCTATATCACCAGGACCGCCGAATTGTCAAAGGTTTTTTAAATGGACAGCTCTTCAGAAGGATCGAAATCTGCGTTTCGATTCATTTCCGATCATTTTAACGAATCGTAACTACGCCGCATTCCAAGGGATTCGATTGTCTTCAGCCCGGACCTGCAAATGGCCGTTCGAAATACCCGCCAACGGCGTTTAAAAAAAGATGCCTTAATCGGCTTTTTTTTCGATGGGTTTTCCCGTCGCCGGTTTGGACTCGGCCGGCAGCGGCTCCGGCTTGCGCATACTGCACTTGCCGTTGAACACCACGCCGGTTTCGATGGCGACCACGGGGGATTGAATGTCACCGGTAATCTTGGCCGGCGGGTAGACTTCGATCCGCTCGGCGGCCTGGATATAACCGTTTACCGTTCCTTTGACAATGGCGGTGCCGACCCGGATTTCGGCATCCACCGTGGCCCGTTCGCCAATGATCACCGTCCCTTTTTCCGAAAGGATCTTGCCGTTGACATTGCCGTCCAGGCGAATGGTGTCGTTGAAGGTCAAGGTCCCCTCGATGGCGGTTCCCACCCCCAGCAGGGTGGAGATATGATCCGAGCTTTCGTTTTTCTTCATTGTTTTCACCTGTTTTCTTTTGGCAAACATGATTTGCTCCAACTTATTCGAATTTGAACCTGCGCATGCTGACATTCATCAGCAACCCGACGCCCATCATCATGGTGATGATCGACGACCCGCCGTAACTGATGAAGGGCAGGGTCACGCCCACCACCGGCATGAGCCCCATGACCATTCCGATGTTGATCAGCACCTGCCAGGCGATCATCGATGTCACCCCCACGGACAAAATGGTGCCGAAGGGATCCCGGCACCGGCCGGCAATGTTCAACCCCCAGGTGATGATGATCAGAAACAGAACGATCACCGTCAGCGATCCCATCAACCCCCACTCTTCGGCCAGCACCGAAAAAATGAAATCCGTATGCTGTTCGGGCAGAAAGGACAAGGCGTTTTGGGTTCCTTTTAAAAATCCCTTGCCGGTCAGCATCCCCGAGCCGATGGCGATCTTGGATTGAATGATATGGTAGCCGGCGCCCAGCGGATCACGATCCGGATTTAAAAATGTCAGGATGCGCTGTTTCTGGTAGCCGCGCAGGAAAAACCACACCAGGGGCACCATCAGGGTAAAGGTGGCGATCAGCCAGGTCAGGGTTCTGCGCTCGATCTTGACGAATAGGGTCATGGCGCCGGCAATCAGGGCGATCACCATGGCGGTGCCCAGGTCCGGCTGGCGGACAATCAGGCCGAAAGGCAGCACCGTCAGCAAAACCGGAACCGCCAGGTCCCGCAGATTGAGGCCCTCGGTGTTGATGATTTTGGCGAAATAGCGGGCCAGGATGATGATGACGGCAATCTTGGCCATTTCCGAGGGCTGGAGCGAAAACGGCCCCATGGGCAGCCAGCGTTTGGACCCGCCCACGATCTTGCCGAAAAAGAGCACGACGACCAGGGAACCCACCGACATCAGATAAATAAAGGTGGCAAACCGTTCGATCTGTTTGTAGTCGAACAGAAAACAAAAAACCATGGCCACGAACCCGACGCCGTACCAGATCAGCTGCTTTTTGAAAAGCAGGATGTCCGGTTCCACCATGCCGGCCGACACGGCGCTGTACAGCGCCACCAGCCCCGCCCCGCCCAGGGCCAGGGTGAGCAGCAGCAGCCCCCAGTCAAAGCATTGCAGCAATCGTCGATCGAACATGACAAATGATCCTATTGATGCGTTGTCTCTCCGGGCGACGCCTTGTCGGTCTGCCCGGTGGTATATATTTGAATCAGTTCGGCGGCAACCGGGGCGGCGGCGGAAGATCCGTGCTCGCCGTGCTCGATGATCACCGACACGGCAATCACGGGATTCTCCCGGGGGGCGTAGGCCACGAACCAGGCGTGATCCTTGATCGGATCACCCTCCCCGTCGCCATCGGCATCCTCCTCCTTGCGTCCCACCACCTGGGCGGTTCCGGTCTTGCCGCACATGGCCACCGATTCCAGACGGCTGGCATAGGCCGTTCCGTGCGGCTTGTTGACGGCCCTGAACAGCCCCTCCTGCACGATCTTCAAAGTGGATGCACTGACGGGCAGCCGCCCCACCACCTCGGGGGAACTCTGGTAGACCACCTGCCCGTCGGCCGTGCGGATGGATTTGACGATCCGCGGCCGATACCGGGTTCCCCCGTTGCCGACAGCGGCGGCGACCATGGCCATCTGCAACGGCGTCGCCAGGTTGAATCCCTGACCGATGACCACGGAAAGGGTTTCCCCCTTCTGCCAGGAGATGCCGGTCCGCTTTTTCTTCCACTGGGCCGTGGGAATCAGACCGCCCTCTTCGTGGGGCAGATCGATGCCGGTCGGCTCTCCCAAACCGAAGGCCCGGGCATACCAGGCCAGGCGGTCCACACCCAGTTCCTGACCCACCTTATAAAAATAGACGTCACAGGATTCCTGAAGCGCCTTGTAGACATCCACTTCTGCATGCCCCCACTTTTTCCAGCAGCGGTAGGTCCGGTTGCCGAATTTGAGGAAGCCTGGGCAAAAATGGGTGGTATTCGTATCGATCACCCCCTCTTCCAGTCCGGCGGCGGCGGCGATGATCTTATACGTCGATGCCGGCGGATATTCGGCCTGGATGGCCTTGTTGGAAAGGGGCCGCTGCGGGTCGGAAATCAACGCATTCCAGGCATCGTGGGACAGGCCGGTGATAAACGCGTTCTGGTCATAGGACGGGCTCGAAGCCATGGCCAGCACCTGCCCGGTGGACGGATCCACCGCTACGGCTGCACCAGCCTGGTCCGCCAGCAGTTGCTCCGCCTTCTGCTGGAGCATCTGATCGATGGACAGGAAAATGTTGTGGCCGGGCGTTGCCTCCACGGTACTGATGACCCGGACCACCTGGCCGGTGGCGTTGACCTCCACCTGCTGGCCGCCGCGCTTGCCGCGCAGCCAGTGCTCCGCCTGGCGTTCGATGCCGTACTTGCCGATGAAATCGCCGGTCCGGCAATCGCCGTAACGCCCGCTTTTCAGTTCTTTTTCGCTGATCTCGCCCATATAGCCCAGGATGTGGGCCGCACTGGGGCTGAAGATATAGTCCCGGCGGGGCGAGACGCCGACCACGATTCCGGGCAGGTCCCAGCGGTTCACCTCGATGGCGGCCAAAGCGTCCCGGCCGATATCGGATTTCAGCAGCACGGGCTTGTAGGCCCGTTTCCCCTTCTGCTGCTCCATGGTTTCCCAGAATTCCGATTCGTCGATGCCGGTGTAGCGGGCCAGCTTTGCGATGGTTTCTTCCAGGGGATTGGCGTCCTTGACGATGACGCTCAGGTCGTAGGAAGGGCGGTTGTCCGCCATCAGGCGGTTGTGGGTGTCGTAAATCAATCCGCGGGGGGCGTCCATACTCCTTAGCCGGATACTGTTGATTTCCGACAGCCGGCGGAGTTCGGCCCCCTCGATCACCTGCAGATACAGCAGCCGGGCGATCAACACCACGAAGGCCGCCACCACGATGGTGAGGACGAAGCTGAGCCGCTGGTCGAACCACTCGCTGTCCACATTGTCCAGGTAATCGGTCAAGACGTCCCCAGGGAATCTTTTTCGGCGCCGAAAGTTTTTATCGCCTGATCGACGGCTTTCTGGCCGCGAATCAGGGCCATCAGAATCAGCGGCCCGGTCAACGCCCCCCAGAGGATCTGACCGCTGACCACCGGAAACACGGCTTCCACCGGCCAGGGCGCCGACGCCACGACAACGGCGGAAAAAGCCACCACGATGCTTTTGAAAGTCACGGCGATGGCGACCATCATCGGCAGCAGGATCGCATTGCCGGCATGCAGGAACTGGATCGCCCAGCGGACCCCGACGTACATCCACAGGTAGGCGCTCAAATGGACGCCGAATACGCCCCCGGAGATGCCGTCCATGGCCAGCCCGGCCAGAATCAGGACCGGCAGGGCCTCGCGCGGCAATCGATAGACGCCCAGGTAAACCACCAGCGGCACCAGCAGGTCGTACAGGCAGGTCGGCCCGAAGACCGTTAACAGCGTAGTCTGGAAAAGAATCAGAAACAGGCAGACGGCCAGATGGTAGACGTAAATCATGACGCCCCGGAAGGATTGTCGGAAGCCTGATCGGAAATGACGAACACCTCTTCGAGGATCTCGAAATCCACGGAAGGCGTTACCGATACCTTCTGGAAAATGCCGGCATTCTGCCGGACGATTTCGGAAACGCGCCCCACCCGCAGCCCCTTGGGGAAAACCCCGTCCAGCCCGGAGGAGACCACGGTATCCCCCACGCTGACGGAGTGCTTGCGCAGCACATAGTCGAAGATGCAGACGCCCTCGCCGCCGCCCTTGACGATGCCCCGCGCCCGCGTGGACTGGACCAGGGCGTCCACGGCGCTGTTGGGGTCGATCAGAAGCAGTACTTTCGCGTAATGGGCGGAGGCCTCCACGACCACGCCGACAATGCCTTCGGGAATCACGACCGGCGCGCTCTGGTTCACGCCGTCGGCGGTTCCCTTGTCCACGGTGACCGTCTTGGCCCATGGCGACGGATCGCGGCCCACAACCCGGGCGGCGATCATCGGCCGCTGGACGTCCGGCTCAAACCCCAGCATATGGCGCAGCCGCTGGTTGGCCAGTCCGGTCTCGACGCATTCGTTGAGCTGCTCCAGGTGCTGCCCCAGCTCTTTTCTCAGCCGCCGGTTCTCTTCGGCCGTGGAGACGAGGTAGAAGTAATGGTTCCAGATATTTTTTATGGATTGGAAAAAACCGGTGAGTTCCTTCTGAAAGGGAGAGACGACAACCAGCGCACCCCGGCCGAGCCCCGAAGGCGCCTGGGAATGCTTGCCGGTAATGGTCAACAGGATGACATTCACCGCGACCAGGAGGATTACCACGGCAATCAGAATCATCCGTTTGGAAAACATGGGACCCGTTAGACGATGATGACCTGTTTAAGGATTTCCAGGCTGTCCAGCGTTTTGCCGGAACCCAGGGCCACAGTGGACAGCGGATCTTCGGTAACCGTGATGGGCAGGCCGCTTTCTTCCCGGAGCAGTTTGTCCAGGTTCTTCAAAAGAGCCCCGCCGCCGGTCAGCACGATGCCGCGGTCGACGATGTCGGCGGCCAGTTCGGGCGGCGTCTGTTCGAGAGCGATTTTTACCGTTTCCACGATGGCTTCGATCTGCTCGGAGATGGCTTCGCGGATCTCCTCGGAATCGATGGCCAGGATCTTGGGGATGCCGGTAACCAGATCGCGTCCCTTGACCTCGATCGTCTCCACCTTGTTGGGATCCGGGTAGGCGTTGCCGATGGTGGTTTTAATGATTTCGGCGGTGCGTTCGCCGATGAGCAGGTTGTACTTGCGCTTGACGTACTGGATGATGGCCTCGTCCATCTTGTCGCCGGCCACCCTCAGGCTGCGGCTGTAAACGATGCCGGCCAGGGAGATGACGGCCACTTCGGTGGTGCCACCGCCGATGTCCACCACCATGTTGCAGGTGGGTTCGGTAATGGGCAGATCGGCGCCGATGGCCGCGGCCATGGGCTCTTCGATGAGAAAGACTTCCCTGGCGCCCGCGGACTCGGCCGATTCCCGCACGGCCCGCTTTTCCACCTGGGTGATGCCCGAGGGAACGGCGATGATGATGCGGGGTCGCACGAAGGTCCGGCGGTTGTGGACCTTGTGAATGAAATGCCGCAGCATGGCCTCGGTCACTTCGAAATCGGCGATCACGCCGTCCCGCATGGGCCGGATGGCGACGATGTTGCCCGGTGTGCGGCCCAGCATGTTCTTGGCTTCCAGCCCCACGGCCAGCACCCGGTTTTTGGTCCGGTTGTCGGTCCGCACGGCGACCACGGAGGGTTCGCTGAGAACAATGCCCTTGCCTTTGACGTAAACCAGCGTGTTGGCCGTACCCAGGTCAATGGCCAGGTCGCTGGAAAAAACGCCCAGAATGGAATCGAAAAAGTTCATGCTGCCTCTTTAGTTAGTTGATGCGCAACGTTTTCGGGCAGATCCGCGGAAAGGCCCGTCATCCGGGGTATCGGTCGCTTTACGTTGCGGACGGACTCTTCGAACGGGTACCAGAAACGATGCTTCATTTCAAGACTTAATTTGTTGAAATCAGCTTTAATCCGCTTGAATTCCAAAATGTTCCATGATCCGGTCGTGGATCTTGGGCCGGAAATCGACCAGCCGATTGTGCCAGCGAAACGGATGGACCCGGTTGGTCAGCAAAACAACGGTCATATCCGTGGTCGAATCCATCCAGAAGGAGACGCCGGTAAACCCCAGGTGCCCCACGCTATTTTTCGAAAAATAGCAGCCTGCACTGGAGTTCTCGGCCGCCGGCCGGTCAAACCCAAGCGAAAAATGATCGGCGGGATCATTTTTAAAAATGAAGTCAAGGATCTCTTTCGAGAAGACCGGCGCCTTTTCACGGCCGCTATGCTCGGCCGCCAGCCGGCGCAGCAGAGAAAACACCGCCCGGGTGGTGCCGAACAGGCCGGCGTGGCCATCCACTCCACCGGCATACCAGGCGTTGTCGTCATGCACCTCGCCCTTCAGCAGGCGGCATCTTACAGGGCAGAATTCGGTGGCGGCAAAAGGACGCTGGAGCGAGGAAAAATTCGGCAGCGGCAAGAAAAAAAGATCGTCGATCCCCATGGGACCGTAAATCCGCTCGGCCAGGAAACGATCCAGGGTGCAGCCGGCCACCCGCTCGACCAGACGGCACAGCAGCATGAACCCCAGATCGCTGTAAAGGGTTTTCGTTCCGGGAGGCGCCTTAAGCGGTGTACGTGCGATCAGCCCCAGCACGGCGTCTTTTCGTTCTCGCGGGTCCAGGTTCTTAAGGACCATGTAGAAAAGACGGTGGGCGGGCAGCCCGCTGCGGTGGCAGAGAAGCTGGCGAACCGTGATTGCGGTTTTATCGCCGGCCAGCTCGGGCAGCCAGTCGACCGCCGGTCGATCCAGTGCAACCTGCCCCCGGTCGATCAGTCTGGCCACCGCCAGGGCCGTGGCCAGGGGTTTGGTCAACGAGGCCAGATCGAACACGGTCTCCGGCGTCATGGGGCGGTTCGAAAAAAGATCGGCCTTGCCGTAAGCCCGCAGGAAAAGCTCGGCGTCCCCCTTCCCTGCCAGCAGCACCGCTCCGGGAAAAACACGCTCCCGCAAACCTTTATTCATCAGATCGTCGACGGGATCGACCTTCATCGGCGCGTCCCTCAGCAAACCGCAGGATTTAAAAAGGACAAAGTTTTGGAAGCGGTGTCCAGGCGTGCTGTTATCCCCACCGGCAGGGTCGGGTTGACCCCTTCGTGCCCCACGTCGAAGCCGGCCAGGATAGGAATGTCCAGCCCGCTCAGCCGTTCGTCGACGATGGCATGGATCTGTTCGGATGATCCGCAGTCGGTAAAGGCCCCCAGCGCCAGACCGGACAATCCCCGAAAACAGCCGGCCATACGCATCTGGGTCAGCATGCGGTCGATGCGGTATGGCGCCTCTCCCCGGTCTTCGAGAAGCAGGACATGCCCCTTCAGATCCGGTTGGAAAGGCGTGCCGGTGAGATGACACAATACGGTCAGGTTGCCGCAGAAAAACGGCCCTTCAGCGCTGCCCGGCCGTATCGTCTGGCCAGTCTCGGCAGTCAGCGCCATCGGCTCCGCCCGGGTTAACGCCGCCTGCAGACGTTCGCGGGTTTGGGGGTTGCCGTCGCCCAGCGTGGTCACCGACGGCCCGTGGAAAACCGCCATGCCGCAGCGCTGCACGAGAAATCCGATCAGGGCGGTGATGTCGCTGAACCCGACGAACACCTTGGGGTGCCTGGCCAGGACATCGGCATCCAGAAGCGGCAGGATTCGCATGGAGCCGTACCCGCCCCGCGCACAGATGATGCCGCCAATCTCGGGATCGGTAAACAGGCGGGTCAGCTGGTCGGCCCGGTGTTGGTCCGTTCCAGCCAGAAATCCGTTTTTCTCGGATAACCCTTCGGGAACGACCGGGTTGAAGCCCATGGATTCCAGGACGCCAAGGCCCGCATCGAAGGACTGGCCATCGAAAGGACTGGCCGGCGCGGCAATGCCTATTCTGTCTCCGGGTTTCAGCGCCCGGGGCAGGTTCGGTGGGATGGCAATCGATGAAGGCATGTTTTTCTTCTCCGATCCTTGACACCCCCTGGCGTTGGTGCTAAAGGGGTGCTTTCTCGTCGGGGCGTAGCGCAGTCTGGTAGCGCACTTGAATGGGGTTCAAGGGGTCGGAGGTTCAAATCCTCTCGCCCCGACCAGAAATAGCAAAGAATACAGGGCCATGCACCGCATGGCCCTTTTTCTTTGGGTGTATAAAAAAGTGTCCAAATGGCCTTTCATATCCACTTTTACCGACACGGGAGCCGACAAATTTTTCGGCCAAAATACCACGCTTTTTATGTGCCGTTTTGCTCTCATACCCCAATATATCGGCCCTTTTCAGACAGAAGTCAACTGAACAGGCTATGCCGAGTGAATGATCTTAATTGCGCAGTAAACATCGCCACCGCTTGAAACGGATTCGGTAACGACTTCAATGGCCGCCTCTTTAAGATACGGCAGCGTCCGCATGACGACGTGTTCATCGCCGCCATTGATGGCCAAGTGCTTACAACCGTGACATCATTGTCGCCTTCCTTGACTCATTTATGAGAGAATGCTAATAAGCTACTGATCCATCCCATACCATATTTTCAGCGAAAGACCGTTCTAACATTCGAATCAACCAAGGCACTGGAATGAGTACAGCACGTGTACTTTTTCATTTGGGAGTGTATAGGGCTATCTATGACGTGAGGTGATGGCATGGAAACTTTCAGCTTCAAGTTAGACGGACCGATATTCAGCAAAGGCGTCCCTATCCATGTAGCCATAAAAGCATGGGAAAACTTTCAGTCCATCATAGACAAATCATATCTTGTTGCTACTCAGACTCATCGGATCGGGAAAAAGGAACGAGAAAGATTCTTTTTACAAGCTACGTCGTTTGAACACTCCTCTTTCCTGACTAATACCGAAATTATATTGTCAGGAGTTCAATTAGCCTTACCGCTTGTTACAGTTTTTGGGCCTCAAAACCTATGGGAATATACACTGGAATCTTTCAATTTTTTAAAGCTCATATGCTCCCACAAAGAGGACCCTCAGGGCGTTAAAATTGATGTTAAAGACAATACCCAAACGAATGTACATATTGGTGACATAGTCTATAATTTTAATGGACCAGTATTTCCAATTGCCGAAAAGGCGTTACCTAAATATCAAGACCTTGCTCACATGCTGGATGAAGGAAAAGTTGAAGAAATTTCTGCCGGCAAGAAGGATAATCCAGAAATGACTTTGACTTTAGACGACAAAAAGCTGTTTGAGCTCCCAACAAAAGTTGAGGATGACCCTATAGAGCTGAAATGTGAAATTTTCACATTCAATAAGTTCAATAACGTAGGAAAACTAAGGATAACAGATGGACAAACAATTCCGTCAGGCGACTACAATTTTTCCATCTATGGCAATCAGGACAATGTCAACTATATCTATTCAATGCTGAAGCCGTTGGTATCTGTTAAATGTCTGCTTGAAATAGCCATCAGTCCTTTAGGCGTGGAATTGATTCACCATTTACACATCACAGGTATCGTGTCTTGACAAACGTTATCAACACAGAAGGTTGGGTTACTATTGGCATTGTCCTGTTTGGTCTGCTTGTCTCCATCTGTGATGGTTTCAGCCCAAGAATTAACGGTTACAAAACCAGCACATGGCTATTATGGGACTTTTCTGGCCTTCGGTTCATTTTTAGTAAGATATACCCAGAACATCCAGAGCATAGCAAAATACGCCCACCTGCAACCTTCCTTTTGTGGATTATTGGTATATATGTTGCGTTTTTTGGAATTGCCTCACAACGATATGAAAATAGGATTGATATAATCGAAAACAGATCAAATTCCCTCTTTACCCAATTAGCGACTGATGCAAGAAACAGTGCGATAAGTCGTATATCAAGCGTGCAGAACATGCTCTGCCCTGAACAGCCTTTTTTACGCAAACCGCTTTCTGTCTTCCGATCCTTGTTTAAGGATTCCTTCTATACAGAAATGGTCGATTTATTGAAAAGTGTGGTAGAAGATTGGAAATATTGTTTGGATGGGCTTATCCTTGACAGGGCTATCCTTGAATCAGCTAACCTTGAAGGTGCATACCTCGTTGGAACTCATTTTAATGAAGCCAATCTAAAGTTCGCCTGCTTATATAGAGCCAACCTTAGTAATGCCGACCTTGTTGGAGCGAACCTCTATAAAGCCAACCTTAGTAATGCTGACCTTGAAGGAGCTTGTCTGTTAAAGGCCAACCTTGAAAAAGCTACCCTTTTGAAAGCAAACCTCAAGAATACTAATCTTTGGGGTGCTGATTTTGAAGGGGCAAACCTTGCGTGGGTCAATCTTGAAGGTGCAGACTTAAATGCAGCCAATCTTGAGAAAGTATGCCTTAAGGAAGCCAACCTTAAAGGGGTTAAGAGCTTAGAAACCTATCAGGTATGTAAGGTGAAAACCATGGAAAACGCCATATTAGACCTACGTCTCAAAACACAGATTTTAAAGGAATGCCCACGCATCTTAAAACAATAGCATTGAACCCAGACAGTTATTTATTCTTTTCCCCTCTTTTAGTATTGATGGTCTCACTACCGCTTTCTTGCAAGACGGCCCTATGCGGCTACCCGGTCGACTGAACATTCCTGCCAGACCAATTTGCCCGTTTTCAGTTTGTCGGCACCTTCCTTGATGGCCGCTTTCACCCATCTATTATAGCTCATTCAGATATATACTCTTAACCTCTTCAGGCTGAATGCACAGGTATTCCAGCGTTTCCCGCTGGCTGGCGTGATTGAATACCACCATCAATTCCGGCACACTGACGCCAAATGTTACCCGCTGGTGGTATCCGAAGGTTTTCCGTAAAGTGTGGCTGCCATAATTGCCTTTGAGGTTGATGGACTTGCACCAGCTCTTCACAAGACGGTTGACCGAAGGAACGCTCAGGCACCCCCGTTGACCAACGAATAGCGGATCGTCGTCCTCATAATCCCGACAGGCAAGAAGTCCCTTTATAGCTGCTATGGCGGCTTTGTTCAGCGTTATCCGGCGGTGTTTGCCGGTTTTCTTTTCCTTGAGCGTGAGTTCGTCCTCCGGTTTCAAATCCTTCACCATGCCAGCGGTGATACGGAGCAAATCCGATGCCCGTAAGTTGGTGTTAATGCCGAGGGTGAACAGGCACAAGTCACGGGGTTTGTCGTGGAGCATTTTTTTTATGGCCTTGATGTCCCTCACCTTCTTGATCGGGTCAACTTTTATGGTGGAACCTTTTTTGGGGTGATTTGGATTTTTAGCGCTTTCTGCCATCATTGCCTCCCTGTTGCTTGACTCGTTAAGTTTAATGCTTTTAATATAGTAAACTTTGCGAGATGTAAACAGGAATTTTATCGGTAAGCGTCAAAATCTTATCTATATACTTGAATATACATGGTATTATGAATAGCCGTACTCGTTAACTTTCAGGCGAAAGTTTGCAAGAATTGTATGGATGTAGGGATTCGGGTTTCTCACATACCGAATTTTCAAAGAGGCCACTGAACAGACTGCATGGAGCGGAAGAATTCTGCCCCCTTAAATCGAAGTGGCTTTTTAAGTTTTCCAAACAAAAACAAAAATTTAACAAAAAGGATGGTATTTATTTCGAAAACAGCATGTTAGGCATGTTGTCGAATTATTTATTTTTCGCGGATTCGTTAATATTTAATAACTTTTCAGACAGTTAGCTTTGAATGTCACAATGACCCTATACGCTGGCATCCATTTCCAAGGACTATCAGGATATTTTAGGTCCCGAATATTCCCCCGCTGGAATCGCGAAAGGCGTCTTGAGCCTGTGGGGGAGCACCCCCTTCATCAATTCAAACACTCTTTTGAGCATCATCTCGTATGTGTTTGAAAAAAATCCCCAAATAGAATAAAGACTCACTTGTGTTCATTCGCAATAAATTCCACCTACTACATACTCATTCAGGTTATCGCTGATCTTTAATGCGACAAAGGCGGTTTCGTATGAACAAAAAACAGATGTCAGAACAGGACATACGTTCCAAGTTCATCACACCAGCGATCGTTGAAGGTGGATGGGACATGCAGTCCCAGATTCGTGAGGAGGTCTCTTTCACTGCTGGCAAGGTAATCGTCAGGGGAAAATTGCATAGCCGTGGTAAGGTCAAACGCGCTGATTACATCCTTTATTATCGCCCCAACATTCCCATTGCTATCGTTGAAGCAAAAGACAACAACCATACGGTTGGAAGCGGCATGCAGCAGGCCCTGGAATACGGTGCCATGCTGGATGTACCTTTTGTTTATAGTTGCAATGGTGACGCCTTCCTTGAGCATGACCGCACAAAATCGGCTGGAAACATCGAGACTGAATTATCGCTGAATGCTTTTCCGTCACCAGAAATCCTCTGGCAACGGTATCGGCAATACAAAGGCATCGATGACTCTTCAGATCGGGTTATCCAGCAAGAATATCATGATGACGGCAGCGGACGGACACCACGCTATTATCAGCATACAGCCATTAACCGAACTGTTGAGGCGATTACGAAAGGTGAAAATCGTATCCTGCTGGTAATGGCAACCGGAACCGGCAAGACCTTCACGGCATTTCAGATCATATGGCGGCTATGGAAAGCCCGCATAAAAAAACGCATTCTGTTTCTGGCTGACCGGAATATTCTTGTCGATCAGGCCCGCATCAACGATTTCAAGCCGTTCGGGTCGGCTATGACCAAGATATCGAAACGACAAGTGGATAAATCGTACGAAATTTATCTATCACTATATCAGGCAGTCACAGGTGCTGAGGAAGAGAAAAATATCTACAAACAGTTCTCGCCGGATTTTTTTGATCTTGTCGTCATCGACGAGTGCCACCGGGGTAGCGCTGATGCTGAATCGGCATGGCGTGATATCCTGACCTACTTTTCATCAGCCACCCATATCGGCATGACTGCCACCCCAAAAGAAACGTGCCACGTCTCCAATATCCACTATTTTGGCGAACCCATCTATACATATTCCCTCAAACAGGGCATCGAAGACGGCTTCCTTGCGCCTTACAAGGTTGTTCGCATCGATTTTGATAAGGACTTGACCGGATGGAGACCTGAGAATGGCAAGGAAGACAAATACGGCAATAAAATTGAGGATCGCATCTATAACCAGAAAGACTTTGACAAAAATCTGGTTCTTGACCAACGAACCATCCTTGTGGCGCAGAAGATATCTGAATTTTTAAAGGCCACTGATCGTTATGACAAGACCATTGTATTCTGTGAGGACATCGATCATGCCGAACGAATGCGGCAAGCCATCGTCAACGAGAATCCCGATCTGGTCAAAAAGGACAAGCGCTATGTCATGCGTATCACGGGTGACAGCACTGAGGGAAAAAACGAGCTTTATAACTTCACAGATCCTGAGAGCCGGCACCCTGTGATCGCCACCACCTCAAAGCTCATGACAACCGGAGTGGACACACAGACTACAAAGCTCATTGTACTTGATCAGAATATTCAGTCCATGACGGAGTTCAAACAGATCATCGGGCGTGGGACACGTATTCAAGAGGACTTTGGCAAATTCTATTTCACCATCATGGACTTTAAAAAGGCCACAGAGCTTTTCGCAGACAAGGACTTTGATGGCGATCCAGTTCAGATATACGAACCTACATCGGGTGAATCACCCGTTCCCCCTGATGATCCTGTTGATGTTGATGGTGACGATGATTCTGGCATCCTTATCGATCCTGAACCGCCGGATGTGACTCTTCCGCCAGGTGACGGCCCTCCACCCAGAAAATATTATGTGGACGATGTGCCGGTGTTTGTTGTTGCTGAGCGTGTTCAATATTATGGAAAAGATGGCAAACTCATTACTGAATCCTTGAAAGACTACACCCGAAATACGGTCAAAAAAGCCTTTGCATCCATGGATGACTTCCTGAAGCGGTGGAATGAAGCGGATAAGAAAAAAGCGGTCATCGAGGAGCTTGAGGAACAGGGTGTTTTGTTCGAGCCGTTGGCTGATGAGGTCGGCAAGGATTTTGGACCATTTGATTTGATCTGCCATGTGGCATTTGGCCAGCCGCCATTGACCCGTAAAGAAAGGGCCAATAACGTCAAGAAACGGAATTATTTTGGCAAGTATGGAGAAAAGGCCCGGTTAGTACTTGAAGGCCTGCTGGATAAATATGCTGATGAAGGCATTGAACACGTTGAGAACATCGAAGTGTTGAAGTTGCAACCCATCAGTCAGCATGGGAGGCCGATGGAGATTATCAAAGAATTTGGCGGTAAAGCAAAATATCTGGAAGCATTGAAGGAACTGGAAAGCCAACTTTATGTCGTCGCATCATAATCATTTGGAACCTGAACTTGTTGAAGTGGAGAGCTAATGGCAATCAGCACGGTAGTCAAATCGATCCAAGATATCATGCGCAAGGATGTAGGCGTGGACGGCGATGCCCAACGCATCGGACAGCTTGTGTGGATGATCTTTCTGAAAATTTTTGATGATAAGGAGCAGGAAGCGGAACTTTTTTCCGACGACTACAAATCCCCCCTTCCTGAGAACCTTCGTTGGTGCAATTGGGCCGCAGATCCTGAAGGCATTACTGGCGATGAACTTTTCGACTTCGTCAACAATGAATTGTTCCCCAAGCTTAAAAACTTGAATGTCGGCACCAACGGAAACAAACGTGCTTTCATCGTTCGTTCGGTCTTCGAGGACGGTTACAACTACATGAAGTCCGGTACGCTGATGCGGCAGGTCATAAACAAGATAAACGAAATCGATTTCAACAGCTCCGATGACCGCCATATGTTCGGCGACATTTACGAAAAGATCCTGAAAGACCTTCAGAGTGCTGGCAATGCCGGTGAATATTACACCCCACGCGCAGTAACGCAGTTCATGGCGGATATGGTTGGCCCCAAGTTAGGAGAAAAAGTCCTTGATCCCGCTTGCGGAACGGGAGGTTTTTTAACCTGTGCCATCGAAAACATCCGCAACCAATATGTCAAAACTCCCGAAGATGAGCAACTTCTCCAACAATCCATTTATGGCGTTGAAAAAAAACAGCTTCCCCATTCCTTGTGCATGACAAATATGCTTCTCCACGATATCGATATCCCTGCTAATATCAAGCATGACAACACGCTATCCCGACCGCTTAAAGGTTATGGTCCCAAGGATCGGGTTGATGTGGTTATCACCAACCCACCCTTTGGTGGTATGGAGGAGGATGGCATCGAATCCAATTTCCCAACCGGCCTGCGTACAAGGGAAACGGCGGATTTGTTTTTGGTTTTCATCATGCACATTTTGAAAGACGGCGGTCGTTGTGGGATGGTCTTGCCTGATGGCACCCTGTTCGGTGAGGGTGTCAAAACACGTATCAAGGAAAAGCTCCTCAAGGACTGCAACCTACACACGATTGTGCGCCTACCCAATGGCGTCTTCAATCCGTATACCGGCATCAAGACCAACCTACTGTTCTTCACCAAGGGCGAAAAGACCAAGGATGTATGGTTTTACGAGCATCCTTACCCGCTTGGCTATAAATCATACAACAAGTCTAAGCCGATGCGGATAGAGGAGTTCAAACCGGAGAAGACGTGGTGGGAAAAGCGTACGGAGAACGAGTTTGCCTGGAAGGTTTCCTTCAAGGACATCAAAGCCGGTGGGTACAACCTCGACATTAAAAACCCCCATAGTCCTGATGATGATCTCGGTGATTCCGACGAGCTTCTGGCCGATTACAAGGACCTAATAAAGGATTTAGACAGCGCACGTGAAAAACTCAAAGCAGAACTTATGAAAGCGTTGGGGGGTAATGCATGATGGAGTTGAAAACCTTCTACGATGAGTTTGAGCTGATGGCAGAGGCACCCAATGGTATTCAGAAGCTACGGGAAATGATCCTACAACTGGCAGTTCAGGGGAAGTTGGTGGCGCAGGACCCGAATGACGAACCCGCATCGGTTTTACTTGAAAAAATTAAAGCTGAGAAGGAACGATTGATCAAAAAGGGACTAATAAAGAGGGTTAAGTCCCTACCCGCTGTTACGGAGAAAGAACTTGCATATAAAGCTCCTTCAGGATGGGAGTGGATTAGAATGGGTGAGGTCGTTGAGTTAATTTCTGGCCAGCATATTAAGGCATCTAACTACAATGAAGTTGGAGAAGGGATATCTTACCTAACTGGTCCCTCTGACTTTGGGCCACTTCACCCGATTGTAAGCAAATGGACAGAAAAACCGAAAACCACGGCTGTTAAGGATGATATACTGTTAACTGTAAAAGGCGCAGGCCTTGGAAAGAACAATATTGTTGATATCGAAAAAGTGGCAATAAGCAGACAATTGATGGCTATTCGATGTATATGCATCAACAACCGGTTCATTCATCTTCTCATCAAATCAAAGTATCAATATTTTCAAAGCATCGGCCTTGGAATTGCCATTCCAGGAATCAGCCGGAATAACGTATTAAAGATGCCATTTTCGTTGCCACCGGTGAACGAGCAAAAGCGTATCGTCGCCAAGGCGGACGAACTGATGGCCCTCTGCGATGACCTGGAAGCCCGAAAACAAAAGGCCTACCAGACATGTATCAAGCTCAACGATTCGTCCATCAACCAACTCCTGACGGCCCCTACACCCAAAAAATTCAACAAACACTGGAACCGTATCCACCGCAATTTTGATCTGCTTTACAGCAAACCGGAGAACGTCACTAAGCTCCGCCAAGCCATCCTGCAACTGGCTGTTAAGGGAAAGTTGGTGCCGCAGAACCCGAACGATGAGCCAGCATCGGTGTTACTTAAAAAAATTAAAATTGAGCTGGAACAGTTGGTCGCTGAAGGGAAAATTAAGAAGACCAAACCGTTACCTCCCATTGATGAAGCCAATGCGCCTTACACCCTGCCAAAAGGATGGGTGTGGGCTCGATTCCCTGAACTCGGAGAATTTGCAAGAGGAAAATCTAAGCACCGTCCAAGAAATGCGCCTGAGCTGTATAAAGGAGGAACTATACCTTTAGTTCAGACCGGAGATGTAGCGCGTTCAAATGGAATAATCACAACCCATACAGGACTTTACAACGAAAATGGGTTGGCTCAAAGCAAGCTATGGAAAAAGGGAACAATGTGCATCACCATAGCAGCAAATATCGCTGATAGCGGAATCCTCGGAATGGATGCTTGTTTTCCAGATAGTGTAGTTGGGTTCGTCGTTTCTAAAGAGATTCGTAATGCCAGATATTTTGAATTTTTCATGCGGACAGCTAAAGCGAACCTATTAGACTTCGCACCTTCAACTGCCCAAAAAAATATAAACTTGGGAATATTACAAAATGTATTTGTACCATTGCCACCTGCTGCCGAGATCAATCGAATAGTCGCCAAAGTTGACCAACTAATGGTCCTCTGCGACGACTTGGAAGGCAAGCTGGCACAGGGGCAATCGGATAGTAGCCGATTGGTTGACGCAGTAGTCGCTGATCTGCTGGCGGCATAAAATACATGATATCTATGCTCACTGAGGCAAATGAATGATTGAGGAAAAAATTGTATTGAGAATTGATGAAGCAAGTGGGTTAATTTATGCAGATAAAATTGACAACACTTCGGATTCGCAACTTGAATACAAAACCCTCGAAAATATAACTTACGAAGTTATAACAACCAATAAAGTCTTAAACAGGATAAAACGTCAACCTAAAGATCGTTACAAAGCAGTCAGAGACATAATTAAGTGTATATCCGAAGACCCAAAAGGCGACAGTTTACCTAAAAATAATACGACAGATATAACTCATTTAAAAAATGTACGCCGGTATAGATTAGGTGATTATCGGATCGTATGGAGGTGGGGAAAACTTGACGATTATGTCGACTTGTTGGATTTCGACAACAAGAATCAGGTTGAGAAGCGTTTGCTTAGAGGTTACAAGTAATTTCCGTACTGAATGAGGGAATAATGATAACTCGTTTTCAGGGAAAAGAAGGCAAAAGGCGGCTGGTTGATGCCCTCCGCCGGCAGCAAATTATATGCGGAGACGAGACGGTCGCTAATGCTATTGCGGATGCCGGTGAGATCACGGAATATGCGAGTGGTAAGACGATCATTCAAAATTGTGGCTCCGATAGCGACCTCTACTTTTTGCTTGCGGGGTCAGTCGACATCATCGTTAATCAACGTGTCGTGGCATCTCGCGTTTCTGGACAACACATCGGTGAGATGGCTTTACTTGACCCATCAGCACTTCGATGTGCAGATGTTGTTGCGAAAGAGACGGTAGTGGCATGTACCGTTTCAGAGCCTATATATACCCGTATAGCGGAAAAGGCACCGATTCTCTGGCGACATATCGCAATTGAACTTGCTGATCGGTTACGACAACGAAATCGCCTTGTTATCGCGCCAAATTCTCGACCCCACCTTTTCATCGGTTCCTCAGTTGAATCACTGAATGTTGCACGGGCAATCCAAGTTGGTCTTGAGCATGACGATGTCACAATCAAAGTGTGGACGGATGGTGTTTTTGGAGCTTCGACTTTTCCGATTGAGTCTCTTGAAAACGAAATACGCACCGCTGATTTTGGGTTGCTTGTTCTTTCACCGGACGATCATGTCATAAGCCGAGGAACTACCCAATCTGCTCCAAGAGATAACGTGGTTTTTGAGTTAGGTATGTGTATTGGAGCGTTAACACGCATCCGATCGTTCCTTGTCCACCCACGAGGCGTTGACCTTCGAATTCCAACAGACTTGCTCGGTTTGACACCGCTGACATATGCAGTTGGTCCAGATGGAGATTTAGATGCTGCAATGGGGTCAGTATGTGAGTTGCTTCGCCGAGTAGTTTCTGAAAGGAGTGTAAAGTGAATGGCGTTGCTGGCTGATATTGAAAACGACGTTCAGGGTACAATAGATAAGCTGTGGAACACTCGTAAGGGACAGAAGGTTCCTGGATCGATTGATGTGGCCCTCGGAGGCGGCGCGGTCCAGTTGGATGCGACGTTTCTCTATGCAGACTTAGCCAATTCATCCATGATTGCTAAAAGATTTGACAGGAGGGTCGCGGCCAAAATCATGAAGGCCTTCTTAGCGACCACTGCAAGGTTGGTCCGCCATCACGGGGGAACTATAGTCAGTTTTGATGGAGATCGCATCCTTGGTGTCTTTATTGGTGATTTCAAAAACTCGACTGCCGCGAAATGTGGTCTACAAATCAACTACACAGTTAAGGAAATCATTCGCCCTAAGTTCGAGAAAAAATATGATACCGTCAAAAATGCGGGGTTCTCGATTCGCCATGGTGTTGGGATTGATACGGGAACGGTTCTCGCTGTCCGAGCTGGTGCTCGCGGAGATAATGACCTAATCTGGATCGGTAGGGCTCCGAATCTCGCAGCCAAACTTAGTGATTTAAGGGAGTCCCCTTATCACACATTCATAACGGCAACTGTTTATAACATGCTGAATGACTCATCGAAGTACAGCAACGGCGACAATCGGAATATGTGGGAGGGACGCAGCTGGACATTCCTTGGAGAAAAGATAACAGTTTACAGATCAAATTGGACCTGGAAACTATGAGATTAGTTGGCCGCCGAAAAGTCCTTTTATACTATAAGGGTGGTAACTCCGCTGCAATTCATCTCAATTGGTAATGGCTACGCTATCCGTCAAGCAAAAGATGTAATGCCGGATTTGGCCCCACGTACCTTCTACATGTGCTGCCGTAAAACATCTGGCTATTTTGGAGATAACTTTTTAAGCCTTGATGGATCGAATAGCCTGGGTATTTCAGATCGAAAATTTTGCCCCGCATATATCCCGAATGGCCGAATTTGGCCATGGGGGACCACCCCCTGCCCTCCATAATAACCATATCCTAACATTTGCCGCCAATTGCGGACGCAAATTACAAGCCAAATATAAAGTGGATTAGTTTCGATTTGATCTGACAACGCACTTGAAAAAGTGAGGGTTACCGGTTTTGATGAAGGTGGCAACCAAACCACCAAAACCATAGGAGGTAACCCTCATGCTGAATGGTACCAAAACCGTCATCAAACACAAGATCGGATTGTTGAACCTGGCCGAGGAACTGGGCAACGTATCCAAAGCCTGCCGGATCATGGGGCTTTCCCGTGACACCTTTTACCGCTATCAAAATGCCGTTGAACAAGGCGGCGTCGATGCCCTCGTCGATCAAAACCGCCGCAAACCCAATATTAAAAACCGCACAGACGAAATAACCGAGGCTGCTGTCGTAGCCTATGCCGTTGAACAACCGGCCTTTGGCCAAGTGCGTGCCAGCAACGAATTGCGTAAGCGGGGCGTGTTCATTTCCCCCAGTGGTGTCCGGTGTGTATGGCTGCGTCACCAATTGGCTCGCTTTAAAGACCGGCTCAAGGCCCTTGAGGACAAAATGGCCAAGGAGAATCTGATTCTTACCGAAAGCCAGGTCCAGGCATTAGAACGGAAAAAGCAAGACGACATCGCTGCTGGGGAGGTCGAGACGGCTCATCCAGGTTATCTGGGATCACAGGATACCTTTTATGTCGGAACCCTTAAGGGCGTGGGCAGGATCTATCAGCAAACCTTTATCGATACGTATGCCAAGGTCGGTTTTGCCAAACTCTATACCACCAAGACGCCGATCACTGCTGCCGATTTGCTCAATGATAAGGTGCTGCCCTTTTATGAAAAGCATGAGTTGCCGCTGCTTCGCGTCTTAACCGACAGGGGTACCGAGTATTGCGGCAAAGCTGAAACCCACGATTATCAATTGTATCTGGCTATTAACGACATCGAACACACCAAGACCAAGGCCAGATCGCCGCAAACCAACGGTATCTGCGAACGCTTCCACAAAACCATGCTACAGGAATTTTATCAGGTGACCTTCAGAAAGAAGATTTATCGGGATATCGAAACGCTTCAGTTTGATCTTGACCTGTGGCTTGAACAGTACAATCATGAGCGAACCCATCAGGGGAAAATGTGCTGCGGCAGAACCCCGATGGAAACCCTTGAAGATGGCAAACGACTCTGGGAAGAGAAAAAAATAGCCTGAACTTGACCTGACAGACACCTTCTCAGAATCGGTAACTGTCAGATCAAATCTGAACTTCTACACTTTACTATTTCATGAAATTCCCTGACGACTGGCCGATATCGCCCTTTCTCAGCAGAAACCGTTCGGATATAGAACAGGTCATCGAAAAACAGATCCACCAACTACCTGTTGATATTGAAACGACAAAGCTGGATCGAGCTCGGGAAAAATTTATAGATGAATTATGGTTAAAAAAACTGGAAACCAGAAAAGATCGTTATGCTGAAATGCCGGGTGAAATAGACTATCATAGCCGTGAGGACCTGATTCAGAAGGATCAGGCAATGATCGAGCGCACGATTCGCCAACGGCTTGAGGATGAAAAGAAGAAAGAGCTTTCCAGTAGGCTCTGTTCAAGCATTCGTGCCTTCCATATCGAAAACCTGGATAAAGATGAATTGACACAACTCGAAAATGTCGCCAGGCAATACGGTGTCCCGGACCTGGAATTTGCCGATGAATTACGGAAACGGCAGGCGGTTTTAGAATGGGAAGACCAATTCAATGATTTTTATCAATCTGCTAGCGTGACCAATTCGATTCGACGCGGCAGTCGCGGAACAGCCAAATTGACACACAAATACCCAAGTATGATTCGTTTGAGATATTACAAGGGAAAAGATGGTACGGTAAGAAAAACCGTGGAGATTGAGTTGGGCAATCAGAAGGGGCTATGATGCTGAATAAAATAACGACGGCTGATGCCAGAAAAAAATTTTCCAATATAATCAACAGGGTGGCATTTGGAGAGGAGTCTTTTGTTCTGACTCGTCGCGGTGAACAAATGGCCGCCCTGGTTTCAATGAAAGAACTCAAACTGTTGCAGGAAATAGAGGACCAAATCGATATTGACGATGCTTGGGAATCTAAAAACGAACCCGGCGAACCGATCCCCTGGGAAGAGTTGAAAAAGGAACTTAAAATTTGAGTTGAACATTTCTTGTAGGACAGCAGCATGACATCAGTACCCTCCTTCCATCCTGATATGTAAACAATCAACGGTTATCAAAAGGAATTTTACTGAAAACGTACGCAAACAATTGACATACAACTTAGTCTATACTAATTATTTCTGTTTGAAATCACACCGACTAAAATGGATTACGGCACGTTTGTTAATAGAGCGGGGTTGGGGTGAACAGAAAAGAATCCATCTACAAAACAGGCCTTCGCCTGTTTTCCGCGCAGGGCTACGAAGCAACGACCACCCTTCAGATCGCTAAAGCGGTTGGCGTTACCGAGCCTGCCGTCTTTTATCATTTCAAAAACAAGAATGCCTTTTTTTCCACGATCCTTGAAAAGGCTTCCGAGTTTTATTTCCGCCGCATCGATGACCAGCAACTAAGTGCGCCAACCGCATTTGAATCGTTGGACAGATTATTACGCATCCATTTTTCGGTCGTCGCCGAGAACCCGGAATACATGCACATCCTGCTGCGCGCATGCCCGGCACGACTGGACAACCCGGATGGCCCCTGCACAAAGATATATCGGCAGGCCAGATTCAAGCTGAAAAAGGTACTGACTGACATTTTAATCCGGGGCACGACTTCAGGAGAATTCAATCCGGTCGACATCGATGCCACGGCCAACATGCTGCTTGCCATGTTAAATGGCATCATGCATCAGCAACTCGCGTCATGGGATAACCTGGAAGGCGTGGAATCGGCGACGATCGCGTTCTGTAATAATGCTTTGGTACGCCCGGGAAAAGCCCCAAAACTTGAAAAATGATCTAAAAATTTTTGTTCTATTTTGACCCCATCTGACAACGTGCGGTGTTAGCCTCCACGAAAATCAAAAAGTGGAGGGAAGCACCATGAAGTCAGTCGTATCGTTTTTGCAAGATTGTCAGGTGGGGAAAAAGCAGGTTTGTCGCAACCTGACCGTGTTCCCGGTTTTGTTTCCGGCAGTCGTCGAGCCGTATTACCTGACGCTGGAGCAGGCCATCGACAGCGGAGTGCTGGTGGTCACCGAGGTGGATGCATCTGGCAATGTCAACCGGTTGAAGCTGAGAAACAATGCTAAGAAGGCGGTGCTGCTGGTGGAAGGAGAGGAACTGAAAGGCGCCAAACAGAATCGTATCGTCAACGCATCGTTTCTGATTGCTGGAAAGACCGAGACGGCAATCCCGGTAAGCTGTGTCGAAGAACGCCGCTGGCAATACGATTCCAAGAAATTTTCTTCCGGGAAGAAGGTCATGCATGCCTCGTTGCGCAGGGAGGCCCAGTTTTCTGTGTCCGAGAGCCTGTCCCAGGGTGCCGGGCACCGCTCGGACCAGGGACGGATATGGAACAACATCTCTGAGAAATCGCAGCGCATGAAGGTGAAATCGCCAACCATGGCCATGTCCGATGTATTCGAGCAATACGAAACCAGGCTGTCCGATTACAGGGATGCCTTTCATCTGATCGAACAGCAGGTGGGAGCGTTGTTTGCCATTGATGGAACGGTAACCGGGCTGGAGTGCTTTGCCAGCAGCGATACGTTCGGACGGTTCTTCGACAAATTGATCGACAGCTATGCCATGGATGCCATTGAAAGCGCCGACGGAAATAAACCGGAGCCATCGGTTGCGCCAGGCAAAGCCAAAGCATTTATCGAATCGCTGCAAAAGGCTAAGGGAGAGCGTCATCCGGTGGTCAGTGTCGGGGCCACCATTTCGTTCGAATCACGGATTGCTAAAGGGGCGGCCCTTGCAGACGGCCAAACGGTGCTACATCTGTCAGCCTTTAGGAAAGAGGAAGGATCCGGCGGCGGCCGTGTGGGGTTTCAGCGATTCTCGGCCCGGCGCTCAGGGAATTCAATTAGGGATTTTATCGTCGAATAACGGGGGCTCACGCAAAGCCGCAGAAGCGCTAAGAAGGGCTTTAAAAACAGGACTCACGATAAGCCGCGAAGGCGCAAAGAAGGGCCTTAAAAATATTTTTATCTTAGCGGCTTAGCGTCTTTGCGTGAGACAAAAAACAGCGCAGCATCTTTGTGTGAGCATTAGAATGGATCTTGGCGTGAGGAATTGGAATGCGAGGGGACCAGCTTTCCAGGCGGTGGCGGTAAATACTTGACAACGAGTTGGTTATAGTCCATTCTTTATTCGCGAATCGCGAACAAAGAATGGAGGGCGTTATGATACTTAAACCCCAGGATGTGTTGGTTTTGGCAAAACTGGTCGTAATCGGTGGGGATGAGTGGTCGTACGGGCGTATGGCAACCACATTGTGGATGAGTCCGTCCGAAGTCCATGCAGGTGTCAAGCGGCTCATTAAAGCGCGCCTGGCATCGGACCAGCAAAATCGCATCACCCCCAATGTACGCAACCTGGAGTCGTTTTTGCTCCATGGACTGCCTTATGTTTTTGTCCCTGATCTTGGAGAAATCACCAGAGGCATGCCGACGGGCTATGCGGGACCGGTGTTGTCGCCATTTTTTCAGGCTGGCGAGGATTTGCCCCCGGTATGGCCGGACCCGGATGGTGAGGTTCGGGGCCAGTCATTCTCACCGCTATACAAATCTGTACCCAAAGCGGCACGGGAAGACAGACGGTTGTATGAGCTGCTGAGCCTGATCGATGCCATCCGTGGTGGACGGGCACGGGAGCGGCAGATGGCATGTGATAAAATAAAAAAGAGGATCAGGTAAATAGGTTGGGGAAACGAAGATGAGCAAACCAATGCTCCAGGAAAGCGAGACCGTCGAATTGAAAAAAAGCCTGGCCGAACTCAAACAAGGGCTGATTTCGATGGTAGCCATTCTGAACAAACATAAAACCGGCACTCTATGGTTCGGTGTGCGCAATGACGGGGCAGTCACCGGCCTATCCATCAATGAGAAAACCCTTCGCGATCTATCACAATCCATTGGCGCCCATATTGAGCCAAAAATATTTCCAGAGATTTCAGAGATCATCGTCGATGACAAACACTGCATAAAAATCGCGTTTGCCGGCGACGACGTGCCCTATTTTGCCTATGGGCGTGCCTACATGCGGGTAGCGGATGAAGACCGACAGTTGAGCGTCAAACAATTGAAGGATCTAATCGCAGATCAAAGCCGTGAGTCCCTGCGCTGGGATAATCAACCTGGTAAGTTCCACATGTCTGATTTGGATCCTGAAAAAATTAAACGTTTCGTGGATCTTGCCAAACTCGCCGGGGGTAACCCACAAAATGCATTGGATAAACTTGAATTGATCAAGGATGGCCAGTTACTCAATCCGGCGCGGCTTTTTTTCAGCACTCAACCACTCCAGCTTCGATGTGCGGTTTTTTTAAGCACCGAGAGTTCCACTATCGTCGATCGCCACGACTTTAATGGAGACATCCTCGAATTGATCGAAGAGGCTCAGAAATATATCCTCAAAAACATCCACATTGGGATGCGGGTCGAGGGTTTGCGCCGTGTCGACGTGCCGGAAATTGCGATTGAAGCCTTACGCGAAGCGATCATCAACGCCTTTTGTCATCGTGATTATTACGACCCGGATCACATCCAGGTCGCCATTTTCAAGGACCGGGTGGAGATCCGTAACCCAGGCACCCTATTTGGAAACCTGACCATTGCGGATTTACGCAAAGGCAATGTCTCCCAGCGTCGCAACCCCTTGATTGCCGATCTTTTTCGGCGGGTTGAAATGGTGGAAGCTTGGGGCCGCGGCATCCCGTTGATTTTTAAATTCGCACCTGATGCTGATTTTCGTGAAATCGGCAATCTGTTTATTGTATCTTTCCCTCGGCCATCTTTTGGGAAACTGAAAGGTGAAGATGAGGGGACTACCCAAGAAACTACCCAAGAAACTACCCAAGAAAAGATTATTGGTGCTTTGCGGGAAGAGCCGACACTGACACGCAAATTGATCGCTCAACGCTTGGGGATTTCGGAGGATGGGGTAAAATATCACCTGGATAAATTGAAAGCGGCAGGGAAAATCCGGCATGTCGGGCCTACAAAGGGAGGCCGGTGGGAGGTGCTTGACGCCAAGCTATATCAACCGGATGATTTTTCGGTTGGTGATGAAGATTAATTTCTGCAAGAGGGCGTTGGTGGTGTTAGGCAATAAGGGGGGTATTGGAAATTTTGAAGTAAGGCAGAATTTTCAGCCTTCGATCTTAAAATTTAATTCCTCATTTTCAAACTTCATCCTTCACATTTCAAACTTCAATCAAAGGTGACTATGAGGGGAGACCAGCTTTCACGGCAGTGGCGGATATTAAGGCGCCTCGAAGTGAGCAAAAATGGCCTGACAGCCAATCAGGTGGCCGACGAGGGAGGTGTGTCCCTGCGAACGGCCTATCGCGACATGGACGACCTTCAGGCGGCCGGCTTCCCCATTTACACAGAAAAAGAAGGCAAAATCACCCGCTGGCGTTTCATCGACAATTATAAATTCAACATCCCGGAGCCCTTTACCCTGACCGAACTGCTCTGCCTGCACCTCGGGGGCGACCTGCTCAAAGTCTTCAAAGGGACGGTCTTTCAGGAATCCCAGCAAAGCATCCTGGAAAAAATCCGCACCATGCTGCCTCCGGAAACCCTGGCCTACCTGAATCGCATCCGGGCCGCCTATCAGATGGGCGGCGGTCCCTGCAAGGACTACAGCTGTTTCAGCGGAGTCATCGATCAAATCAACCGGGCGGTTGCCGACCGAAAAACCGTGGAATTCGGTTACTGGTCGCTGAAAAGCGACGAACGCACCACCCGCAAGGTCGATCCTTACAAAATCTGGTTTTACGACGGGACCATCTACATGATCGGTCACTGTCACCTGCGCAAGGATATCCGCACTTTTGTAATAGATCGAATCAACATGCTCCAGGTCCTGGAAGATTGTTTTAAAGTCTCCGAGCGGTTTTCTTTTGACGATTACGTCAGGCATAGCTTCAAGGTGATGCAGGACGAGCTGTACGCAGTGACGGTGCGCATCAGTCCGTCCTGGTCGCGGTATATCGGCGAGAAAATCTGGCATCAGAGCCAGCGCATCCAGAAGCTCATCGACGGGGGCATCGAGATTAGCTTTCGGGTGGCGGGTCTGGATGAAATCCGGCGGTGGGTTTTGGGGCTTGGGCCGGAGGCGGTGGTTGTGGAACCGGAGGAACTGAAACAATCGGTGCGGCAAAGCCTGGAAGAGGCTCTATCGCAGTATCCATTCGCGGCTGTGGAAGGTGTTTCACCCATGGCTGCTGAAGATCAGATAAATTGGGCTCCGATTAGGCGAGGTTAAACCTTTCATTTCAGGAGTTGTAAATGTTTTCATGGATACCGATTTATATAGAACTTGCAGAAAAAATTGTAGTTTTGAAAAGTAGCCCAGAAAAACTTATCCATATCGTTAAAGATATGAAAAAAAATGGGCTCCTGACAATCAGCCTGACGGATCATTTGGCTGATGGATCGGAGATGGAACTATCTGCTCTGGATCCTTTTACCTTTTTTGCGATGTTCAATCGGGGAATAACACATAAAAATCGAATCGCTATTTTAGAATATCTAAAAAATCATTTCGATCTTAAGGCAGATGTCCCTTCCGATTTCGATGGAATTCCAGTAGTCCAAAACACAGCTTCTTGGTTTTTTGGTAATGCTCCGAATAGAAAGGAAGACGATATTGAATTGCTTTGGCGCCTTGCTGAACAGGCGGTTTCGCAAGAGAATTTGGATCCCACGTTGTTCGACAAATGTCTAAATGTTTGGGGCGTCGGGCTGGCAAAGTTGACAGTAGGTCTATTCTGGCTCAAACCTGATAAATTCATGCCATTAGATAAGTTGAGCCTCTCTTACTTCAACAAGAGAAATTATGATATCAACATTTCCGACCACAACGGCTACCAGGAATTCCTTAAAAGAATCGTAACTATTGGTAAATCCTACAAAGAGCTTTCTCTAGAAGCCTACCAAGAAGAGACATCTGATGATAATGGCCAAAAAATTGGGGAACCACTGGTGGAGTCCCTTCGCAAAAGATCAGATTTTAAAGAATTTAAAAGCATTCACTATGAGCCAAAGGTTGAACGTGAGAAGAAAGCTTGGGATCTCATAAGACAGTATCGGGGGGCTTATTCAAAAGAAGCATTAAATGAAATTTTCGATACGGTGGACATTGGACCAACTAACAATCGTTGGTTCGGATCATTAATTGCCCAACCGAACCGAAATCTAATTTTTGAAACACCGACTGAAACGATAAACCATTGGATTGAGCAACTTCTTTTCACAGATCAACCCGTTGAAAAGTCTTTGGACTATTGCCTCGGCAAAGGAAAGATCAAGGGGGCCAGCAAAGGATTAGCTACGCTGTTCCTATATCTCAAATCCCCACAAGAAGATGTTGTGTGGGTGCCGGCAACAGAACGGGGTCTGGCCGTTTTGGGCCGACTAAAAATTAAAAAGAACCTATCGAGCGGCGAGCAATACCTACACTTCAGGAACGCAGCAGTTCAATTCCGAAAAGACTTTGAAGTCGACGGTCACGAACTTGATTGGTACCTATCATATTTTGGGAATCAGCAGAAAAAGGATCCGATTGAAAAAAGCGACTCACGTTATTGGACATACTCTCCAGGAAAAGGATCCAAATTTTGGGAGAACCACTATGCAAACGGTATCATGACGATAGGATGGGATTACATCGGCGATGTAAGCCATATAGAAAACACGGAAGTGATTCGAGCGAAAATACAAGCCAAAAACGGTGATACCAAATCCCACAAAAATGACGTCCTTGCATGCTGGGACTTTGGGTACACCATAAAACCGGGTGATGTCATCTTCGCCAAAAAGGGGAAAAGTAAGTTACTTGGATATGGCATTGTTCAGTCTGATTATTTTTTCGATGATGACCGACCTGAGCACAAGCACGTGAGAAAGGTGAATTGGATTAAGAAAGGTGTTTGGGATACTTCTGATAAGCAGGTAGCTCTAAAGACACTGACCGATATTACGACGTATCCTGATTTTGTAAAGCACCTGCAAAGTTTGATGGATGCAACACCCCCTCCCACAGATCCTCTTCCCATTTATGACAAAGAGAAGGAATTGAACAATCTTTTTTTGGATGAGGCCAAGTTCGATCGGATCATCGATATTTTGAAATCTAAAAAGAATCTTGTCCTCCAAGGGCCTCCCGGAGTGGGCAAGACATTCATCGCACGTCACCTCGCCTATGCGCTGATGGGAGTTGTTGATAAGGACCGTGTGGCCATGATTCAGTTCCATCAGTCCTATTCCTATGAAGACTTCATGCAGGGCTTCAGGCCCAACAGTGAAGGACGGTTCGATCTGAAAAATGGTGTCTTCTATGAATTTTGCCGCAAAGCACAGCAAAAACCGGCCGATCCCCATATTTTCGTCATCGATGAAATCAATCGCGGGAACCTCAGCAAGATTTTCGGTGAAATGTTCATGCTGGTAGAGGGGGATAAAAGAGGACCGGATTTTGCCATGCCCCTGACATATGCCCAGGACTTAGGCGATACCTTCTATATTCCCGAAAACGTCTATATCATCGGAACAATGAATACGGCCGACCGGTCCCTTGCCATGGTGGACTATGCTTTAAGGAGGCGCTTCGGGTTCATTACCCTGAAACCGGGCTTCGAAAGCGAGAAGTTCAGAGGGTATCTAATCAACAATGGTGTCGATGCTCTGATCGTGGACAAGGTCATCGAAAGGATGATGCAGCTAAACAATCGAATTGCCGAGGACCACAAGAATCTTGGCCGCGGTTATTGTATCGGGCACAGCTATTTTTGCCCGGCAAACAGCAACCAAAGCTATGACAATGCCTGGTACGAGAATGTAATCCGTACGGAAATCGAACCGTTGCTCGAGGAATACTGGTTCGATGATCCGGATAAAGTTCAAAAACGTGTTGAGCTTCTGCTGGCATGATCAAAGACCGCAAAATACCCATCCAGAACATCTATTACCTGCTCTGCTATGCCTGGAACCGGTTGGAAGAGCGGGATATGATCGATGTTTCCGGAATCGACAGCACCAGTCTTGTTGATCTGTTTGCAAAGGTGCTTTGTGGTGGTGTCGAGCACCTTTTGCGCAGGGGGCTGGATCGAGGTTACGTTGATTTTTCCGAGGATACACGATGTCTCAGAGGGAAGCTGCTCTTCAGCCCCACCGTCAAGCGCAATCTGCTCAATAAGGCAACTGTACACTGCGAGTTCGATGAACTGAGCCACAATATTCTGCACAATCGGATTTTAAAAACAACGATGCTTTCCATGATTCGGGTGGAAAGCCTTGATGTCCAATTAAAGGACAGGCTGGTCGGACTATCTCGCCGTTTTAAAGAAGTCGATGCCATTGAATTGTCGTATGGCGTATTCAGCCGCGTTCAGCTTCATCGCAATAACGCCTTTTATGATTTTCTGCTTAAAATCTGTGAGTTGGTGTTTGACAACCTGTTGGCTTCCGAATCACCGGGGAAAAGCAAATTCAGGGACTTTTTCCAGGACGATGAAAAGCGAATGGCCGCACTGTTTGAGGACTTCGTCCGTAATTTTTATCGGTTGGAAACAATAGGGTTAAGGGTGAGCCGTGAGGATATCCTTTGGCAGGCGGAAGCCATCGACGAAGTATCTCAGGTTTATTTGCCGAAGATGATCACAGACATTTCCATCGAAGGACATGGATTCAAGGTTGTCATCGATACCAAGTTTTACAAAGAAGCGCTGGCATCCCACTATGACACGGAGAAAATCCGATCTCAGCATTTTTTTCAGATTTTTGCTTACCTCAAGAACCTGGAGAAGAAAGGCGGCGTCAACACCAATTGCACAGGAGTTTTACTGTACCCCACCATGCAAAAAGAGTTGTGCCTGAATTACACAGTGGATAGTCACAAGGTAATGATCCACACCATCAACTTGAATCAGGATTGGCAATCGATCGATAAGGATCTGAAGGAACTTTTAGATTTGGCGCGGCCGAGTGCACTACAAAAGAAGCAATAGATCAACATGCAATAGGGTTAAAATTATGCCGATTGATTTATCCGGATACAATCAGGAAAGTAATCATTTGGGGGTTCGTGATGCTCGTTGCGATTCCCTTCGGGTGTTATTACGGAGTTATCTATTGGGATAACGGTATTGCCGCGGCGGTTGTGGGATTCGTAATCGGTGCTGTTTTAACACTGTTAGGACTTGTTTTTGTTGGCCATACGTCAAATATCTTCGGTGTGTTGGCAGGAGAACGAAGCGCCAGTTTTTCAAAACGCGAACAGCTTGAATCGGATAACCTTCGCCACAATTAATAATTGACGGCAAATAACTCGGTATGGAACAAGTAGAGAAAACCTTTCCAGAACTTCGTGAACAGGTATTGATGCGCTTAAATAAAGCAGGCCGGCCGTTAACGACAAGGGAACTCGGTTCTCGTTTGCGTGCTGCAAGAATGCGAATCCCAGATTATCAGATAGCTGCTCAGCTATCTATCCTTCTTAAGGAAGAGTCTGTGTCACTTGAGGGGAATCGTTGGCGCTTTATACATCAATCAGGAATAGAGTCTCAAGATGTCGCTATCTCCTTACCTATATTGTCATCAGATACAAATGAACAGCTTGGCTGGCGAAGAACTCAGCTGGAAGACCGAGAAAATGACCCTTCTGAACCTTCTGAACCAGAAACTACAGAGCCTGAAGAAACAGATGGGGGGGCAGAGGCTGCTTGGTTGAATTTAACTGCGCGTTGGGCTCTGTTTAGAAAGCTTGTAGCTTACTATCGTCAGTGTATCAGGAATGAAGAGGGTGCAGATGCTTCGGCCTATCAGAACCAACTCGGTGAACGATTTATCTATCTCAGAAAAGTCGGGCATTGGCACCCTTGGCCGGGGACTCCCTGGCAATCCTCTATTCCGCTTGGGGATCACCTTGCGGGCCTTTTAAGATGTTTGCCTGGTCCTACAGATGAGGACACTCTGGTCGTTGGCTATCCGATTCATGGATACTTCAAAGAACGTCCAGGAGAGCCTCCCATTAGCGTCATTCGCCCAATTTTTTATTTTCCTGTCGAATATACGATCAATCTAAACAACCTTTTGGTTCGAAATAATAACCCCAAACTGGAAATAAATTTCAACTGGCTGGAATATGCTTTTAGTAGGCGGCGGGAAAGCCAAGGGAGTTTTTTATCGGCCTGTGGATTCATTAACCGGTCACGGCCCAATGATGAAGTGCCAGGGTTGGAACTGGGAGAGACCTCACCAAATCTTCAAAGCTTGAGTTCGGCATTAAAATCGTTCATGCCGGATAAAATCTTCGAACCTCTAAATATCGACTCTGTTACTGATATTCCCCTGAATGAACCCTTTAACACGGGCATATATAACAGAGCTGTTTTAATGGTGGCAAAAAAAACACGCTTTTCGGTCACCTTGCTCAAAGAGCTTGCAGCCATTGAAAAGGCTCCGGATGAAGTCTTAGATCAAACCGCCTTGAGGATGCTATTCTCCAAGAATGACCAGCCTCGTCAATCTCCTGACAATTTTATTCACGAAGAATTGGTTATCGATACCACCCGACTGAATGCGGAACAGCGGTGGGCTGTGGCGTCATTGATAAACCAACCGCTTACAGTCGTGACAGGTCCGCCGGGAACCGGGAAAAGCCAAGTTGTATCAGCCGCGGCGACGAACGCCAGACTTCATAACCAAACCGTACTTTTCGCAAGCCGGAACCACAAGGCCATAGACGCTGTTTACAACCGCCTGATAGACGATGATGGTCGTCCTTTGATAGTGCGAACCAACTCAAAAGATGATCCGAATCTCAATTACACTTTTTATAAAGCTATAAAAGACTTGCTCCGGGACCAACCAAATCCAGATGGAGCAAAGCGAATTTCCTTTCTTAGGGAAGAAATCTCTCAGCTTCTTGTGAAAAGAGGTGAATCAGCAAGAGTTGCAAGACAATGGGCGAAGATTGGAACTGAACTGGGGGAAATAGAAGAGCGCATGGGCTATTTAAGCTGTGAGTTTCCGGACGGAATGGCCTCATTCCTGGATTTTAACCCCTCTTTATTTCCACAGCGGAATTTTAAGCGCATCTCTAAAATTGCTAAAAATATGGCTCAAGAGAGTAACCCTCAAACATTCAGACGAAGATTCAGCAGGTTTTGGCGTTGTTGGATGCTCATGCCATGGTATCGCTTGGCTATAAAGCGTTTAAAAGCGATCCCGGGGAGTCCAAAATTACCGCCGTGGCCAACTCCAGAGGGATTAGGAACCGTATTTCAAGATTTCCTACTGCTTGAGAAGGCAGCTGAATACGCTCAGTTGAGAATTAGTTCTAAGTCGATTGAAGAAAAGTCACGGGAGCTTCCTCCTTTGGAAGATTTGACGGTTTCGCTTGCAGATGTGACGGAACGGCTAAAAAAAACCGCACATCAGGCCATGCAACTCGATTTGGATAGCCGCCGCGGCCTCCCTGAAGATGCCAATCGCGAAGAGTTGATGGGGTTGAACGCGGCCTTGTTGGCTAAACTGTAGAAGTTCAGATTTGATCTGACAGTTACCGATTCTGAGAAGGTGTCTGTCAGGTCAAGTTCAGGCTATTTTTTTCTCTTCCCAGAGTCGTTTGCCATCTTCAAGGGTTTCCATCGGGGTTCTGCCGCAGCACATTTTCCCCTGATGGGTTCGCTCATGATTGTACTGTTCAAGCCACAGGTCAAGATCAAACTGAAGCGTTTCGATATCCCGATAAATCTTCTTTCTGAAGGTCACCTGATAAAATTCCTGTAGCATGGTTTTGTGGAAGCGTTCGCAGATACCGTTGGTTTGCGGCGATCTGGCCTTGGTCTTGGTGTGTTCGATGTCGTTAATAGCCAGATACAATTGATAATCGTGGGTTTCAGCTTTGCCGCAATACTCGGTACCCCTGTCGGTTAAGACGCGAAGCAGCGGCAACTCATGCTTTTCATAAAAGGGCAGCACCTTATCATTGAGCAAATCGGCAGCAGTGATCGGCGTCTTGGTGGTATAGAGTTTGGCAAAACCGACCTTGGCATACGTATCGATAAAGGTTTGCTGATAGATCCTGCCCACGCCCTTAAGGGTTCCGACATAAAAGGTATCCTGTGATCCCAGATAACCTGGATGAGCCGTCTCGATCTCCCCAGCAGCGATGTCGTCTTGCTTTTTCCGTTCTAATGCCTGGACCTGGCTTTCGGTAAGAATCAGATTCTCCTTGGCCATTTTGTCCTCAAGGGCCTTGAGCCGGTCTTTAAAGCGAGCCAATTGGTGACGCAGCCATACACACCGGACACCACTGGGGGAAATGAACACGCCCCGCTTACGCAATTCGTTGCTGGCACGCACTTGGCCAAAGGCCGGTTGTTCAACGGCATAGGCTACGACAGCAGCCTCGGTTATTTCGTCTGTGCGGTTTTTAATATTGGGTTTGCGGCGGTTTTGATCGACGAGGGCATCGACGCCGCCTTGTTCAACGGCATTTTGATAGCGGTAAAAGGTGTCACGGGAAAGCCCCATGATCCGGCAGGCTTTGGATACGTTGCCCAGTTCCTCGGCCAGGTTCAACAATCCGATCTTGTGTTTGATGACGGTTTTGGTACCATTCAGCATGAGGGTTACCTCCTATGGTTTTGGTGGTTTGGTTGCCACCTTCATCAAAACCGGTAACCCTCACTTTTTCAAGTGCGTTGTCAGATCAAATCGAAACTAATCCAGCTAAACAAACTGGTTTGGACGAAGGTCGTATACGTTCAAAAGCAGTCAAGGTACTCAAGGACCGTATATCATATGTTTTGTCCAGATTACCATGCTGGGCTGTAACCAATTTATCTGCTGGTTCGCGCCTTCCTCTGATCGCTGGAATGTTTGACTTGGTCATTGTTGATGAGGCCAGTCAGTCGGACATCCCCTCAGCAATACCATTGCTCTTCCGAGCTCGCAGAGCAGGGGTTGTTGGCGACCCATTTCAATTGACCCACTGTTCAAAGCTGTCCACGGCAAAGGACACTCTCCTGCGTCGCGAGGTGGGGATTCAGCGAATTGAGGATGTCCGCTATACCTATTCGGAACACTCTTTATTCGACCTGTTTGCTGGCACCAATGGAGTTGTGCCTGTCTTTTTAAGCGAAACTTATCGCAGTAACACCGAGATCGCCGGATATTCAAACAGTATCTTCTACAATGGGCGGCTTAGGGTCGCGACGGATTTATCCGGCCTCAAAGTGCCTGATGGTTTCAAGGCTGGCATACATTGGACAGACATAGTAGGGGGAGTGAAAAGTGCGGGAGGTAGTGGGTGTTTCTGTCAAGAGGAAGTTAAAGCCGTCACCCATATCGTCCGCGAGATGCTCATCGATAACAACTACAGGGGAACATTGGGTATTGTTACCCCATTTCGCCAACAGGCAAACCGTATACGTGACACCCTTCATGAATCCGATATGGATTTGTATCGCCGCCTTGAAATAGCCGATGTCCACGTTGACACAGCCCATGGCTTTCAGGGGGATGAGCGCGATGTCATCATTTTCAGCCTTTGTGCTGGACCAGAGATGCCCATCGGCTCCAGAGGTTTTTTAAGGGAGAACGCAAACTTGTTCAATGTTGCCGCTAGCCGTGCCAGGGCTGTCTTGCATATTGTTGGCAATCATGAATGGGCCAGAAAATCTAAGATTCGCCATGTAGAACGACTGACAGTCGAGCCGACGATGAACAGTCAACCTATTAGGCAGAGTCCTTGGCATCCGCACGAGTCACCATATGAAAAAATGTTTTTTGATGAATTAAAGTCTGCCGGGCTTGAACCTCGGCCACAGTTCCCGGTTAGAAGTCGACGATTGGACATGGCACTCATTAGGAAGGGTGACTCACCTATTAAGTTGGATATCGAGGTGGATGGTGATTGTCACCGCAATTCCGATGGAACACGGAAAATTGATGACACTTGGCGGGACATTCAACTCCAAGCGATGGGTTGGAAAGTCCTTCGTTTTTGGACCTATAAATTGCGTGAAGATATGCCGGGATGCGTAAAAACCGTTCTCAATGCGTGGGGTATAAAATGATTAAAAACAAGCCTTTCAGGCTCGATAGCACTTTTCCGCATGTGTGGATTCTCTCCGCTGCAGTGGTTTTAATAATCATTCTCATGGTAATATCTGGGTATAAAATTGTCCACTTGGATCAGGAACGCCAACATTGGGCTATAGAGAGTGAGCGTGTTAAAAATGATCGCGAAAAGCTTGATGAAGACCTCCAAACACATGCTATTGTTTTAAAAGAGTTGCCTATCCTCAAGGAGGAAAGAGAAACCTTAAGGGCTCAGAGGGATTCCTTTATTGGTGAATTTCAAGCGGCAAAGACCAAGCTTGAAAGTTTAACATTCCAAGCAAACTCTGCCAGAGAAATGTTGGAAAAGGCCAAAGCAGAGCGGATTCAGGCAACAGCAGACAAAGAGGCTGCCAGAGCCACTTTTGCAAAACTCCAGAACGATATCGAAACTGCTCGTTCTACATCTGAGCAAGTGCAAGCCGAGTTAGCACAACTTCAGGAACAAAGAACATCTCTTCGCAGGGAGGTCAGAGCCCGTCTAAAACAAGAACAGAGTCTTTCCAGTAATATAGAAAAACTTGAACAACGTAAGGAAAATTTAAATTCATTAATCGCTAGTATGGCAGAGGATCGAGGGGCAATAGAAAAGCTCGGGAAACGCCTTGATACCATAGCTGATAGCATTGATGCCACCAGAAAACGAGCAGATGAGAGCGTTGATCATTTTCAGGAAAAGACCAATATGTTGGACGGAATGGTCACCAACGCAAATGGTACAATAGATGCTCTTAATGCAGGGGTTCAAAGTTTATCGTCATCCTCTGAAGCCTTAAACACGACTTCCCGCACATTAAATGACACTAATACGGCTTTGAAGAGCGTTTCGGAATCCATAAAAAAAACCACTGGTCAATTGGAGAAAACGATTTCACGACTAAGCAGCTCGGTTGATACGACAGGAGCTCAAGCCCAACAGCTTGCAAATGTCATGGAGAAGCCGGTCAAGTCCATAGAGCAATATTCGAATCATTTGAACTCGAATAACACAACAATGAGCAGTCAACTTGATCAATTAAAGAATCAATTGGCCACGTTTAATGAGCGTATTGAAAATATTGGAAATAATTCTAAGTTGTTAAAAGATATGATTGCGACAATCCAGAATGCATCTGCTGAGTTTGACAGGATCAATGCTAAGATGGCTACTACATCCAATAATATGGCTGGACGGCAAACTGAAATTACTGATCACGCATTGGAACTGAAAAATCTTGTTGGTGAGGCTCGTGTCCTGATTGGTTCTGAATCGAGCAATTTATTGCAAGATCTAAGTGAGATACAGAGGCTTGTGCAAGAGCTCATGGAGCGATTGTCCAAGATAGACGACAATATCGGTCTATTAGAGGTAAAAGTGCAGTCACCAAAGAGTGTAAACGAAGCGCAATGATCGTATCAAATCATCACAATATAGATAATGAGGGTCAACATGGACGGAATAATCATCCCTTTTCTTCCAACAGGTTTATGGCTGTTCGCCGCTGGATTAACGGTTATCCTGGTTTTGCTCTGTTTTTCACACTTCCTTTATTATCGTCGCCGACTTCAAGCAGTCGTAGATGAAGGAAAAGCATCTGCTGATTTAGCGGCCGAAAGAACTCAGAAGCAAGCTGATGTCGATGCCCTGAGGGCATGGATTGATTCTCAACAAGACGAGCTTAATCGACTGAGAGCTGAGCGCGAAGAGCAAGAGCGGTTACGTGCTCACCTCGACAACCTGAGCCAGCAGGCGACTTTGCAGGACCAGAAAAACGAGGGGTTGCGTCGTGAGGTTGGTGAGTTGGAAAACCAACGCCATATGGTCACTCTAAGTCTCGATAAAATGCAGCAAGAAATCGGAGATCTTGAGCAAAAGCGTACTGAAGCGTCAGATTTAAATGCAAAAATACGCGAACTGAAAAGCCGTATAGACGAAGCACAAGTGACATACCAGAACTTGGCAGGTGTTGAAGCTAAGCTATTGACACTTAAGGCGGAGCAAGTAACGCTTGAAAAACAAGTGGCTGAAGTTCGTGCATCAGCAGACAATGCGAGTGAGGAGGCCGAATTCAAGCGTTTGGAGACTCAAAAGGCCTCATATGAGTTAGAACAAACCAAAATGAATTTGGCTGAAATGAAAAGGGATAAAGCTGAGATCGAAGCCATTGTTAATAAAATGAATCGAGATAAAAATAATTTGGAGCCTCGCCTGGATTACTTAAGAAGAGAACATGATGATTTAATAAAAAAAGTGGATGGGCTGCGAATTGCCGCAGAGAAGACGAGCGAAGAGCTAAAATCCAAACGAAAAGAGGTCTTAGAAACATCCCGCGAAGCCGAGAATTCCAGGTTTGAGCTATCAAATGTTCGTAAGGAGAAAGCAGAGCTTGATGCCTCCGTTAATGTACTTGTTGCCAAGAAGGAAGCGTTGGCAAACGAATTGAGACAGACCAAAGATGAAATCGTAAAATACAACAGCGCAAAGAAAGAGGTAATAGATACACTTGATGAGCTGAAATCCCTGAAAAGCGAAAGACGACGGGAACAGGAGCAAGTTGAAGAGTTAGTGGCTCGCAAGGCTTTATTGGAACAAAAGGTGGAAGAGCTTCGAGAGAAGTTGGGAGAGGACGATGCAACCGAGACAGAGACAGCGGGAAAGGCATTTAGTGACTTATTGGTTGAGCCTGCCTGCCTGCAACCTCAAGAGTTTGTATTGAGTCCACTTCAAATCAGCGAGATGGATGCCCTGAAAGAGGTACAGGACCAGCTTGCAAAAGAGGGCCTAATATTTCCGGAACGAGTGATCAAATCTTTTCATACATCCCTTAAATGCGCTGATATTAATCCCCTCACCGTGTTGGCTGGCGTTTCTGGAACAGGAAAAACCCTTCTACCAATCAAGTATGCGCAACTTATGGGTATGCATTCACTGGTAATGGCGGTTCAGCCTCGCTGGGATTCGCCGCAAGATATGTTTGGTTTCTATAATTATCTGGAGAAAAAATACAAAGCCACCGAAATGGCTCAAGCATTGGTTCGTATGGATGAATATCACCCATTTATGGGAGTGGGGGGAGCCAGCAAAGAGCGAATGTTGATGGTCATTATGGATGAGATGAACCTTGCCCGTACAGAATACTACTTCAGTGAATTTCTTTCCAAATTGGAACTTCGCCGTGAGGTCAATGACCCGTCTGATCCGTCTGATCGCAAAAAAGCGGAGATTGTTTTGGATCTTGGACCGGGTAGTAACGAAACATCTCGTCTTTGGGCCGGTAGCAACTTACTTTTTGTCGGCACCATGAACGAAGATGAGTCGACACAAAGCCTTTCAGACAAAGTTCTTGATCGTTCAAACGTATTGCGTTTCGGCAAACCGGCGAACCGCTTAGCAAGCGACTCAAAGTCAAGAGAGATGAAAAGGGCGGATGGATTTTTAACTAAAGAGCTTTGGCTGAGTTGGATACACAGCTTCGATGAACCCACCTCTTGGAGTCGGACAGTTGCTGACTGGACGGAGGCAGTCAATTCTGCACTTGAAAAAATTGGAAGGCCTTTCGGGTATCGCGTAGAAAAAGCCATACGATCATACGTAGCCAACTATCCAACCAATGGAGCAAGGGATGATTATAAACTGGCTTTTGCCGATCAAATTGAACAAAAAATATTACCAAAGCTTCGCGGCCTCGATTTTTCTGAACCATATGCAGCTGAGTGTTTAACACAGATACAAGATGTTGTTGTGCAACTTGGAGATAAAGATCTTAGCGAAACACTTAGCGGCGCAATTGAAATGGGAAATAGCAGTCTATTTCTATGGCAAGGTGTGTCACGGTAATTGATGAATCCATGATGAACAACCGAATTTATGTTAGCTTTCACCACTGGCCATGGTCTGTAGATGTTGAGGACGAATCTGCTTCTGCCACAGACGATGGGATTGAATTGCTATACTACGGCTCTCCTGTTGTTTCTGTGACCGCTGGCACCCAAGTTTTTCTATCAACCCGGTATGAAAAATTCGTTCCCTTAGGACCATCTTTTTTAGACGGTACCGAAGTGTATGAGACCCCCCATGGCGTCCTTTCTAAGAAAAGCCGCAGCCAGGGGGAAATGATGATTCTGTCCCAGGGCAGTAGGAAAAAGATTGCCATTGAAGCAAAAGGAGCGAAGCACAGAACAACAAGGGATGGAATTTCGGAAAGCCCGATGGCGGTTGAGGTTCTTCGTTGGTCGCAGTTTTTCGATGATTTGCTTGATGACAAGACAATCAAAGCAACTCAATCAGGTAAAATCCCATGGATTAAGGTTTTGCGATTTCTGGAGACCCAAAGGAGTGAACTTCAGAAACCCCGGCTTTCTTTGATCGTGCGTATTGCTGAGGCAATGCACTATAAATTGCCAAAAACCGTATCCGGGATGCGTCGAATCCTATTGCGTGAGCGAAGCCAGCAGAGAATCAGCCGTATCTGCGAAACGGATGACCGTTGCCTGCAATGGTATGTGCGCCAGCCAGGGACTAACATGGCTGAAAAGGGTGGCGGCCGTCAGGAATTACTTGCCGTTGTCCGTCGGGAATCCTTTGATGTTTTGGAAAATCGGGTACTCAAAGATTTTCTCTTTCGATGTGATTTAGAATCCAAACGTTACATCACAAACGAAGTTGAGATCAATCCGAACTTCGTTGGTTCAAAGCGGGGAAAAGATGTACGCCGATTTAGAGAAATATGCACAACCTCCCTAAAAAATCGTGATTTCGAGGCGGTTCCAAAGGCTGGGGCAATCGTAAGGCCAAATTATGTGCTGCAAAACGATCTACGCTACAAAGAAATATGGAAATGGTATTGTCGATTGTTGCGTCGGGCTGAAGAAAAGGATCGTTTTTGGGATTGGCAGTCTAGAACATGGGCAGACATCGTTCGCCTTCTAATGAACCTATCTATAGTTTACCTTGAAGGCATGGGTGCTCCAAAAAGAGGGGTTAACATTCGACGGGTGCTGGGCTCTTCTCTTCATGTGACTCGTGAGCAGGTGCTTGGCAGTCGCACGCGTGGTGGATGTGAGCCAGGCCCATTTGTAGTTGAACGGTGCAACAATGGCAAAGCACAGGCACTTGCTATATTAGAGGTGGTTCATCCAGATGAAGCGTACAAGCACAGCATAGTCAAAAATTTAGGCCGAACCGGTGGGCACCTTTATCTTGTTGTCCGACCCTTAGCGGATTCTCAAGTAAAAAGTGATGTTATGATCGTGTGGGGTGTTAATTCCGCAGGCACGAATAATCAGGTTCCTTGGGAGGATGTATCAGGATCGGCCACTAGGGCATTACTATTCCATAGAAATGTTTTGGCTGGAGCGAGAATAACTAACCTGCCCAAGCTTCATGGCCTGGTAGCTAATAGCGTCCTCGATTCTGAAGGCGCGGATGTTGTTTGTGAAGAATCAGACGCCCCGATAGTGGTAATACCCTCCGATCCACTCCGTTGGTATGATGTAGTCGAATATTTCGCGGTACTTTTATCCAATTGGCTGGAAAAACGGTTATGAGTTTTTATGAAGTATATGGATGTGCCGCCTTTGGTTTTGGCGACCAGGCGCTCCAGGTAGAAGGTAATATCAGCGAGCCAACCTTTTATCTAGCTGATGCCGTTCTGCCAACCCACCCGTCCGGAAAAATTAGAACTGGGGAAGACGCGGAAGAGGAGCGTATACACTCTGGCCTCTCATGGCCCCCCGAGGCACGGATTTCGAGGAAAGCATTCATGCGCCGCGCTCCCATCCCATGTGTTTGGAATGGGTTAGTGGAAGCAGGAGATCGCGTTGCCCGTTGGAAAGTGGGCCAGGGGGTCAGTTTCACGCTTAACCGCATTATTGCACTCCATATCGTCGATTTGCTTCAAAATGCTGGATTCAATAGGCAGGATATGGCAGTGCTCGCCATACCAGACGCTCTGGATGAGTTTGGGCAAGACGCATTGCTTAGAGAATTAAAGATTGCCGGTTTTGCGAACATACAATTGCTATGGAGGCCCGTCGCTGCGGCCATTTCATGGCTCTCAGAGATAGATCAAAACGAAAAACATGATTTGGGCAAAAGTCCAAATGAGCATATTGTAGTGGTTTACCTCGGACCAGATGGTGTGGAGATGACTACTTTTGGGTTGTGTCGAGAAGACTACGATGGAACCGAGTTCGTCATCCCAGTTCGTGAACGGCCTACATGCTTTCCTACCATTACTGGTTTTGATTGGGCCGCAAATGCAATCGAAGCCTTTCGCAAAGATATGGATGATGGGGCTTTTTGGCAGGCATTTACCAATTTCCCGCATATATGGGAGGCAATATCTGGCCGACGATATTCAAAAGATAGAATTGTATGGAGTTTCGATGACCATTGGTCTTTTTGGAATCCAGGTGAAAAATTACGAGAACACGTCTTTGAGGTTTCCTCGAAACCCAACGCTCGGCTCCGTGAAACCCTATCGAATTCTTGTTCGCTTTTGGGCACCTCGGATGCAGACTCGATAGAACCTGTTGGCGAGAAACTGGCTGGTTACTTCTTAAGTGTATTAAAATCAAGATCTAAAAGCCGCCTGCGCGGAATCCTTGTCACGGGCTCCTTATGTCCTCCCGAGCTTCCATCTTGGATTTTTTCAGCGTCAAATGAACTACGATCTTTAGGCGTAGCAGAGTGCTCCAAAAAGCCAAAAACCGACGCTATCTGGTTGGCTCATAGTCATAACGCACTGGTTGACGGGTGCGCCGAATATGGACGACGTCTTGACATGGGGCTTCCTACATACCTTGACACCCTCCCCCAGCTTGCTGTTCTTGTGGAGATGGGTGGGGAACATAAGTGGATTGACCTTTTAAAATCTGAAACCTGTAAAGGAGGGAAGCCGTTTAAACCGCCGTCTATCAGGAACAAATTTGCCATTCAGGCCAACACTCAGCGACTGCAAGTGTTCTTAAAAAAAGGTGAGGTACGCAAGCGAGGTTTTTTCCATCCTGAAATCGGTAATATTTACGATGGAGTGACAAGGCAAACATTTAGGGACGAAGAAATTTTAGCTACAGTCCAACATGCAGGTTCTTATGAGAAGGTTCTTGAGCTCTTTCCTCAGAAAGAAAGTGATGGGGGCGCATATGCTCGTAAAATAGCCAGTGAAATGTTCGGAAACCCATTCAGACGCGCAGAATTTTCATTTCCCACCGTTCCGGTTGAAAATATGCCCGTGAATATTTCTGTGGAAATTCGACCTGCAAGTGGTTTGGCCCAAATCACACTAGAACCGAGCAACGCTGATGACGCTATATATCTGAGAGGCCGCGAGATTTTTTTAGACTATTCGACAATGGAAGAAACAGACCCACCGCCGCAACCTACTTTGGGTTGGCCAGATTCCGTGAAAATCGAGGTTGATCCTGATGCCACCTTTTCAAGGGCATGCAGGTGGAGCATCGAAAAATACCTTCAGGCTAATCCTGATGATTTCAATATTTTAAATTTGGTTGAAGACGTTAAATGGGCATTAACTTATTCGATACAAAATTATGCAAATTACCGGCCCATTAACCAAGATGGGGCCGCAGGAACAGAAGAAGCCTCCCGTTTGATTGATATGCTTGCTAAAAAAGCTTCAATTGACTTTCCAGCTATCGGTGATGGTTTAAAAAGAAAATTTATATCAAGGCTGAGTTGGCTCTACGCGAAAACTCCTGAAAATATTAGGACAGAGGTTAGAAAAAATATTTCGCAAGGATATTACAACATTAAGTGGAACGAAGGTGTCGAAGCAGCAGGTCGAATCTTCATAAACGAAAATGATTTAAAGCTTCTTTATAAAGAAGTATATAAGAGAATAAGAAGTAACCATAACACCCCTTTTCCTATACAATCTTACAGAGCGCTTTGGCGTGTGTTAAGCCTTAGAGAAAAAAGCCCCCTTGCAATGGCTCGCAAGCAAGCTGAAGCTTTTTGTGAAGAATCTGTCAAAATGATGAGGCGAGAAGCTAACACTAACCGTTACAAACAAAGGTTTTTTCAAGCGGCGGGGCTTTTCCTTTTTATATTACGTTTTAGACAAGTGGACCGAGGATTTCTTGACCCTGATAATCTCTCAGACAGTGGATTGTTTAAAAGAGCAATAGAATGCCTGAGGGCAGCAGAGGACCACTTTTCAAGAAGCCACGAACCAGGAGCTGATAGAGCTAAAGAATTAGTGATTGGAATTGAAAAATTCATGAGATTCGAAGGAAGCAACGATATTCTAACTAGTGTCCGTCCATAAATTGCAGGTTTAAGCAGTGCGTCGAGAAGTAAAAATCGGGTAACGTGAGGAATAGAATCCTCCAAGACACGGCACATTGAAAGCCCGACAAGGATATGGGTAAATACTCTAAAAAAGCACGCCTCCGGACGCACCTGCTCTCTGGATTTCAGTAACTGAATTTTCTCAGGTTGTGAGGTTATCCAGCAGGAGCCAATTGCTTTCGAGCGATCGTCAGCAGGTTGGCCGCGACCACCGACGAAAGCACGTAGCTTTTAAAAGAACGAAAACCTTTCCACGTGCACCGGGTCAAGCCGAAACTGCGTTTGAGCCAGGATATGCCCGATTCGATACCGGCACGGAACTGTCTGAGCTTTTTGTAAACATAGTGACTGCGACACATGTCAATCTCTTCAAGACCCCGTTTTTTGGCAAAGCAGACATCTTTGACGCCTTTGGCCTTGGCCGTGTTCAGATTGCCTTTGGATGCAAAGCCACCGTCCAGGGCAACTTTCAGCGGGTAGCGTCCGTAAGCCGATTTCTGGCGATCCAGCATCTGTTCAACCAGTGTGCTATCTGCGGGATTGCCCTCAAGAACGACACAATCGAGGATAAGGTTCGAGGCTCCACCGGTCAGGCAAATCTTATGGCCATAATGGTTATCCCGGCGGTCTTTGATGATGATGTCCGTGTGTTCCTCGAAAATCGAGAATACCTTCTGGTCGGCCGATACGCTTTCGCCTTGAATAACCCGGCGATAGGTCTGGTCGTAGACCTGACGGGCCAAATCGCTGTAATGTTTGATGCTGTTCAATAAGCCAAGCAATTCAAAATTGGTTGTGCAGATTCCGCCTATCGTTTCTTCGGCTTTGATCGCGTAACCGATGGACTTTTGGGTGACCTTGAGCAGGTCTTTATACGGAGACAGTCGTTGCTTTTTCCCTTTTGCGTATTGGATGGCGGTCATCCGCCTTTTTGCACGGCGACGATGATCCGTGAAAACGATTTTAATTTTGAAGTCATCCCGGGCTTGAGTCAACAACCGCGCGAGCACGCGCACAGCGTCATACAACTGCATGGAATCGCAAGGAGGGTGGATGTTGCTCTCGACGACGGTACAATCGACTCGGGTCGTTCTGCCTTTTTCGATGTTGTTGTCCTTCGCATATGCCAACAGGTCCAGGGAAATAAGCTCCCAGGTCTCAGGGCAGATCCTTTTGATATTTTCATTCAGGGCGGATTTCTTGAAGCCCTTATCGAAAATACCGATTCTGCAAAACCGTCTGAGCGATCTGGAATCGGAAATATGAAAGGCGAGGTCTTCATAGGTGAAGTTGAAAAGCTTCATCACAATCGCGGCGCGGGTCACCTGCTCGGCACTCATACCGTTGGCCCCGGTTCGTTGACGTTCTATCTTGAGGCCACCGTTGAGGTCTTGCAGAACATGATCGTAAATGTTAGGAGTCTTGTCCAGGATTTTGCTGATCATCTCCAGTTCTACTTCTCTGGGATGACCCGTGGGGAGACTTATCAGCGGCATTTGTTTTTGTTGTTTCTCGCGCATTTTATGTCGGCCCTTTTTCTTGTTTACGTAGTATTTTTAAGTGTTTGGCAAAATACTTTATACTACAGACAGTGAGAAAATACCAGCATAAAATGCGCTTTTCTTTTTTATTCCAGTTAGTTATTTTCGCGGATGAACACTAACTACGTTAGACGAGTTAGCTGGAGGATGACAACCGTATGGCGTGGACTTGCAATGCATGTGCATTATACCGGCTTTGAGCGAGGGATTTATGGCAAAGATAGAAAAGGCTATTGAAGAGGCATCAAAGAACAATCGTGTTTGCCCGATGCCTATGCGTTGGAACCAATTATATGAATTATTGCCAAATCGACGGAGAAAAGGTGCAGGCTGGGAACCGGCTCTACCATTAATTCTTGCGGCATGGCACGATACGCCATCCCTGTTCAAGGCTCTTCGTTTAAAGGAACACTTGGAGTGGGATGCATCTCATGGAGCTATTGATCAAGTATTTGGGTTTTTGGTGTCTTTATCCGAAAGTGATTGGTATCACTACGACGATTAAACACTGAATCTCCCTTTTTGAAGTAGGGACGGACCGCATCAACAGGTAGTAATGGAAGGAAAAGGCCGAAAAGAGGGGCAATATCTTGGATAGCCTCACGCAAAGCCGCAAAGAACGCGAAATTAGAGTAACGAGCATCGAGTTCGAATGAAATCAAAACTATTTTCATCCAACGCTTTATTCTGCATCTGTCTTTTCCTTTCAGTTTTCCTGACATTTTCACACATCCACGCCGACACCCTGATCCTGAAAAATGGTCGGAAAATCAAGGCTGAGCGGGTATGGGAAGAGAATGGAGTTGTCAAGTACTCGCTTTATGGATCGGTTGTCGGCCACCCGAAGGCGGATGTTCTCGAAATCGTGCACGATGCGGTGGCCGAGGATCAAGACCGTCGGATCGATTCTTTTTTTTACCCCTGGAAACTGGGCCAGACGATTAACGAGGTTGTGTCGCTTTGCCAACGTTACGATTATCCATTGCACCGGGACGGTTTGATTTCGGTGAACAGGCATTTCAATCCCAAAATGTGCATGCCGTACACCGATAGTCATTCGAAATTCAATTACAAGGCCACGGCATACGGCTATTCATCGGTGGTTCTTCTCGAATTCAACCCGGATACAAAACGGCTGGTATCCGTCGAAACCCGCATACGCAAGCCAAACAATGTAAAATCAGACGATTTTATGGCCGGTATCGGACGGAAGCTGGCAAGGGATTATGGGGAACCGGATAGCCGGGCACAGAATTGGAATTGGTTTTCAAATTCGAATGCCGTCAGTTTGGCCAACGGTAACAGTGCGGCCATTGTCAAGCTGACCATCTCTCTGGTCGCACAGCAAGCAGACCGTTCTACACAAACGGCCTCAAGCCAATCCACAGATGTGAATTCTCATCGAAGTTCGGTTCCACAAAAAAGGGCGTTGCCATCCGTCAAGCCAGCCGTGAGAACCCCTATTGTCCCTTCAGTCGGGTTCATGAACCGGGTGTTGAAAGTCCTATCTCAAATATTCATTGGAACCCTCGTAGTGGTGGCCATCATAGTGTATCTGAAATGGGTCTCCCAGAAAAAGACACTGGGTTCACTGAACCAGGGATTTAAAAAGAAAAAAACATATGTGCGGTATGAAAAGAATTTTTCTTCAGGGCGCTCAAGTGTAACAAATAGTGATTACGGCTATGAGAAAGCGAATGGCCTATTCACGGCAGCCGAGAAAGTTTTCATGTCGGTACTGGCGGATGTTATCGGCGGCCGCTATCAGATCCAGGGTAAAGTACGGCTGGCCGATCTGATCTCACCGGAGTCGACGCTTGACAGCAACCAATCGAAGTGGGCGTTTCGCAAAATAAGCCAGAAACACGTGGATTTCGTAATCTGCGACAAATCGGATTTCACTATCCTGGGTGTTGTCGAACTTGACGACAAAAGCCACCTGCGTCCCGATCGTATGGCAAGAGACAAGTTTGTCGATGCAGCCTTATCTGGTGCCGGATTAGCAATCCTGCACTACCCGGTAAAATCCAGCTATGAACCGGCGGATATCCGAGAGAAGCTGGTTACGACCCTCGGGCTGGATCTTGACGATGAAGACGATGGGGGTCGCTTTAGAGACAGCCGGCGCGCAGGCGGCGCAACTGCCGAATCCGAAGACGACCTGCGGTGGGCGCCTCCCGGTTTCAAATCTTGACGGAGTAATCGCGTCCATGGATCTTAGAGAACGATTCAGTGACATCACCGTCTGGAAAAAGGGCGGCCAGCGAGCGCCGCATAAGCCGCTGCTGGCGTTGTATGCGCTTGGCAGGTGTTTGCGAGGAGAGGGGCGGCTAGTCGCATTTGCGGATGTCAACCGCGATCTGCGCAAACTGCTTGAAGAGTTCGGGCCAACCCGAAAAAGCCACCATCCCGAATATCCCTTCTGGCGGTTACGCAACGACGGATTGTGGGAACTGACCAACGCCGAAAATGTAGTGGCTCGCGAGGGAAACACCGATGCCCGCAAAAGCGAACTTCTCAAACACGATGTCCATGGCGGCTTTCCGCAGGAAGTCTACGATGCGCTTCGTCGGGATTCCCGCATCTTTTCAGACATCGTCAGCACCCTGCTTACCACGAATTTTCCCGAATCCATTCATGAAGACATTCTCCAGGCGGTCGGCATAGATCTGGCGGAAAATCGCATAAGCGTCGGGAAACGCGATCCTCTGTTTCGCGAGCACGTATTACGCGCCTATGAATACCGGTGCGCTGTCTGCGGATACAACGTGCGTGTCGGCAATTCGCTGGTCGGGCTTGAGGCAGCCCACATCAAGTGGCACCAGGCCGGCGGACCGGATGTTGAAAACAACGGCATCGCCTTGTGCGCGCTGCACCACAAATTGTTCGACCGGGGGGCGTTTACCCTTTCCGATGATGAGGACATGATCGTCCAGGTGTCCAAAAACGCTCATGGAACACACGGCTTTTCGGAATGGCTGATGAAGTATCACGGCAAGCCGCTGAAAAGACCTCAGGCGCCCAGCGACTATCCTATCCCTACCTTCGTGCACTGGCATGTTCGTGAAGTCTTCAAGGGGCCGGCACGGTTTGGGTGATCGCGGCAAGGCTAATACCTCATGCAAAAAGGGTCTCACGCAAAGCCGCAAAGAACGCGAAGTTTTTAATCTTCAGTCAGGAGATGGACCGACAGATGACAGACAATACAATCAGAACCTGCCCCAAGTGCGGCCAGCAATTGCGATTTCCAAAGGACGTCGGCGGGGTCCTGATGGCCTGCCCGAATTGCGGAACCCATTTTCGATCTGACTTCAAGTTTGGCAACCGGGTGAGTCCAAAGCCCAAAAACATTTTTGTTCAAATTTTTGAATTGCCGTCTACTCTCTTGCGATACCTTGGAAGATGGATCGGGATGTAGCGCCCATTCAATGGGGTATAAGGGGACAACCATCAATACATAAATTACGGTAGAAAATCGGCAATATTGAACTTTCTTTTATTGATGCTCCCCTCCCCCGCTGCGTATTCCGCTCAAACTGACCAGCCATTCCGGAGGATAGTGACCACGCATTCCGCTCCAAAGTGACCACCTGTTCCGCTGCATTGTGACCACCCCGTCGGAGCGAAGCGACGCTGGTTTTTGCTACCTCCCAGACTTGTCGGATTTCGTCAAGGACGAACGGATTTTTCTCATGGACTCTCCTTTCAAATTTATCCTGTGGGCGTTGTGAACCAGTCGGTCCAAAATGGCATCGGCCAGGGTAGGATCGCCGATATGCTCGATCCAGTTTTCGACGGGAACCTGGGTGGCAATGATGGTTGAGGAGATCGACTGTCGATCCTCCAGCACCTCCAAAAGATCCCGGCGCTCCGGATCGGTCATCGGGGCGATGCAAAAATCGTCGACGATGAGCACCTTGATCTTTGACAATCGATTCATCAGTTTGGGATAGGAACCGTCGGCCCGGGCGATGGCAACCTCCTGATACAGCCGTGGAGCCCTTTTGTACATGGCGGCAAAACCGTTGCGGCAGGCGCTGTTAGCAATAGCGCAGGCCAGATAGGTTTTGCCGACGCCGGTGGGGCCGAGGACGATAACGTTCTGGTCCTTTTTGATCCAATCGCTTCCGGCCAGTCTCACGACCAGGGATTTATCCAGGGCGCGCGGCGTCTTGAAGTCGATATTTTCGATGCAGGCGCTGTCCCGGAGTTTTGCGGTTCTGAGCAGACGGGTCATGCGGTGATCCTCTTTGAAGGTCCATTGCCGATCCACCAGCATGGCAAAGCGGTCTTCAAAACTCAGCTCTCCCAGATCCGGCTTTCCCATCTGCTCGGTAAAGGCGTCGGCCATGGCGGTCAGTTTCATATCGTGAAGTTTGTCTATGGTCTGTTGGGACATCATGATCGATTCTCCTTCTGGTGGTAATAACGCGAGCCTCTGATATTGGGATGGGAGAGGCTACGGCCTTTGGATGGTGGCGTCAGAGGTTGCTTGTCGAGCCCGTTTTTGAGGATGGATTCGACATTCTTAAAAGTATAGGCGCCGATGGCCACGGCACGTTCACAAGCCTTTTCCAGTCTGTCGGGACTGTAGCGTTTGCCCAGGCGATCACTCCCAGACAGGATCGGAAGCCCTGCTCCGGATGCGTTTTGCGCCGCATGATCTCCGTGACCATCAGCTGGGTAGAAGGCCCCGTCTTCCCCGCCCAATGGATAATCCGTGAAGGCGTCCATTGCAGATGGCGCTGATGGGATTTGGGCATGTGTTCGGCAACGGTGGTGTGGCCGTATTTGCGATGACTCCTCAGATGACTGGCCACCCGACGGTTTTTGTGAAAGACCGCAATGGCTGTGGCCGTCATGCTTACGTCGAGCTTCTGTCCCCGCAGCTGGTATGGCACGCTGTAATAGTGGCGGTCCACTTCCACATGGTAATCGATATTGGCGGTCGCTTTTTTCCACTGGGCGAACTCGTAGCGATGGGCAGGCAGCGGGGCCAGCGCCGGCCTGTCGACGGTTTCGAAAAGATGATGTCGGGAAGTTTTCATTCGTTGCAACGGCCGCTGGTTGAACATCGTCAACTTCTCAGCGATCGCCTGATTGAGTTCAGCCAAAGAGAAGAATCGGTGGTTCCTCAATGCCGCCAGTATCCATCGTTCGGCGATCAATACGGAGGACTCCACCTTGGCCTTGTCTTTGGGTTTTCCGGGCCTTGCCGGAATGACCGTGGTGCCATAGTGACGGGCCAGATCCATGTAGGTGGGGTTGACGTCCGGCTCGTAGCGGCACGGATGGGTGACCCCGCTTTTCAGATTGTCGGGAACCAGGATCCGGGGAACCCCGCCGAAGAACTCCAGGGCGCGGATGTGGGATTTGATCCAGTCGGGCAGTTTCTGGGATGCGGAAGCTTCGGCAAAGCTGTAATTGCTGGCGCCTAACGTAGCGACAAAAATCTGGGCCTCGAACGCGACGGATCCCGTTTCGGGGTCGATGATGGGCACCGTCTGTCCGGCATAATCGACGAACAGCTTTTCTCCGGCCAGATGTTCCTGCCGCATACTGATGTCGAGGCTCTTGCGCCATTTTTGGTACAGTTCGCAGAAATAGCTGTACTGGTAGCCGTCCGGGTTGGTCTGTTTGTATTCGTACCACAGAAGCTGCAAGGTGACGTGTTTGCGTTTGAGTTCCTTGAACAATTGCTCCATCGGGGGCATGGCCGGTTTCCGAGCCGCAGGCCGCTCGACTTTCTGGTAAAGACGCCGTTCAAGCTCGCCGTCGTCGATATCGTCCGGCAACGGCCAGACGATCCCGGCCTTTTCTGCCAGGATAAGATACTTTCCCACGGTGACATGGGATATGGCACAGCTATTGGCGATTTTGCGGTTGGTCAACTGGTGCTCGTGTTTGAGACGTAATACCTCTTTGAACTTTCGCATGGATAATCGATCCTTTGCCATCAATCCCCCTCACGGATAAAAATGAGGGAGGATTATCGTTAACGGGTCAATTTATCCAGCGTCGCTTGGCTTGCCGAAAAAGTGGTCACAATCAGCGGAATGGGTGGTCACAATGTTCCGGAATGGGTGGTCACAATGCAGCGGAATGAGTGGACAGTTTCCAGCGGAATGGGTGGTCACTATGCGGCGGAATACGCACCCCCGCTTCACGAAGATGCTGATTGCCGATTGGTTCAACCCCAATTTTTGAGCCAGTTCGGTAACTGCCAAGCTTAGTTCCCGAACAGCCAGAAATGAAAGTAAAAAGGTTGAAAAAAAGGGAAATATCGGGGATAGTCTAACGCAAAGACACGAAGATGAGGTAATTGCAGGAGAATACGTATGGATTTGAATGCCGAATTCGGGGGAATTAAAATTCGGATTATCGTCTCTCACCCAGCTGCTTAGAAATCCAGGCCGGATTTTTTCTCATTGGCAAAATAGCCACAACATAAGCTATCTTTTCAACCACTTCGTAATAGATCGCATATGGAAAGCGCTTGGCAAACATTTGGAACAGACCAAGCTTTTTGGAATGAATCCCAGCGTAAACGATCAAAGATTCAATATCAGCGACCATGCAATCCCAAAAATAATTGCCTACTCCAAGTTCTTGAAGATCATAAAAGACTCTTCCCTCATTCAAGTCATCAACGGCTTCTTGCAATACTAAGACATCTTTAACCTTCATTGCTCCCGGATCGCCTTAAGTTCTGATATTGAGATGAATTTTGCACTACCATCAGCGATAGCTTTTTTCCTTTGTTCCAATATGCGTGTGTGCCATTCAGGAGTATTAATTTCACCGTCCTCATAGAGCATGGAATCCCAAAGGGCTTCCATTACCTGAATGCGTTCAGCACTGCTTAATTTTTTTAACTCATCTAAATTCATTGGATAGCCTCCATAAAAAACATAATGGTTATGTCCAAACTGGTTATTGAATGCCTTGCTGAATATCGGCCCGCTGGATCAATCATATCGGAAAATAAATAGTTTTCAATCAAAAATTAAATCAATTAATACAAACAATTATATTTCACATTAGAGCTTCCATCAAATTAAATGTGGAAAATTTCCACGCTTAGTTCGACCGGGGCGCGTATACCCTCTCCGAGGATGAGGACATGATCGTCCAGGTGTCCAAAAACGCTCATGGGACGCACGGCTTTTCAAAATGGCTGATGAAGTATCACGGCAAGCCGCTGAAAAGACCTCAGGCGCCCAGCGACTATCCCATCCCTACCTACGTGCACTGGCGGGGCCGGCACGGTTTGGATGACCGCGGGAAGGCTCGCACCTCATGCAAAAAGGGTCTCACGCAAAGCCGCAAAGAACGCGAAGTTTTTAATCTTCAGTCAGGAGATGGACCGACAGATGACAGACAATGCAATCAGAACCTGCCCCAAGTGCGGCCAGCAATTGCGATTTCCAAAAGATGTCGGCGGGGTCCTGATGGCCTGCCCGAATTGCGGAACCCATTTTCACCCTGAGTTCAAGCTTGGCAAACGGGTGAGTTCCAGGCCCAAAAACATTTTTATTCAGATTTTTGAATTGCCGTCTACTCTCTTGAGATACCTTGGAAGATGGATCGGGGAATAGCTCTCATCCAATGAGAACCCCATCCGCCTTGAATCCGAAACGATTGGTGCCCATCCACACACCTTCGAGCCGGGAGCTTACCAGAAACTGTTTAAAAATGTTGAATTGCGGGGTAACGGCGAGCGCTGGGAGGTTTAGCATCATTCAGGCATCGAAAAACCTTGGAATATCGCGTGCGCCGTGAAGGATTCGTTCGATACGTAGTTCTTCAGCGTTTACCGTATAAAAAATCAAATAAGAGTGGAAAGGACACATGCGGATATTTTCGCCAAGATCACGACGCAGGGGAAAAGCCTCGGGTGAGGTCATCATTTTAAGGCATAGGTCCCGAAGTTCTTGGACGAAAGAAACCGCGCGCCGCGGGTTATCGCTGGCGATATAATCGCCTATCTCTTCAAGATCGAACTCAGCAAGGGGAGAAAAAAAACAATGCATGGAAAGCCGTTCCTATCTGTTTTCAAGGGCGCTATACTTGGCCTCAAGCTGCCCTAGAACAGTTTCGGCAGGAATGCCGGGACCGCTTTCTTTTCCTTCCCGGATCTGCGCACGAAGCTTTTCAAGCCTTACGGCTCGAAGCTCTTCATATTCTTCAAACAAGCGCAAAGCCTCACGCACGACTTCGCTTGCACTGCTGTATCTCCCGCTCTCTATCTTGTCTTTTATGAGGTTTTCAAAGTGTGGCCCTATGGCGTAACTGCTTGGCATGGCGCGCCTCCTGTTATTTGTAATTATCAATAATTGATAACGGAAATAAGTTGACATGTCAATTTCTAAGTTGATGGTATGATAAGACATTCCATCAATAAAGATATTACGGTAGAGAATCGGCAATATTGAACTTTCCTTTCTTTACGCTCCCCTCCGCACATTTCACAAAGATGCTGATTGCCGGTTGGTTCAACCCCAATTTTTGAGCCAGTCGGTGGCTGCCAGACCCAGTTCCCGAACAGGCAGGAAACGCAATCTTTCATTTGAAGTGGGGCCGCACGAACAACCCGTAATGGACGGAAAAGGCTGAAAAAGATGGGCAATATCGGGGATCGTCTCACGCAAAGCCGCGAAGAGCGCTAAGTTTTGTTAATTCAGTAACGGCGACTGCATCTGTTTCTTTGAGCACAGCATATCGGTTGAACGTTGCTCTCAAAGTTCTATTTTTTTCTTAGCGGCTTTGCGTGAGATAATTGACTTCCCTTCCTAAAAGTAATACTTGTATGGGTATTACCGCTATTAAGGGAGATAAAACATGCGCGTGACAACCAAAGGCCAAGTCACTATTCCACGACAGATCCGTGAAAAGCTTGGGATTGTACCCGCCACCGAGGTTGATTTCGTCGAAGAAAACGGGAGGATCTACCTGGTAAAAAAGGCGGGACCGAGCACCCGAAAACCCACTTTTTCCAAGCTTCGTGGTGTGGCTACCGTAAAGATGACCACCGATGAGATCATGGCACTCACCCGAGGGGCTTGATGAGCGGAATTTTTATCGATTCCAATGTCATTCTGGACCTGTTCCTGGATGATCCGAACTGGGCGCAGTGGTCGGAAACCACACTTGAGCACTACGCCCGTCATGGACGTTTGTATATCAGCCCGGTTGTCTACAGTGAGATATCGATCGGGTTTGAACGGATCGAGGATCTGGAGCAGGCCGTTGCCGCGGCCGGATTCCAGATGGTACCGATCCCCCGTGAAGCATTGTTCCTGGCGGGAAAGGCGTTCATGGCATACCGTCAGCGCAGTGGCAGAAAATCATCCCCCCTGCCCGATTTTTTCATTGGCGCACAGGCCGCCGTCATCGGTCTGCCTCTGATAACACGGGACGTGGCCAGATACCGGACCTATTTTCCGCGTCTGAAATTGATCCATCCTTAATAGCGCCTCACGTAAAAACAGGGTCTCACGCGAAGCCGCAAAGAACGCGAAGTTTTGTTAATTCAGTAACGGCGGCTGCGGCTGTTGCCTTGAGTACGGCATTTCGAGTTGTCATCCAGCCCATTTTAAATTTTTTTCTTAGCGGCTTAGCGTCTTTGCGTGAGGCAATATCAGATCCGGTCCCACGCGAAGCCGCGAAGAGCGCAAAGGGAAAGCAAAGGAAAGAATGCATACCGATGGATGAAATCAAATGTCTATTGATAAATAGGCCTCCGGCCCATGTCCAGGTACAGGGGAGTCCGAAAAAGCATTGGCACCACGGCAACGCTTTTACCGAAGTCTGGCCAATGCCAGTCGGCGCGTCCGGGAAAATGCAGGCCCAACTTGATTTTATTGTTATTATAGTATAATACCTAAATATTCATACCTACATTTGAACAGAAATAAATAAGTTCGATTACAGGATGTTATGAAAAATCCATTTACACTGAAGGTTGTGACCGAAGCGGATCATTTTTGTAATCGCGTCAAAGAAATCGATCAACTGGTCCGGCACGCCAAAAATGCAACGAACGTCGTGTTGTATTCGCCACGTCGATACGGCAAAACGTCTCTGGTCCGGCAAGTTCAGTCGCGATTGAAATCCGAAAAATTCATTACGGTGTTCATCGACCTGTTCGGCCTGTCATCGGTGGACAACATTGCTGATCGTATCGCCAAGGGCCTTTATTCGGGGATTTATCCCCATAAACCATTGATGGGCAAAGCTGCGGACATCATCAAGACCTACAGGCCCAATACCTCCCTGACCGGCGACACATCGTTCGGTTTGTCCGTTGAAAAATCCTCCCAACGGCTATTTGGCGAGGATCTGCTGGATGAAACACTTACAGGGGTTGGCCATTTTTTAGAAAATACCAAACGCCAGGTAAATATTGTCCTGGATGAATTCCAGGAAATTGTTGAGTTGAAGAATTCCAATATCGAGGGAATCCTGCGCTCACATATCCAGACGCATCCGGCCGCATATTTTTTCGTCGGCAGCCGGCGCCGGGTACTTCTGGAAATGTTCAACCTGAAACGGCGGCCGTTTTTCCAAAGCGCCCTGGAATTCAAGTTGGATGTGTTGCCTCAAGACGAATTGGTAACATTCATCGTGGAAAGGTTCGCCGTGGGAAAAAAAACATGCGAAATTCCACGAGCTGCCGAGATTGCCGCGATCACATGTAACCATCCATTTTATACCCAAAAATTATGTTATTTGATTTTCGAGGAGGCCAAGTCGCGTGTCTTAAAAGCGGATATCCAGCGGGTTTTTCAGGGACTGATCGAAGGCGAAACGTTTTATTTTGAAAAATGCGTCCAGCTTCTGGCACCTCAGCAGATCGCCGTTCTCAAAGCCATTGCGAAAGAGCCCACCCGTTCGGTTTTATCCGCTCATTACATGCAAACCCACAGCCTCAAATCGGTAGGCGGCGTCCAGGGGGCGTTGAAAAAACTGCGCTCGTTGGATTACATAGAGCAGGGTAAAGACAGTGTTTGGAAGGTGGTCGACCCCATATTCAGTCTTTGGCTTGAGAATCGATAAACGGTTTAAATAACCGGAGGATAATATGATGACACTGGATGAAAAGTTTAGCGCCCTTGAGGCGGAAAATGCTCCTGGTCAGGAGGTTCGTCAATTCACAGGCAACTTGAATGATATCATGCGCGGCAATAAATATAGCGGGGTTCCGGTTGATTTCTCGCATGGGGATGTAGATGCCTTTCCGCCAATACCCGGCTCATCAGAAGCATGGAAAAATGGTTTTGATAAAGGCGGAAATCAAGCTTATACTGAATATCGTGGTGCAGCTCGGATACGCGAGAGTCTTGCCAGGCGCCTTGCTAGATTCACAGGCAGCTCCATTTCAGCAGATAACGAATTGATCATAACACCCGGAACGCAAGGCGCACTGTTTTTGGCCCTCGGTGCGACCGTCTCTGCAGGGACGAAAGTTGCTGTAGTAGAGCCGGACTATTTCGCCAACCGCAAACTTGTTAAGTTCTTCGACGGTGAAATAGTCCCCATCCCACTCCACTACCAGGGAAGTCCATCTGAAAATGGCCCGGATCTTAATCAAATAGAAGATGCATTTAAAAGCGGCGTGAAAGTATTCGTCTTTTCGACACCGAACAATCCCACAGGCCTGGTATATTCAGGCAACGCAATTACTGAAATTTCAGCACTCGCAGCAAAACATGATGTAACCTTAATCGTGGATCAACTTTACTCTCGGATGCTTTACAGCGGCGAGGTTTATTCACACCTTCGCGCTTGTGAAATACAACCTGAAAATCTAATTACGATAATGGGTCCATCGAAGACTGAGTCTCTCAGTGGGTTCCGTCTTGGAACTGCATTTGGTACGGCCAGATTAATCGAACGAATGGAACGGCTTCAGGCGATCGTTACGCTGCGTGCAGCAGGATACAATCAGGCCGTTCTTGATACCTGGTTTCAGGAACCGGAAGGTTGGATGGAAAAGCGTATCCGTGAACATGAAGCGATACGCGATGAATTGCTGAAAATCTTCAGGGCTGCCGATTTCTTGACAGCAACGCCACAAGCCGGGAGTTATCTTTTCCCGCAACTGCCGCCCCTTGATGTTGAACCAAATACATTTATAAGGCTGCTTCGCCATCAGGCCGGCGTAACAGTTACGCCCGGGACAGAATTTGCGCCGGGTTATAGTGATAGCATCCGGTTAAACTTTTCACAGGACCATGCTGCAGCAGTCGCGGCAACAGAACGAATCGTGAAAATGGTGGAGGTTTACCGTAAATAATCCAGAATATGGCTTAACCGATTAATTTCTTGATCTTTTTCCATAGTTGCGTTTAGTTTTTGTTTTCTCCAGGGAATTTTTTATGAACAAAATCGAATTGGTTGAGGCCTTACGAAGTAGCTGTGAGCTATCGAAATCGCGAGCGTATGATGTGGTTTCGATTTTTTGTTGACTCCATGGCCAACGCTTTGGGAAACGGCGAGCGTATAGAGATCCGCGGCCTGTATTCTTTTTCGTAAAACAACATGACGGCTATACGGGGAGAAATCCGAAAAGCGGCGTGCATGTAAAGATACCTCCAAAAAAGATCCCCTTCTTCAAGCCCGGCAAAGAGCTGAAAGAACGGGTAACAACGAAAAAAGGAAATAACGATGGCCCAAAGTACGAATGTCCAGCGTAAAGAGGAGCTTTTAACCCTCGCCCGAAACCTGCACAAGCTATCCGACAAGATCGAAGCCCTGGCAGCAATTTTAGGGACTCCGGCCACACCGGCAAAGAAAAAAGCCGCTCCGAAGAAAAGGGCAAAGCGGACGCCGGCAAAGAAGAAAGTCGCCGCCAAGAAAAAAGCCGCTCCGAAAACCGCAAAGACAACTCCCCGCAACCGGGTCCTGGGCACGGTCAAAAGAAAGAAGTCCGGGGCCAAGGTTGCCGACCTGCCCAAAAGCCTCAAAATGAATTTAAAGAGCGTTCAGAATGCTCTTCACCGGCTGAAACAATAAGGTTGCCGATTGAACGACCGGAAAAAACAAGAGAGGTCCCGATTATCCCTATCCACCCATTATATGAACCATCTATAATAGAGGTGCTTCTTTGGCCACCTGCGGCCTGACGCAAACAAATTCGCGGACACAATTGTCTGAATTGATGGATCGTACGTTGATGCTGGATCTGGAAACGACGAGGTCAGGCAGGATTCGACATATTGGAGCGATCTTCAACGGAAGCGTTTTTGAGAGAAAAGAAAGGGCAGGCTCCTCGGCCATTTTAAACCAACTTGACGAATTTTCAGCAGACGCTGAATTTGTTTTGGGCCACAATTTATTAGGACACGATTTCCCGGTTTTACAATCTTCATCTCCATGGCTTCAGTTTTTAAAAAAACCGGTGATTGACACCCTCTACCTCTCTCCCATCGCTTTTCCCCAAAACCCATATCACCGTTTGGTAAAAGACTACAAACTGGTTCGGGCCACCATCAACAACCCCGTTGAAGACGCCAGACTCGCCGCTTCCATATTCACCGACCAGTGGGAAAGTTTCCAGCGTCTGTCGAAAGAAACTCCGGAATTGATCGATTTTTACCGCTACTGCTTTCAGGGCAGCAGGTTCAATGGCTTTACAGGCCAAGGACTGTCAGCGGTATTTTGCCAGCTGTCCAACGGCGCAATCGACGATCCTGAAACAGCGCTTGGATCATTCATCACGCAAACGTCCGGCAAGGTGTGTGTCAACGCCGCCAATCAAACGATCCCACCCCTGTTGGCTGACGACATCAAACGGCCGGCCGTCGCATTCTGCCTTGCCTGGCTGCAGGTTGCCGGCGGCAATTCGGTGCTGCCCCCTTGGGTCCGCTACCGGTTTCCTGAAATTCCAGCCGTCATCAAGGTATTGAGAGAAAATCCCTGCGGTGATGGCGACTGCGAATTTTGTTTGCAGAACCACGACCCCGAACGTCAGCTCACCCGATTTTTCGGTTACCCTTCGTTCCGGGAAGCGCCACAAACGGAAAAAGGCGAGAGCCTGCAACGGGCAATCGTATGCGGCTGCATGGGAGACCGGCCCACCATGGGAATTCTTCCAACCGGCGGCGGAAAGTCACTTTGCTACCAGTTGCCAGCGTTGGTGCGCTACTGGCGCCGGGGGACCTTGACCATCGTTATATCTCCACTGCAGGCCCTGATGAAGGATCAGGTAGACAACCTGATTAAAAAGACGGGAACGCTGTTTGCCGAATCGGTTTCCGGATTGCAGACCCTGCCGGAACGGGGGGAGGTTTTCGAAAGAATCCGTTTGGGGGATACCGCCATTTTGTACATTTCTCCGGAACAGCTGCGCAGCGTCAGCGTTCGCAATGTTCTCAAACAGCGCGAAATCGGCAGCTGGGTGTTCGATGAGGCGCATTGTCTTTCCAAATGGGGGCACGACTTCAGGCCGGACTACCTCTACGCAGCACGCTTCATCCGGGAATTCGCCAGGGAGCAGAATCAGCCGGTGCCGCCGGTTGGCTGCTTTACGGCCACTGCAAAAAAAAGCGTTACCGAAGAGATCGAAAACCACTTTCGTGAGAAACTCGGCCAGGAACTGCAACTCTACGAAGGCGGTGTCGAACGGCAAAATCTTTCTTTTGAAGTCGTCCCCCTCTCAAAAGCGGAAAAACTGCAACGAACCCAAGAGATGATCCAGGACCATCTGGATTCCAACGACGATCCGGGGGGCATCATCGTCTATGCTTCCACACGCAAGGATACGGAGGAAATCCGGGAATTCCTCTTTCATCAGGGATTGGTAGCCGAGGCCTTTCACGCCGGGATCGACTCAAAGGAGAAACGCGACATCATCGAAGCCTTTATCGCCGGGCATACCCCCATCATTTGTGCCACCAATGCCTTCGGTATGGGTATCGACAAAGAAAATATCCGCCTGGTGATCCATTTCAGCATGCCTGGGTCATTGGAAAACTACATCCAGGAGGCCGGTCGTGCCGGCCGGGACCTGAAACCGGCACGCTGCATTCTCTTATACGATGAGGAGGATGCAAAGCTGCAGTTCAGCATGGGATCTTTGTCAGAGGTGAGGCGCAAGGAGATTGCCCGAACACTGCGGGCCTTGCGACGCAAGAAAAGAAACGAAAATGGCGAAATCGTCGTCACCACGGACGAACTCATCCGCGATGAAGATTGGGCCGACATAAAGGAACTGAAACCCGAGTTCCGGGACACCAAAATCAGAGCCTCCATCGCCTGGCTGGAGCGAGCGGGCTTCCTGCAGCGCAACCATAACCTTACGGAAGCCTTCCAGGGCAAGCCCCTGGTCGATTCGCTCGAAGCGGCCACAGAAATCATGAACCGGCTCAACATCACACCTCAAACCAGACACCTCTGGCTCGGCATCCTGCAGCAGATCATCAACAGCCCGAAAGATCGCGGTATCCGGGCTGACGAACTCGCAGAAGCGCTGTTTACTGAAAAAGAAACGCTCCAGACCATGGAACGACAAACCGGGCAGACCGCCGCCCAGATCGTCATTTCGGCCCTGCATGACATGTCGGATGCCAGGCTGATCGACAAGGGGCTCATGCTGTCGGCAACCTTTCGTCCAAAAGGGAAAAACAACGCCCTGATAACTTTTCAAACGGTCTGTGGGCTTGAAGACAAGCTGATCCGCCTGCTGCAGATCGATGATCCCGACGCGGAAAACGGAGACTGGGTCGAACTGGATATCCGGCGCCTGAACCAGAAACTGACCAACGAGGAATGCCCGACCAGCCCGGACGTTTTGAGGTTGCTGATCAAAGGGATATCCTACGACGGCAAAGGCTTTGCCGCGTCGACCGGCAGCTTTGAAATCGGCCATGTGGATCGGCACCACTACCGGGTCAGGCTCAGACGCAGCTGGGATAACATCCGCAAAACGATTTTTCTACGGCAAAATGTCGCCAACGCAATATTACGAAAGCTGATCGAACTGGTTAACAAACAGGCTGCGGAAACCGGCGCCAAGGTTACGGGAAACGTGCAAATCACTTTCACCAGCGACGACCTGTCGGCTGCGATCAAGTCGGATCTGACACTCAGCGCCGAAGTCAAAAAAATGCTGCCGGCCATGGAGCGGGCACTGATGTTCCTGCACGAACAGCACGTGATCGAACTTCAGGGTGGATTGGCCGTTCTCAGGCAGGCCATGACGCTGCGATTGGCAGAGGCGGCCAAAGGCCGTTACTACAGCAAGGGCGATTATAAGCCATTGGCCGTACACTACCAGGAAAAGAGACTTCAAGTCCACGTGATGATGCGCTATGCGATCCTGGCCCTCGAAAAAATTGCCCCTGCGTTGGCGCTTGTCCTGGATTATTTCACTTTAGGCCGCGTGAAATTCATCAATAAATATTTCGAAGGGGACCGGGAACTGCTGGACAAGGCCACGACGGCCGAGTCCTTCCGTATGATCGTCGACAACCTGCACAACCCGATTCAGATCGGGGCTGTGGGGCGTCCTGTGGATGACAGTTTGCTCATCCTGGCCGGCCCTGGATCGGGCAAGACGATGGTTATCGTGCACCGCTGTGCCTATTTACTCGAGGTGGAGCGGATACCGGCGCGCCAGATTCTGGTGCTGTGTTTCAACCACAGTTCTGCCATGGTGCTCAAGAAGCGACTGCGTGCCCTGGTCGGGAAGGTAGCCAATGCGGTTACCATCGCCACCTATCACGGTGCTGCAATGCGCTTGGCCGGGATCTCCATTCGCGACATGGCCGCTGGACACAGCCAGAACAACATCCAGTTCGACCGCATCATCAAGGATGCGGTCGAACTGCTGAATGGGGAAAAGGATATTCCAGGCGTAGAAGCCGATGAACATCGGGATCGTTTGCTGGCCGGTTACAGCCACATCCTCGTGGACGAATATCAGGACATCGACGAGGATCAGTACGACCTCGTATCCGCCATTGCCGGCAGGTCGCTTGCGGAGGAGGACAGCCGGCTGGCCATCGTGGCCGTGGGCGACGACGATCAGAACATCTATACGTTCCGCGGCGCAAACATCCGCTTTATTCGGCGCTTCCAGGAAGATTACAGCAAAGACGTGGTGTATCTCGTTGAAAATTACCGTTCCAGCAGGCACATCATTTCAGCCTCGAATACCCTGATCCGAGCCAACCACGACCGTATGAAAGGCGACCACCCGATCCGCATCAACCGTGGGCGAGAATCCAATCGGCCGGGGGGACGGTGGGCGTTGATCGACCCCGTTGGACAGGGTCTTGTGCAGATCGTTTCCGTAAATCATACTCACGATCAAGCGGCTTACATAAAAGCTGAAATCGATCGCATGCGGACGATCGATCCGAGCCTGGCGTGGCATGACTTCGCCATCCTCAGCCGGACAAAAGTACCTTTGGCGAATGTGCGATCGATTCTGGAAGACAGCGGTTATCCCATTCGGACAACCTTGGAAAAGGGGTTGCCGTTTCACCGGGTAAGAGAGGTTCATCATGTGTTGGAATTGTTGACTGCCAATGAGAAGATGAACTTACGTGCCTCTGAATTGATAGAGATGCTCGATGGTGTCTCATCCAATCGAAACCATAACATCTGGTGGCAGCTGGTCGACCTGTTTTTCGACAATTATCGTGACGAAACTTCGGACAGCGTCCTTCCGGTCAGCCGGGCCATCGACCGTTTCTATGAATTCACAGCGGAACAGCGTCGGGAGAAGGTTCTGGGACAAGGAATATTTCTCAGCACCATTCACTCGTCCAAGGGTATGGAGTTCCCGCATGTGTTTATTCTAGACGGCGACTGGGTAGGTCAGAGAAATCGAGCTGAATGGGAAGAGGAGCGACGCGTCATGTATGTGGGTATGACACGTGCGGAGGAGACATTGCACCTCATGAAGATACCTATCCGCCCCAACCCATTCTTAAAAGAAATCAGAGGTTCTTTTGCCGTTTCCAAGACCTACGCTGGTGCTGCCATCGGCAATGAATTTAAAAACAAACGGTACGAGTTGATCGGTCTGAGTGAAATATATATGGATTTTGCCGGTTGTTTTCCCAAGGGCCACCGCATCCACAAACAATTGGCCCACCTGGAGGCCGGGGAAAAAGTTACTTTTCACCGGAATAATTCTGGGATTGAAATACACGATGTGGATGGCTTCTGCGTTGGCAGGCTCTCGCAAGAAGGCACCGATAAATGGTCCCGGCGTGTAGATCAAATTGGTGAATTGAGAGTCGTCGCCCTGTTAAAGCGTGAGCGTAATGATCCTGCAGAAGATTTTCAGGATAGAATCAAAGTGGATCAGTGGGAGTTGCCTGTTCTCGAGGTGGTATACACGCCTATCGATAATGGGTTTCCCGGGTTTACGGGGGTCATGCAAAAATAGCCATATGGTGTCAGAGCAAATGGATACCGATGATCTGTCTGAAAAAGCATACGGCATTATCGTTCATGCAGCGAGGGTGTGTATAAGGGAACATCCATCAACATATAAATTACGGTAGAAAATCGGCAATATTGAACTTTCTATCCTTGACGCTCCCCTCCCCCGCTTCACGAAGATGCTGATTGCCGTTTGGTTCAACCCCATTTTTTGAGCCAGTTCGATGGCTGCCAGGCCCAGTTCCCGAACAGCCAGGAAACAAAAATTTTCATTTTAAGTGGGGCCTCACAACCATCAGAAATGCAAGGGAACCGGCCAGCTGGGTAATGAACAGAAAATTGAATTGGTCATGGCTTCGTTCCATCAATTTTAGGGTTTTCAGGCTCGATGGCCCGGTCAAAATAATGCCAGCCGCAAAAGCAAACTGGATTTCCGCCATCCAGAAAATAATTGCCAGTGAGAATTGCGGGGGCGACATATACTCTGCGGGTGAATTCTCGGTTGCCCTTAAAGCCGGATTCGACCCTCAGTTCATCTCAGTCAACGGCGTCCCCAAGCCAAAAGATCACATCTTCAGGACGGTCAAAGAAGAAGCCCGGATTACCATTGACGGTGTTGAAGAGATTGATACCATTGAATCCGCGGCCAAAGAGCTGAATACGGTTGCCAAAGTCCGACTCAGGGTCTGTCCAGCCATTTCGGGGTTTACCAGGAGGTTTCAATGAGTAATTTTAATGCCACGTCCGGCCACTTTGCTGGTAAATGAGGACAAGGTATCTGTAAACCGCCAGGCGGAGAATGAAGAAAATGTGTTCCGGCGGGATCTGATTCCTGAGCACCTTCAGACAGAAGATAAGAGCAGTACTGACAAGATATCTGCATCCGGGAAAAATGCTGCTTACTGGCTCGCCCATAATTGAGTTGAAAAACCTGCTATCACCAGGAGCAGTAAAAAATTGCGGCAAAAAGTGTCCGACCAGAAGGGGGCCGGCTCTTCCGCTCGATGGCTGCCCGTTGTCGTATGTTGTCTGTACGGGCGGCAGTGAGTTAAAAAACATATCCAACCAATTAATTTCTTGACCTTTTTCCCTGGTTGCGGTTAGTTTTAGAAAATGGTCTGTTTTCTTCGGGGAATTTTTATGAATAAAATCGAGTTGGTTGAAGCTTTACGAAGTTCTTGTGAGCTATCGAAATCGCAGGCGTATGATGTGGTTTCGATTTTTTTTGACTCCATGGCCAACGCTTTGTGCAATGGCAAGCGTGTAGAGATCCGCGGCCTGTGTTCTTTCTTCGTAAAACAGTATGACGGCTATACGGGGAGGAATCCGAAAAGCGGTGAACGAGTACCGATTGCTCCGAAGAAACTCCCCTTTTTTAAGCCCGGCAAGGAATTAAAAGAACGGGTAGACAACGAAAAAAGGAGATAGCGATGGCCAACAAGACGAATGCTCAGATTAAAAGGGAACTGAAGTCACTCGCAACTGCCCTGCACAAGGCAGCCACCAAGCTCGAGAATCTGATGGCCGCCGTGGAAAAGCCGGCCGCACCCGCAAAGAAGAAATCCGCCGCCAAAAAAAAGGCCGCGCCAAAAAAAAGGGCCAAACGGGCACCGGTGACAAAAAAGGCAACCGCCCAAAAAAAGGCGGCCCCGAAGAAAGCCGCTAAAGCAGCGCCCCGCAATCGGGTATTGGTTGCAATCAAAAAAAAGAAGGCCGGGATGAAGGTTGCCGACCTGGCCAAAAGCCTCAAGATGAACTTAAAAAGCGTTCAGAACGCCGTGCATCGACTGAAACAGCAGGGATTGATCACCAACGCCCAGCGCGGCGTTTACGTCGCCAAGTGATCCCGGCCCCAAGCTGAAAAATTATCGATTGAAAACCCGAAAAAGCAGTGGGAGAGTTGGGGCCACTGGTTCATTGGCATAAATTCTTAACCTGTATACCAACAGACGGCCCTTAAACTCCCGTCCCTGAAATCCCCATGTCCTGGCACCAGGGAATCTGAAAAAGGAAACGCCTCCTTTCATTTTCATTTCCCTGTTACCTGGCTGCCTTTTGGCGACCCGGTTTCTTTTAAGAGGCACAAAGACTGAAAAAGTGGAACCGGAGCAGAGGGTGGTGCGATGGGGGCCGATCACGGTGGTGTGGCCGGCGTGGCAACTGGGTGCCTTTTGCAGTGCTCCGGTGTAGCAATATAGTAAGTACGAATGGTGGCCTGAGCAAGTCCATCTGCTAAAAATAGGCAGAGCCCCGTTAGAGGCTCTGCCCTTCCAACCACCATTCAGGCGGATCATTTTTTTGTTTTGCCTGTTGATTCGAAGCTCTGCCGATTATCGTGCCCTTAAATCCTGCAAGAGGCACCGGCGATGCACCGATTGATGAAGTATGCAAGTACAATTATCGTCAGTGTCGTTCCTATCATAGGGCACCTTCCTTTCGGTTATCCCGCTACGTCGATTCCTGGATCACATCCCAGATGTGGGTCCTTGTTCTCGCATTCAAAGTTACTTTCGCGGGTATCAACGTGACCTTCATTTCTGTCGTCGGTGTAGTCCTGAACTTTATTTTCGGCCATGGTATCACCTCTCTGGTATTTTGTTGTTTGGTGTTGGTGTTCCGTCTTGCTTAAACAAAAGATATGGCAGCATGGAAATTCGGCAATGTGAGCCGGTTGGCTGTTGTGTGGCAGGTTAAAGCTACCATCCTGGACGGTGCTGCCTGCCTAACCGCATTCCCCAAGATGCCCCCTGAAAGCTATTGTCACGATCAGGAGGTATGGAAAGATTGGGATGCTCTGATCCGAAAATAACCGAACGATATCGACCGGAATGAAAGTTCGGGGCGGCCATTGGTTCATCGGCATAAATTCTCAACCGATACACCAATAAAAACTACACTGACTGCATAGCTAGTGTCCATCCGGCAACATAACTTGCCGGTATCAATAAAAAAAGCGCATTTTGTAGTGGCTTATCTCTTCTCGTTGTAGTATATTGAAAGTCGCCAAACAACCAATATAACTACAAAATAAAGAAAAGGGCCAAACACAAAATGCGCGAAAAACATCAAAAACAAATGCCGCTTATCGATCCCCCAACCGGTCATCCCAGAGAAAAAGAGTTGGAAGCGATCAGCATCGTGCTGGATAGCATTCCTACCATTTGCGACCATGTACTGCAAGACCTCAACAAAGGCAAAATCCTCAAGAGTCGAACCGGGGCTCGCGGCATGACAGCCGAACAGGTTCTGCGCGCTGCGGTGGTAATGCGGCTTTACAGTTTCACCTATGAAGATCTGGCCTTTCATATTTCTGACTCCAGAGCCTTGAGACGATTTTGCCGAATCGGTATTGCCGACAAGGGATTTAAAAAGTCGGCCCTGAACACCAATATCAAAATGATATCTCCGCAAACCTGGGAGTTCATATCTCGTGATCTTTTGGCCTATGCCAAGGACGAAAAAATCGAAAAAGGCAGAAAGGCGCGGGTCGATTGTACGGTGGTCGAGTCCAACATTCATCCGCCTCTTGATTCCGTCCAACTGTACGATGCGGTTCGCGTCATTGCCCGCTTGTTGATCAAAGTCCGAGACGAATTCGGGATCAAGGTTGTTTTTACCGACCATCAGCGCCGTGCCAAAAAAAGAATGATCGGCGTCCAGTACGCCAAAGGGGACAAACAGCGTACGCCCCTTTACAAAGACCTGCTCAAGGTTACACGTAAAACCATCGGCTATGCCATCCAGACCGAAAAAGCATTGGCACGACATTGCAGCGCAGACCCTTTGTTGCTGGGTTTGTTCAGTGAGATCAAACATTATGGAGACCTGGCCCGAAAGGTATACGACCAAACCTTTCGCCGTGTCGTTCAAGGTGAAAGCGTGCCGGCCGACCAGAAGGTGTTTTCTCTTTTCGAAGACCATACGGACATCATTATCAAGGACCGCCGAGACACTTACTACGGTCATAAAATCTGTATGACAGGCGGTGCCTCGAATCTGATCCTGGATTGTGTCATCCTTGAAGGCAACCCCGCCGATAGCGAACTGGTTGAAACGATGCTCGATCGTCAACATCAGATCTACGGCCGCTATCCGCTGAAGGCCGCTTTGGACGGCGGTTTCGCATCCAAAGACAATCTCGTCAAAGCCAAAGAGCGTAAAATCAAGGATGTGTGCTTTTCCAAGAAACGCGGCCTGAAAGAAGCCGATATGTGCCGCAGTGATTACGTTTACAAAAAGCTCCGACAGTTTCGTGCCGGGATCGAATCCGGTATATCCTGGCTCAAGCGCAGCTTCGGTCTGACGCGCTGCACTTGGAAAGGATTTCGTTCGTTCAAAAGCTATGTGTTGTCATCAGTGGTTGCCGCCAATTTGCTTACGATTGCGCGAAAGAAACTGGCGGCCGTTTAGGCCTATAATTTCTTTTGCGACGCAGGAACTTGATGGATCGGTGCGCGAAAAAGGAGCCTAATATAGTCATATGATCATAAAACGAGAGGGCTATTGTCAGAAGTACTTCGCCAAAAAGCAGTGCCCAATTTTTTGATCAGCGAAAACGGCTTAAATTCATTATTTATGGACAGACACTAGCTAGTGCTCATCCAGAAATAGGGAAATTTGGTCGAGATCGAGGCGCACGAAAAATTTTACCGCAGTCATATAGTTGATCTGAAGTTTCCCCGTTTTGGGTGGCGGCAAGATGGTTGAGAATTCTCGCGACGTGTAAATATTGCTAATGATTACAGGCGGTTAATAGAATGGCGGCTCCTTGTAACCCATTGATATCATTGGACATATTCGGCTGATTTTTTAATGATAAGCGTAAATATGTATAAAATACGGGAAGTTATGATTGAATGCGAGGGCCGGTTGTGGTATGCTTCTTCTACCACGAAAAAAAACACCAAAACCGGGAGCCTCGCATGTTCATCCTACACGACATTCTCGAAAAACTCAAAAACGAATTCCCGCAGTCTCGAAAAGGTCAAGAGTGCGGAATCTGGTTCACCTATACGATCATGGCGATCATCGTGCCTTTCGCCTCGTCCAGGACATCGTGCATCCTCCGGTGTCTCAGATCCCTGTTCGGCTTTACCGGGATACGGCGAAAACGATTCTACACGTTCATGGCATCTCCAAAGATACCATGGAAACGATTGTGGCAGACGCTGTGGAAAATGATTCCCCAACCACTGACCGGCGGGCGGCTGTTGCTGGCACTGGATGACTATGTCAACCCCAAAACGGGCAAGAAAATCTTCGGATGCGAAAAGATATTCGATCATGCTGCCAAACAGAATCAGTCGAAATATCCGTGGGCACAGAATGTCGTTACCGTGGGACTGCTGAAGATCGTCAAGGGACGATGGGCGTGCCTGCCCTTGAGCTACCGCTTCTATCACCTGAAAAAGAGCATTGCCCGCATGCATCGCCAAGGCGGGCCGAAATTGGCGTTTACCAGCAAGATGGCCATGGCTGTCGACATGATCACAGATGTTGCCGGGGTCTTTGGTCGAAAGCGGATCATCGTCACCACCGATTCCTGGTTCGGTAACAATGGCTTGTGGAAGCCGCTGCATGATCGACTGGGAATATGGATTGACATGATTTCCCGGCTCAGATCGAACAGCAATCTGTTCGATCTGCCCGGTCCGCATGTCAGCAGTCGGGTGGGGCGGCCCCGAAAATACGGCCGGAAATTGGGCAATGCGGCGTCGATGGCTGCGTATTACAGATCTCTGGCACAGGAATACACCGTCAATTTGTATGGCCGCGACAGGACCATCTTGGCCTATGAGCGTGTGGTCATGCTCAAAACGATGCGCTGTGCCGTCAAAGTGGTTTGGGTTTATCGACAAACCCAGTGGGTGGCTTTTTTCTCAACCGACATGTCCCTGTCCGTTCGACAGATCGTTGAGTATTATGGTGCCCGCTGGAAAATCGAAGCCCTGTTCAAAGAACTGAAACGCGACATCGGCAGTGCCGAAACGCAAACCCGTCATCCGCAGGCGGTCGGCAACCACCTGCACTTTTGCATGTTGGCGACCACCGTCGCCTGGATCTATGCAAGTCGGGCCGAGAAGACACCAACCCGTCGGCATGCAGTTGATGGCCGGAGCCATTTTGCCTTCTCGGACGTTCGCCGATCGATAGCCAAAGCCGCCATGGACGATAATTTTCGTAGGCTTTTCCCTGGCCCACGTATATCCGTCATAAATTCACTGGTGGACGTACTGCTGCACATGGCGGCGTGATGCTTTATAGGAAACTTTAGATAGTTGATATTTCGAGGATAAAATTTTTCGCGCAACAAAGATATCGGGCGAATTGGCCATTTCTGGATGGGCACTAGATAATCTTTAGCAATCATATCCCTTTTGACACATTATGGATTACGCTATCAATACTATTATTGCGCAGGGATGCGAAATCGACCCGCATGCCAATTTCTATACATTCAATTGGGAAGAGATTAACGAATGGTTTTTCGAATCCACGCTCTTTATAGCCTCCCCAGGGCGCCCCGTCCCCCACGAAATATGGAAATACCCTATCGTCTTCTATCGCCACTTTTCGTCCACCACATGGCCGTCGGGCCCCAGAAGGCGGACATGCAGCGAATTTATGCCAAGGGCATGGGTGGAGCAGCTGAGGCAGGGGTCGAAGACCCGGATCACCGCTTCGAGCCGTGTGAGGACGGGTTCGGGCACCTCGCCGTTTTTGATGAAATGCCGGGCGACCTGAAGCACCCCGCGGTTCATGGCCAGGTTGTTGTTGCCCGTGGCGACGATGAGGTTGACCCCGGTGATGAGGCCGTTTTCGTCCACCTGATAGTGGTGAAACAGCGTTCCCCGGGGGGCCTCCACGACACCGATGCCCTCGAAGAAGTTCGGCTGGGCGTGGGCCCGCACCCTGGGGTTCAGAATGTCGGGATCATCTGTAAGCTGCCCGGCCTTTTCAATCGTGTAGAGAATTTCGATCAGCCGGGCATAATGATTGTAGAAAGAACTCAGGATCGGGCCTTTCTCGAGGCTCTTGAACTCGGCCCACTCCTCATCGGCCAGGGGCGTCCGGCACCCGCTGCAGACATTCAGGCGGGCGGCGGGTCCCACCCGGTAGATGCCCTCGGGATACCCCAGGGGCAGGTAGTAGGGCGACTTCAGATAAGAATTGTCTTCCACGGCCTCGCCGATATATTCGGCATACCGCGCCGGCGGCACCTGTTCGGCGACAACGTTTCCCTGGTAGTCGATAAACCGCAGGTTGCCGTCGAAAAGCTCCAGGTTGCCGAAAGGGTCCACCAGCCCCAGGAACATGGACGGAAAGTTGGCAAAGGTACGGATCTCTTCGCGGTAGTTTTCCATGGACGGTTTAAACCACCCGATGGTTCGCAGAACGATATCCCGGGCCTCCGGGAGGACCGCCCTGATATTCTCGAGGTTTTCCTTTGAAAGCGGAACTCCCACACCACCGGGAACCACCCAGGTGGGATGGATTTTTTTGCCGGCCAGCCATTGGATGATCGACTGGCCGATCTGCCGAAGGCGGATCCCGTCGGCGGCCAGTTGGGGATGGGTCTCCAGCAGGCCGAGAATGTTTCGCTTTTCCGGCGGGCCATCGAAACCGAGCAGCAGGTCCGGAGAGGAGAGGTAGAAGAAGCTCAGGGCATGGGACTGCATAATGGAGGCGAGGTTCAGAAGTGCCCGCAGCCGTTGTCCCGCCTCCGGAACGGTAACCCCGAGAATGGCGTCACAGGCCTTGGCGGACGCCAGGGAGTGGGAAACCGGGCAGATTCCGCAAATCCGCTCCACCAGGGACGGCATCTCGTAATAGGGCCTGCCCTCGCAGAACTTCTCAAAGCCCCTGAACTGGGTGACATGGAAGGCGGCATCTTCGACTTGCCCGGATGCATCCAGTTGAATGGTAATTTTCCCATGCCCTTCGATGCGGTGAACCGGATCGATCACAATTTGTCTGTCCATGGTGTATCTCCGGGTATATCATCGTCTCCCCAACTTTCGGGGATGCAGGCGTTATCCGAATCGGACCCTGCCGGCCAGATCCGGCAGGCGATTTTCCAGAAGTGCCGACAGCACTTCGAAAATGGCATCCGCCGCCGGCGGACACCCCGGCAGAAACAGATCCACTTCGATAACGGCGTGTACCGGCTGTACCTTGTCGAGAAGATGCGGAATGTCCCGGTCCGGTATCCGGGGCCGGTGGGTCGCGTTCTTCAGGTAGCTTCGAGTCATTACCTCCTGAAGGGGGAACCGGTTTCGCATGCCGGGGATGTTTCCGGTGACGGCGCAGTCTCCGAATGCCACCACCTGCCGGGTGTTTTTGCGGATCGCATGAAGCTTTTCGACATCCTCCCCGCTGGCAACGGCGCCCTCGACGAAGCAGACGTCCACGTTCTGCGGATAGGTCCGGGTGTCGACGATGGGGCTGAACACCAGGTCGATGCGGTCGGCTGCGGCCACCAGGCGCTCGTCGATATCCAGCAGTGACATGTGGCATCCGGAGCAGCCGTCGAGCCAGATGGTAGCGATGCGCATTTTCTCAGTGGGAGGTTGCGAGGGCACGCTCATGGTTCAGCTTCCTTTCTCATCATTTGGAGATAGGGGAGAAACTCGGGGCGCTTGGTCATTTCCGCCACGGACTTCCCCTTTTCGGACAAAGCGCCGGTGGGACATACCTGGACGCATTTCCCGCAACCGGTGCAGGTTTCGGATTCTCCCCAGGGCTGGTTGAGGTCCGAGATGATCCGGGCATGAATGCCCCGGCCCGCGATATCCCAGGTGTGGGCGCCCTCGATGTCCTTGCAGACACGGATACACCGCATACAAAGGACGCACCGGTTATGGTCCAACGAAAACCGGGGGTGGGAGGCATCCACCGGATGGGGCAAATTGAGATAATCGTAGCGGACATGGGTCATGCCGAGCTTGTCGGCCAGATCCTGCAGCTCGCAGTTGCCGTTGACCACGCAGACCGAGCAGACATGGTTTCTTTCCGAGAAGATGAGTTCCAGTATTTTGCGGCGGTAGTCGCGGATGCGCGGCGAGTCGGTGATCACGTCCATATCCTGTTTCACCAGGGTGACGCAGGCGGCAAAGAGCTTCGGGCTCCCCTGGATCTCCACGATGCACAGGCGGCAGGCGCCGCGTTCGGCAAGGCCGTCCAGATGGCACAGGGTGGGAATGGCGATGCCGTTCTGGCGGGCTACCGTCAGGATGGTCTCGTCTTCCCGGCCACTGACGTCCCTTCCGTCGATGCGCAAGGTGTAGATGCGTACGGGATTGACGTCCGTTCTGGGTTTCGGGGGTGTCGACGTGGTGGATGTCATGTGATGGCCTCCCGGGCGTTTCCCATGGCGCATACACCGGCGTCGCAGTGACGTCGGCGGATATGGGCCGTGTACTCGTCTTCGAAATACCGCAGCGTACTTTTCACCGGGTTCGGCGCCGTCTGGCCAAGGCCGCACAGGCTGGTCGCGCCCACAAGGTCGCACAACTCCTTGAGGGTATCGATATCTCCGACTCTTCCGTCCCCGGCGGTGATCCGTTCCAGAATATTGAAAAGCTGGGCGGTGCCGACCCGGCAGGGCACACATTTTCCGCAGGATTCGGACATGCAGAACTCCATGAAGAATTTGGCCACATCCACCATGCAGGCCCCGTCGTCCATGACGATCATGCCGCCGGAGCCCATGATGGAGCCCACCTCCTTAAGGGATTCGTAATCCACCGGCATGTCCAGGAACTGCTCGGGCACGCAACCGCCGGAGGGGCCGCCGGTCTGGACGGCCTTGAACCTTCGGCCGGCGGGAATTCCGCCGCCGATGTCGAAAACGATCTCCCGCAGGGTGGTCCCCATGGGCACCTCGATGAGCCCGGTCTTATTTATCTTTCCGGCCAGGGCGAACACCTTGGTCCCCTTGCTTTTTTCCGTGCCGATGCCGGCGAACCACCCGCCGCCGCGACTGACAATGGGGGCGATATTGGCAAAGGTTTCCACGTTGTTGATCAGGGTCGGGCAGCCCCAGAGACCGAATTCGGCGGGGAACGGGGGCCGGGGACGCGGTCTTCCGAGCCTTCCCTCGATGGAGGCGATAAGGGCGGTCTCCTCGCCGCAGACAAAGGCGCCGGCCCCCAGCCGCAGTTGAATGTCGAAGGCAAAGGGGGTGTTGAAGATATTCTCCCCGAGAATTCCCAACTGCTTCGCCTGCTTGATGGCGCGGCGAAGCCGCTCGATGGCCAGGGGATACTCGGCCCGGACATAGATGTAGCCCCGAAAGGCGCCCACAGCGTATCCGGCGATGGCCATGCCCTCGATCACCCGGTGGGGGTCGCTCTCCAGAACGCTTCTGTCCATGAACGCACCGGGATCTCCCTCGTCGGCATTGCAGACCACGTACTTGTTGGCCTGCTGCGCCTTGTAGACCGTCGTCCATTTCAGGCCGGTGGGAAATCCGGCCCCGCCCCGGCCCCGAAGGCCGCTGGCAGTGACCTCGTCGATGACCTGCCTCGGGCTCATCTGTCTCAGGGCCTGGTAGAGGGCTTCGTAGCCGCCCGCGGCGATATAGCTTTCGATGCGTTCGGGCTCGACGATGCCGCAGTTTTCAAGAACGATTTTCTTCTGCCGGGAGAAAAACGGCTGGTCGACCGGCAGCAGCAGCCGGGAAACCGGGGCGCCGGCGAGGCTGCCGATGATCTCCGGGGCATCGGATGGCTGGACCGCCTGATAGGCGACATTCGAAGGTGAGATGTCGATAAGCGGTCCAACGGCGCAGAGTCCCAGGCATCCGACGCCCCGGACCCGGCACTCCTTCTCCTTTCCCTGCCGCCGGATCTCTTCTTCGAGGGATGCTTTTACGGCATCGCTTCGGCAGGACAGGCAGCCTGCTGCCACGCAGACGTTGATGCGGTAACGGTAGGATTCAACGGAATCAGTCTCCGTTTTCGCGATCTCCTGCAGATTCTCGATGGTCAGCGTCATGTGACCTCCACGCCTGAAGTTTGTTCACAACGGTGTCCCACGTAAGGTTGCCGACAATGGTGCCGTCGAACACGCCTGCCGGGGCGAGTCCGCAGGAGCCGAGGCACCGGGCGATCATGAGGGATATCTTTCCGTCGGCAGTGGTTTCCCCCGCATGGATTTCCAGCATCTTCTCGACCTTGCAAAGGATCTCGGCGGCCCCGCCGATGTGGCAGGCAGTGCCCCTGCACAGCACGCAGGTATGCTCGCCGGGGGGCTTGAGGGTGAAAAAATGATAGAAGGTTGCCACGGCATATACCCGGCTCAAGGGGACTTTCAGCCGGCCGGCGACATATCGCATCAAGTCGGGATCGAGATAGCCGAATGCTTCCTGAACGGCATGCAGCGTTTCGATCAGAGCGTGGGACGCATATCCGTGCAGGCGCATGGTTCGGTCGATGATTCGAAGGCGCTTGTCAGGGGCAGCGGGAGACAGGGAAGGCGATGACAAACCGGGTGGAGCCGTCTCAGGGATCATGGGTCGGCCTCCATTTCGTTGAAGGGGTTGTTTTTTTATATCCGCAAGAAACGAGCCAACCGATGATTTTGAAGACAGAAGGAAAACAGTTGGTTATAAAACAACTTCGGAGAATATCGGTGAATTATGGGAAAAGAATCCGACGGCGTGATAAGAAATCAGACACAGAAATAATCGATGAAAACCCTGTCCTACCCTGCTTACCGGATCAGCGCGTGCCGGTATTATCGACCCCTGTCACGATACCTTTCTCTTCCTTCTATAGTTAGTGCCCATCCAGAAATGGCCAATTTGCCCGATATCTTTGTTGCGCGAAAAATTTTATCCTAGGAATATCAACTATATACCTCCGGTAAAATTTTTCGTGCGCCTCGATCTCGACCAAATTTGCCTATTTCTGGATGGGCACTAGTTATATCCACGATCTCCTGCGTGGTAATTTTTGCTTTGACAGAAGGGACATCAAGATGACTTAAATACTCAAAAGGAACAAAAACAAACTGAAGAATAATAGGAAAACAAACCTTGATTGAATCTGCCAAATATCAAAGATTCCGTGCTTGCAGTTTGCTCTGTATCCTCCTTCTTGCTGTTTCAGCCTGCTTCCACCGCATTCCGTCCCAGTCGGAGACTGTCCCTCGAATCGCATGGCCGGCCAGCGATTACAATCAGTTGTTCGATCGCAAAGGCGACGGGTGGACCGGTGGTGACGGGACGTTGTCCGTTTGCTTGAAAGACGGCCGTACGGTCTGGCTTTTCGGCGACACATTTCTTGGGAAAGTAAAATCCGACGGAACCCGCCCGAAAGAGACGCCGATGATTCGAAACAGCCTGGTGGTCCAAACGGATCGGCGGCTTGATACGCGGTATCGGCAGACGGAAAAAGGACCCGCCGCCTTTTTCCCCGGTGCTTTTCCAGATACATGGTATTGGCCGGGTGACGGCTTGGCGGCGGGAAACAAAATGCGGGTCTTTCTTAATCGTTTTCGGAAAAGCGCGCCACAATTATGGGCATGGCAGTTTACGGGAACGGTTCTGGCCACCCTGTCGCTGCCGGACCTCGAACTGGAAGGACTGGATGAAACTGCAACGGTAAAGGGCGTTTTGTTCGGGGTGTCGGTCCTTAAAACGAAGGAATATGTTTATATCTATGGCACCCGCGATGACGCCTTTCCCAAACTCGCCTGCCTTGCCCGTGCAACCACAGGAAGCCTCAGCGGTCCATGGGAGTATTATACCGGCAGGGGATGGTCCGCCGACCCAAAGCATTCGGCGCCTATCCTGAGCGGCGTGTCAACCCAGTACTCCGTTTTTCAAACCGATGGGCTTTTTTACCTCGTCACCATGGATGGGCGCGGACCCTTTCCCGATACGATCGCCGTGTACCGATCCGGATCTCCCGGAGGGCCATGGCAAGGTCCGCGGATCATTTACAAGGTGCCCGGTGTCGGGCGCGATGTTGTCGCCTACAATCCTTTTGTCCATACCCAGTTCACAGAGGGGCATCGATATCTGATTTCGTACAACCTGAATCACGTAAGCAACCCTTCCGCCGTGTACGACGATGCTACCATCTACCGCCCGCAATTTATTTGGGTGGATTTTGCAGTAATTGAGCAGCGGCTTTTTCAGTAGTTGCCCTGCGAATAGAAGAACATAGGGTTGCCCAAAGACAGCATCGAATGATATTGCAGGATAAATCAGCGGCCCGCCAGAAAACAGCCAAATTGGCCATTGATGGGTGGACACAAATTATCGTTCATAGAATCGATCCGGATCTTCTCAAGAGGCACCCATGCCAAACCTCAAATGCATCTTCTGCGGAGGACGCGCCGAACTTCACGGCCGGTGATCCAATGCCAAGGTTGCCTGCAGGGACTGCGGGATGGAAACCGGTCCGGATGAGTACCGACAGCAGATTGAAGATTGGAAAGATACCGTTTGCGAGATGACCTTCGGCGATTCGGCGTCGTCGGATCGAATAAAGATCGACACCTGAAGCGCAGCGGCATCCGCCCGGTTGTCCCGCCGGTCCACAATGAAGCGGCAAGAACCATCCGCCATTTCCCACGCATCAGCCATTTTTTCGAGAGAAGATCAGTAAAATCCGGTTAAGGAATTGCATAAAAATAATTTAAAATCAGCAGGTTAAACGATATTTTTGCTTGACATTGGGTCGTCAATATGGGCGGCGTTTTGTATGCCCTATTATATCAAGAGGTTATACATGCCACGCACATTCGACCCTTTCCAAAAGCTCAATGCCCTGGAGTTTTTCTCTTTTTTTCAACCAGCGACTGAGGCAACATCACGGATGCCAGCTCTTGATTCCAAAGGAAACCGACCATTGCAGATGACTTTTGAGGAACATCTGCGCGCGCTGGTTTACTTTCATCTTGAAGAACACCATTCTGCTCAACACCTGCTGCAAGTGCTTGAAGAAGATGATTTTGCCAAAAGTGCCATCGCACCAGAAAACGGAATCAAAAAGAGCAGCTTCTCAGAGGCCACCAACAGCCGGGGACTTGAACAGTTCATGTATGTCTATCAGAACTTACAAGCTCAGGCATCTTCGATTTTACCCAAGCAACATCCCGAACTCGGTGATCTGGTGGGGATCGACGGTTCCCTCATCGATGCAACCTTATCCATGCATTGGGCCGACTACCGTAAAAAATCCAAGAAGGCGAAGGTCCACGTCGGTTTTGATCTGAACCGGGCGATTCCAAGAAAGCTTTATCTTACCGATGGTAACGGGGCTGAAAGACCTTTCGTCAGCTTGATCCTGTCTGACGGTCAAACCGGTGTGATGGACCGGGGTTATCAAAGCCATCAACGCTTTGACCAATGGCAGAATGATGGAAAGCTGTTTATGTGCCGGATTAAAGCCAGCACCAAGAAAACGATCATTAAACAAAACCCCATTGCCTCTGATAGTATCGTTTTTTTTGATGCCATCGTTGTTCTGGGCACCACGGAAGTCAATCAAACACAAACCCCACTTCGTTTGGTGGGTTACGAGGTGGATCGCGTTAAATACTGGATCGCTACGAATCGTTTTGATTTAACTGCCGAGCAAATCGCCACTGCCTATAAGCTCCGATGGGATATCGAAAATTTTTTCGCTTGGTGGAAACGGCACCTTAAAGTGTATCATCTCATCGCCAGGAGCGAGCATGGCTTGATGGTGCAAATTCTGGCAGGTCTGATCACCTATTTGTTGCTGGCAATCTATTGCCATCGCCAATTTAACGAGCGCGTTTCCATCAAGAGAGTCCGCCAACTGCGCATAAAAATCCGGAATGAATTACGCGCTGGTGTTTTTGGCAAACCCCCTGATTCAAATTTTAAAGAGCAAGAATTACATACCGTTAATGCAAGTACTTAGCCGGAAATTACTGAGAGAAGAGCACCAGAATTTTTGCAACCCTTTTTTCGACCATTTTTTGAGACAACACTCCCCTGTGCCGATTTTAACCGGTTTTTTAAGAACCAAGAACCGGGATGACGATTTTTCAGTTGACTTCTCCAGTTCAGCAAAACAGGTGGTTAACCCCGCCCACGGATGTCCGATTGTGGCAAACTGGTATGACGAGATCTCCATTATTTCTGGGATCAGAGCACCTTGGAGCCATTAATTTTCGGACGGAACGGGTAAGCACTCTTTTCTGAGCCGTCAGACGATTTCTTGGAACATGAATCACCTGCGGCAAGTTGTGAAAGCCATCCCGCTGCCAAAGCTGAGACATCATCTTGCTTTGCCATCATCTCCAGCACCCGTCCGTGATTAGATTTTTAACTTTATCCCATAGATCTCCTGAACGATATATCGCCATTGCCCCAACGGTTGGTCCTTGGCAAAGGCCACCTTGAGTGCGTTGGCCTTGCTCCATTTGTCCCGCACGTAGGGCCACATTGCCAGGTAATAATCAGCACGCCGATCAGGTTTGATTTGAGTACTTCTCATTTCAGGCGGTAAGTAAACTTGGGATGTCCGCATCATGCACATGGTGATACGTACAAAGCGACGGGCTATCCCGAAGTCAGCATGCTGGCCGTCAGCTTCACGGCGACTGAAGTCGTCCTGCAAATCTTTGGGGCCATAACGACCAATATGGAATGCGGACTGCACGACGAAGTCTTTCAGAATATGGTTGCTTCGTTTACTGACATGGCCCGTTTTCGAAGGCCCCTGCTTGCCACCAGTTTGTTTCACTTTGGGTACGATGCCGGCATATGATGCCAGTTGATCCGTTGATCGTTGTGCCAAAGGATCGCCGATCTCGCCGGTAACACCAGCAGCCAGAACAATGCCGATACCTTTGATACTGGTTATAAAGGCACCCTGGGTCTTGGCCAACAGTTGGGCCATTTCATTCGCCAGTTGCTGAGCTCCCTCAAACAGACAGCGGTAATGATTTACGTGGCTGGTCAAGGAGATTTGAAGTGTGGTGGTATATTCGTCTGGCGTGGTAAGTACCTGAGATGCGTATTCCTGAAGTTTGGCTGCTACCGCTTCAGCTTTTTTTGTTCCCCGCTTTTCCAAGTTTCGGATCAATGCCCCCCGTTGGCGGCGACGGATCTGCGGTGCGCTGAAACGCTCCTGCATCAGGTATAGCGAGCTGTTTGAAAAAGGAAGGACCCCACTTTTTCTTTCATTCAGAAAACCGGGAAAGAGTCGGTCGACAATCGTATGGATCCTGTTACGGACTTCGGTTTTCATCTTGACCAGCTTCTTTCGGTGGCGAACTAGGGTTCGTAGATTGCGATACACGCCAGTCTGTGCCGGGCAACAATTGGCCCGGCGGTTGAGCAGCATGGTGGCAATGCCCATCAGGTCCAGCCGATCCGTGCTGGCCTGTAAATTCTCACGCTGCTTCTTTGCATCATGGGCATTCACGTTGGCAACCAGCCACCCTTTTGCCCGAATTGTGTTGGCGAAATTCTCAGCATACGAGTTGACATCTTCGCCACCGAAAAAGACATGGTCAGACTGAATATGGCGATTACGGCAAGAACGGTTTACCTGGTCGAGAAGGTACTTCACGCCGTCAGGGGAATTCTTAACCGAAAAAGGTTTGCGGAGGACCTCGCCGTTTCCATTACAGAACATAACCAGATGATCCTTTTTGGCGTAATCGATGGGCACACACATCAGCTTTGATGCATTGCCTGCATTTTCGAATAGCGCCAGCAGTTCTTGACTTCGATCCGAATAGATGCTTGTCTTTTTCATGGTGAGGCTCCTTTCGTGTATGTGTTTCAGCTGTCTGGCGACAGACTGATAAACCACCTTACCACCGGATCACTCCGGATGGCTCTTTACACAAGGGAGCTTCACTTCTTTACTTTTAAAAATGGACAATGGTAGGGAACAAAATTTTCAACGGCGGCCCGAGTTACAGAGCAGCCCAGGCTCCCCGAGCTTTACCCTGCGGGCTCGCTCGCCTGCCCTCCATCTGTCACTCGGAAACGTACCAGATATGAAAAATCGGATAACAGCTACCGTCTGCGAATTGCCGAATGAGCCCGAACCGTTCGAGGCGGCCTGGCAGGGTTTGGTGTCCCATGTGGTCGAACATCGGAGCGATGTTGTGGTGCTGCCGGAAATGCCTTTTGCACCGTGGCTCGCCGCCAGCGCAACGTTTGACCCGGCCGCATGGGAGATCGCCGTTGCTTTGCACGATCGATGGCTGCTCCGTTTACCTGAATTCGGAGAAGCTACGGTTGCAGGTTCACGGCCGGTTACCGCAGATGGGAAGAGGCTCAACGAAGCGTTCGCATGGCACGCAAAAAAAGGATATCAGAAGGCACATTGCAAGTACTATCTGCCCGATGAACCGGATTTCTGGGAGGCAACCTGGTATCAACGGGGTGGAAAACGCTTCGATGCCGTCAAAACCGAACACGGCACGATAGGGTTTGTGGTCTGCACTGAACTCTGGTTTACCGAACATGCCCGGGCTTATGGTCGGCAGGGAGTCCAGATGCTTGTTTGCCCCCGTTCCACGGAGGCTTCAACAACGGAGAAATGGATCATGGGCGGCAGGGCGGCGGCCGTGATGAGCGGTTCCTTTTGCCTCTCTTCGAATCGCAGCGGGGTGGACCATAGCGGTCATCCATGGGGAGGCCACGGCTGGATTATCGAACCGGACCAGGGAACGATTTTAGGCACAACCTCGGCTGAACGTCCGTTTTTGACCCTTGAAATCGATCTCTCGGAGGCCGACCAGGCCAAGAGCCGCTATCCCCGCTATGTGGCGGAGTGAAAATGTCGCTTGTCTATCGCTGAAAAACTTCGTTTTCCTGTTGGATATGAAAAACATTTCCCATTTTCCCACCATGTTGGAAAATAAAAGAAACCGTTTTGCCGGTAGAGACAATCCACAATCTTTTGTCTGCTTTCGGGTCACTTGAGATTAAATCCGTACAACCTATAGATTATAAAAGCCATTCAGACAGGCTGCCACTTTACTGAAAGCCTTAACAGGACCTGGAGCCGGTGCTTAGCGAAAAAGTTGGTCGGATACTTGCTCTATTTGTTGATTGGAACCGTCGTTCTATGATTGGATTCAGATCCTGCGTCTTCACTGCACAATTTGCTGCTGTTGGTTCGATCAATCGTTGAACGTTCAATTACGGTCATGGATATGAATCAGGACACTACACGGGTACTTTACGCAGCCATTTTAAAGCTGCTGCGGCCGCTTGTCCGCATGGCATTGAAAAGAGGGGTGAGTTACAAAACCTTCGCTTCATTGCTGAAGTGGGCCTATTACGATGTCGCCAGGGAAAACTTCACCATCGAAGGCCGCAAGCAGACCCAGTCGCGGATTTCCGTGATCACCGGGCTTACGCGCAAAGAAGTGAAGCGGTTGTCGGAATTGGAGCCGCCCACGAGTCGCGAACAGCGCGAAAAATACAACCGGGCTGCAAGGGTGGTCTCCGGATGGCGCAGAGAAGCCGGGTGCCTCGATGAACAGGGTCGCCCCGCTGCCATCCCCATATCCGGAGAGGGCGCCACGTTCGAGACCCTGGTCAAAAAATTCAGCGGCGATATGCCCCCCCGTGCGGTGCTGGACGAATTGGTCCGGGTTGGCGCCCTGCAGTTGGAACCGGACAACCGCGTCCGGCTCGTCCATGAAGCGTTTACCCCAACGGCCGACGAGGCGTTAAAATTTCACATACTGGGAACCGACGTAAGCCTTTTGATATCGACCATCGAGAACAATATCGATAAAAACGGGCATGCGCCCTATTTTCAGCGAAAAGTCTACTATGACAATTTGCCGGATGAAGTGCTGGCAGACTTCAGAAAGATGTCCCGCCGCCAGGCCCAGCAGCTTTTGAATGACCTGGACAGCCACCTGGCGATCAACGACCGGGATATCAACCCCGGCATAAAAGGCACGGGCCGCAATGTCGCCGGTGTCGGGATTTACTATTTCGAAAAGCCCTTTGACGAAGAGGATTGAGTTGAACCTTACCCGGAAACGAACAAGATGGGCCAAGGCCCTGTTGATCCTTGCCGGCTGTCTGATTATCGGCTGCGGGGGCGGGGTTGGCGATCTGGCGTCCAGCGGAGGAGGCATCGGCGGCTCGGGGGTCAACGGAGGCGGCACCGGCGGTACCGGCATCAGTTCGGGTTCCGTTACCGCCATTGGCAGTGTCCATGTCAATGGCGTCCGCTACGATACCGGGGATGCGGAAATCTTTGTCGAAGGGCAGAGCGTGGGGTTTGGGGACGAGGAGGTTCGGAATAACCTTAAGGTCGGTATGATCGTACGAGTCGAAGGTGAACTCGAGGATTCTGAAAACGGTATAGCGGAAAAGGTTTATTTCAACGACGACCTCAGGGGACCGGTGAAGGTAGGGTCATTTCAGTGGATCGATCCCGAGACCGCTCAACTGGTCGTTCTTGGAAAAACGGTCATCATCAACGAACTGACCAACGTTGTCGGTCTCGACATCGAAGACTCATTGGAAGGCCAATGGATTCAGGTCAGTGGCTTTGAAGACGCACAGGGACGCATTCAGGCAACTTTCGTTACCGGCAGTTACCCCGGTGACCGTGCGAATCTGAAAGGGACAATTACGTCTGTCAGTCCCGATTGGATCACGATCAACGGAATCACTCCCGTCTATTCCGCCGGTGCCACCCTGGTCGGCCTCGACCAGCTGGTAGAAGGCCAGTTGGTCGAGGTGACTGGAATTTTATCAGGATTTCCTTTTATTTATATTCATGCTGATACCATCGAGAAAGTCGACTTGTTAGGCACTACCGATATCGATTCCATCGAATTGGAAGGCATTATCACCGAAAAAACCTCGGAAGAGGAATTCCGGTTGAACGGGGTGCCCGTTGTCTTGAATGACCAGACCCTTTACACAGGAGGGGATGCCGATGATATCGACGAAGACGTCCAGGTTGAGGCCGAAGGGCAGTTGATCAACGGCACGTTACATGCCGAACGCATCGTTTTCCTGAGTTTTGCCAAGGTAGAAGCCGATTTTTCAGCAATAGATAGGGACTTATCATTGATAACGTTGCACGGCTTGTCAGATATTACCATCCGCTATGACCAAAACACCATGATTACCGGCGCGGTCACAACAATTGACGAAATCGATGAAACCTTGCATGTTAAAACAATCGGGATGGAACTACCGTCTTCGGACCCTGCGTCCATGCTGGCAATTCATATTATAACCTTGGACCCCTTAAGCAATAAAGTCATATTGCAGGGTGCTCTTGAGACTGTCCCACCTGCTGATCGTAGTTTCATCACCCTTCTTGGCCATCAGATCGATATCTCCGGCGTTTCGGATGATGGCTTCGAATCGCCTGATGGAACCGGTTACAGTAATTTTTATAATTTCACCGAGGCCGGCGACATCGTCTCCGCCAAAGGAACCCGCTCGGGAGAAACCATTACCTGGCAAAGCATATCGGTGGAATAGAAACGGTTCCGGCAGTTCTCGTATGCAAAGCACCGAACCGGGATCGCTCCACACAAACCATTCAATCTTCCGCCAATGCGCGTCTAGTTTTTCTCATAAGCCGCCTCGATCAACGGCTGGTAGGCCTTGAGCACTTCGCGGCGTTTGAGCTTGAAGGTCTGCGTGAGCATGCCGTTTTCGATGCTGAAGCCCTCGCTTAGAACGATAAACTTTTTCGGGATTTCGTAGGAACCGAATTTGCCTTTCAGGCTGTCAAGGATCTGGCCTTCGATATACGCCTGTACCGCAGGATCGGCCACCATGGCGGCCGGATCCATGGGCCAGCCGTTTTTTGCGGCCAGCTTCTCCATGACCAGAAAATCGGGAAAAACCAGGCAAACCGTAAAGGGACGGTTGAGGCCGTAGATCATGGTATGCTCCACACAGGGCAGCAGTTTGATCTCTTCTTCCAAGGTGGCCGGGGAAACGAACTTGCCGTTTTCCAGCTTGAACTGCTCCTTGATGCGTCCGGTGATGAACATGTACCCGTCTTCGTCGATATAGGCGCGGTCGCCGGTGCGCAGTCCGCCGTCCTCGGTCATGGTGGCGCGGGTCTCTTCGGGTTTGTTGTGGTATCCCTTCATTACGTTGGGGCCGTAGACGATCAGTTCGCCTTCCCCGGAGTTCTCGCTGTCGAAGGTTTTGTCGATCTCAAACCGCACCTTGTCGATGGGCAAACCGGCGCTGCCGAGCTTGTTGTGCTCAGGGCTGTTGATGGCACCGGCCGGCGACAGTTCCGTCATCCCCCAGGCCTCGTAGACGGGAATGCCCACATCTTCGAAAAACTCGGCGATGTGCGGGCTGAGCGCCGCGCTGGAACTCAGGGAGTACATCAGGCGGCCGCCGAATTTTGCCCGAATTTTCTTGAACACCAGGGCGTCGGCAATTTTCAGCTTGACTGCGTTGATCATGCAGGTGCGCCCCTCCTTTTTCAGCCGCCGCCGCTCGATGCCCGCATTGACGCCCATGTCGAACAGTTTTTTGGCCAGCCCCCCCTGCTCGTTCATCTTGGCATTGAGGCCGTCATACACCCGGTTGAACACCCGGGGCACGGCAATGAGAAACGTCGGTTTGACCAGGGCCAGATCGTCCACGATGGTCTGGGGACTTTCAGCAAAACCGGTGGACCCGCCCAACCGCATGAGCAGATGAAGCTCTGCGGTCTGCCCGTAGGAATGCGCCCAGGGCAGAAAAGAAAGGGTCCGCAGATTTTCATCCAGTTGAGGATAGGCCTTGGCGGCCGCATGCACATTGCTCGTCAGGTTGCCGTGGGACAAAAGAACGCCCTTGGGAGCGCCGGTCGTTCCCGAGGTGTAGATCAAGCCGGCGATATCGTCTGCATCCGGATAGACTGCTGAAACGGGATGTTCCGCGCCAAGGCGCTCTATGGCCGGCATGCTGCCCTCCCCCTGTCCCTCGATGAGGATGACGTGCTCCAGGGTCTCGATCTCCTCGGGCCAGGATTTGACTTTCTCCAGAATTTCCGGTTTGGAAACGAAAAGCACCTTTACCGCGGCATCGGAGACAATGTACTTCCAGGTCTTTTCCAGTTCCGCTTCATACATGGGCACGTATCTGCCGGCCAGGCTGTAAGTCGCATAGCAGGCGGCAGCCCATTCCACCCGGTTGTTGGCGATAATGCCGACGGCGTCGCCTTTTTCGATTCCCAGCTGGGCCAATCCGCCGCGCAGGTTGGCGATCTGCTGTGCCACCTGATCGTAGGTCACCCAGTCGTAGCCGTCCTTGGCAGCGTTTTTGGTCCCCATCCACAAATTGCCGCCAAATTTGGCCACGCTTTCCTCGAACATCGCCACAAGATTGTCGGGCTTGTCCAATGTGTACATGCTGCCTCCCCTTTCTACGTACACCGAATCATAAAACCGGTGCACTAAGCCTGTGCCCTATCGCTGTGCACCCGCAAGCGAAACACCCATAAATTGATCGCTTGCAGGTCCGCCCTTTGCCACCAGCGCCGCATGAATTAATGAACTCTGTTCATTAATTCAGTTGTCGTTCAATTACGGGGTTATTTTTATTAAACATGGTTTACTGCCATATCAAAGGCGGATATGCAAGACTTTTGGCGGCGCCTACCGTCAAAAGCCGATTGATAGGCGGAAAATAGTCGGCTGCGAGGTTCGGGCTGGTCCGGTGAAACATTCAACCAGCAAATTTTTTTAGAACGTCGAACAGTGAACATCGAACGCCCAACGTCGAATGCGGAGATCGCTTCGCTCCGTCGTTCACCAAAAAGCATTTCCAATCATTTGTTGCCGTCTGTGAAACAGGGTTTCCAGATTTTCAAAAACGACAGCATGCCTTATTCAAAGTTCGAAGTTGGACGTTCGATGTTCGACGTTCACGGGTCTGGATTTCAGCCCCCTTCGGGGGACTCCAGCAAACCACCCACTTGGCGGGGGGGCGGTGATTTTTGCAAGGGACAAGCGTCCCAGTGGATGGAAACTACTTTCCCTGGAACGTAGGCGTGCGTTTTTCCATGAACGCGGTAACGGCTTCCATGAGATCTTCGGAAATCAGGCTGGCCGCATTTTTCTGGGCCACATAGGCCAAACCGGGATAGACGCCGTTGTCCCGGCTGTAGTTGATCACCTCTTTGACGCCCTGAACGCTCAAAGGCGCCAGACCGGCGATTTCCGCCGCCAGTTCACCGGCGGCTGCGACGAGGGCTTCGGCGTCGGCGCATATTCGGGTAACGAATCCCATCCCAAGGGCTTCTTCGGCGGTAAAATCCCGTCCGGTGAGGGCCAGTTCGCGAAACCAGCCGTGGCCGATGATGTGGGGCAATCGCTGTAGGGTTCCCAGGTCGGCGATGATGGCGATTTTCGTCTCGCGGATGGCGAAGATGGCGTCGCTCGCGGCCAGACGGATGTCGCAGGCCGAAAGCAGATCGACCCCGCCGCCGATGCAATGGCCGTGGACCGCTGCGATGACCGGTTTGCGGCAGCGCTCAATGGCGTTGTTGCTTTCCTGAAGTTCGAGAATTGTCTCTTTCAACTTCTCGCGATCGTCGGCGCCTTTGCCGGCGAGCAGCCCCCCGGCTTCCATCAGATCCAGGCCGGCGGTGAAGGTGGGCCCTTCGGCCCGGATGACCACCGCCCGCACAGCGTCGTCCTTGTCGAACCGCCGAAAATGGTCGGTCAATTCCCTGAAAAAGGCCATGCCCATGGCGTTGCGCCGTTCGGGGCGGCACAGGGTCAGCCAGGCGACATGGTCCTTGATTTCCACGGAAAAAGGGGTGCTGTCGTTCATCGGTTGTTTTCCTTTATTCAGGGTTCAGATCTCTGGACGTCCACCACTCTTTTCCGTAATTGACAAACAGCTGCCTACCGGCAGCCACCTTCCTGATGGTATGGAATACGATCAAATCGCGTTCGGTATCGTGCCAGTATTCGGTGTTGTGTTTGTAGGAGTGATTGAACAGGCTTCCCCATCCCAGCACCAGGGAGTAAACTTCCGATCCATCTTTTTCGGAAGATTCCAGGTTGAACACATAGTCGTCCAGGGTGCCGGCGCACTCGTCGGCGTTGATCCGCAGATAGGGGCACTCCTCCAGGGTTGTATCGGCCGGTATGGTTCGGGTGGTAAAAATGCCGTGACCGAATTGGCAGGTCGAGATGACGATGTCCGGATGTCTGAAAAGTGGTTTGTTCTTTTTCTTCATGATCCGTTTTCAATCCGCGTTGAAAAAACAGTGGATAATGCGTGTAGCAACCTCCACCGGCAAAGTCAATCCGCACGGAGGCCGGACGGCGGGGTATCGGACAAAAAAAGGGGGCCTTCACGGCCCCCTTTTCTTTACGAAGCGGAAGTTCTGTTAGACAATCGTTACATTTGCTGCGGCAGGACCTTTGGGACCGTCTACGATCTCAAAGGTAACCCGATCGCCTTCATTGAGTGAACGGAAACCGCTGGAATTGATTCCGGAATGATGGACAAATACATCCGGACCGTCTTCCTGCTCGATGAAACCGTAACCCTTGCTGCTGTTGAACCATTTGACAACGCCGTTAACCATGCTGGCACCCTCCTTTCAAAAAAAATTCTCTTGCTTCATTCATAAAGGGTGCCACTGATGAACATGACGACCACCTTCATAACGAAACCGGCCCGCCAAGCTGAAACGGACCTTCGATTGAACCGATAATAACACAGCGCAAACCGAAAGCAACAGGATTTGCTGCAATATGATGAATTTGGCCGTGATCCCGCTGCCGGGATAATGGCTGTTTTTTATTGACAATCGTTGCTTCCCGAGTGGCAGGCATCTCTAAAACACCGCCGATACCTTTGTTTTTATTGGGTATATCTTGGATTCAAGATTGACAATTTCTTCATTTTCCACTATATATCAATCAGGACGCGCCATTCGTAACTGGCCGGACAGCCATTTTCCTTAAAGGCCATTTCGTCTGCCGTGGCGCCTTGACGGACCACACAACCTACGGAAAACGCTTTGGGCCTCAACTCCTTCATCTGCCACTGTATCGGAGACTCGCTGGACGGTCTCCGGGATGGTCTTTCTCATTTTTCCGGCCCCAGTCGGGCGGCGATCGTCTTTGCCATGGAACCGGACGACCCCATGTACATCTTCGATCCCCAGAACCTGCTCGGCGGCCACGAACCCCGCCTGAAAGAGCTGTATGTGGAAAACCGGCAGTGGCGCAGCGCCCCCGCCATTCAGCGCGACAGTTTGAAGTACAACCACATCGTGCCGGAAAAGGATATTCATCTGGCCGGCCTGATCTCCTTCGGCTGCCGGTCGGGTTCGGTTTACTACCAAGTCTGGTTCACCGAGCACCACCCCGACGCCTGCAGCACAGGCCCCACCGAGCGATGGCTGGAGCATGCCGCCTGGCGGTTCTGCCTCGATATGACCGGCGAACGCGCCTTTTATACCGGCATCTCGGGCAGTTTTCTGCGGGAATACGCCACCCACGCCGTTCGGGATGACGTCGTCGATCGCATGAACGTTCTTTTGGGATGGGACACCCGGCTGCGCATCTACCCGATTCTGGATACGATCCTGGAGCTTTCCAGGACGCGGGAAGAAGGGGCCTGGCCCCGGGGAAAACTGGTGTTTGTGGAACCCCAGGCGTTGCCGCAGATGTCCTTTCTGGCCCGCTTCCCGGAATCGGAACAGCCTTCCATAGAGAACATCAAACATGTCCGTAAACTGCTGGCCGCCGTGGAACGATCGGATCTCAAGCTGATTTCCGACGGTCGTTGCGTGGCCGGGATCGCGGCGGAATCCCTGCCGGATTTTACCATCACCGCCGATTTCCGGGGTGGGCACGGCTTTTTAAAGGTTGTCGATGACCCGGTGTGCAGTTTTTCCGACGGCACCTACCAGTCCAGGACCCGCCGGGCCAACCTGGTGCATCTGGAGGAAGCGCTGCTGGAATCGGATCTCGATCCCGAAATCGGCAACACCGTATTCAAGATCGTCGCTTCGCTGGTCCACCGGGCGGAAGACCGGAAACATGGCGCCACCCTGGTTCTGAACCTCGATGCTTCACCGCTGGCCATTTCCGGGCAATGCTTCGACCGGCCCCTGGATCTGCAGGAACCGGAAGTCCTCGATCTGGCCAAAGCCCTATTGCGGCTGGACGGTGCCCTGCATATCGGCGCCGATCTGCATCTTCACGGATTTGCCTGCCTGCTGGACGGGCGAGCCATCGAGGGCGAAGACCGTGCCCGCGGCGCGCGCTTCAATTCGGCCTTGCGGTTTTCCGCCGAACATGCCGACATCATCATCGTGGTGGTTTCCTCGGACCGCCCGGTTTCCGTCATTCAATCCGGCGTCGAGATCAGTGCCGCCTGCCAATGGCGGCCCATGTCCTGCGGCATCGTGCAACCGACCCATCTGGATCGCTGGGTGGACCGCAACGGCGACTGACTTTCCGGACGAAGAATGGACAAAATCACCTAAAGATCGTCCTGCGACCCGCCGATTAGGAAAGTACGGACCTGGTGTTAAATCGGAAGTATTCTCGATCGGTGAAAGTTGCTATGAGCCAAAATATAGATTCAATTATTTCCAACTACGAACAGCAATACAAAATCTTCGAAAAATCGATCATCGACGTGATCTGGGTCGTGGACGTCGAAGCGATGGGCTTTACCTATATCAGCCCCTCGGTAAACCAGGTCACCGGCTACACCCCCGAAGAGATCAAAGCGCTGCCCATGGAGAAGCTGCTGGCGCCCGAATCGTATCGCAAGGGCATGGATTATCTGACCGAGGGGCATCGCAAGTACAAGATGGGAAAAAGCATCAAACGCAAAGCGGAATTTGAACTGCTGCACAAAAACGGTTCGCCGTTCTGGGTTGAAATCACGGCCAAATTCTTCAAAGGAGACCAGGGACGGACCCAGCTCTTCGGTGCCATGCGCAATGTTACGAAGCAGCATGCGCTGGCGAAGAAACGCGACGAACTGCTTCTCAAGCTGGAAGAATCCTTAAGCCGCCAGAAAGCGCTGGAAGCCGAAAACGAGATGCTGCGCGGTCTGTTGCCCATCTGCTCCAACTGCAAGAAAATCCGCGACGATTCCGGCAAGTGGTGGCATGTGGAAGAGTATATCGCCATGCATTCCGAGGCCGATTTTTCCCATACCATCTGCCCCCCCTGCCGCAAAAAAATCTACCCGAAAGCCAACTGAAGATTGTCGCTTTTCCTTTGCATACAGCCCCCTGCACAGGATTGAAACCTGTTTCAATTTTCGCACGGTTTCGTTATACGTAAACCATGAAGAACCATCATCGAAATGGAAGGAAACGTTCGTCGTGAATCGTGAAAACAGTGCCCACAGCGATGTTCTGATCGTGGGAGGCGGGGTCATCGGACTGGCCTGCGCCTGGTATCTGGCCCGATTGGGGAAATCAGTCCGCATCGTGGAGGAGGAAAGCGTGGGGTCCGGCGCCTCCCACGGCAACTGCGGAATCCTCTTTTTCAGCGATCTCGTGCCGCTGTGCGCTCCCGGCGCCATAAGCCATGAACTGATGCGCCTCTTGCAGGGAACCTCGCCCCTGTATATCAAACCGCGCCCGGATTTTTCCCTGGCCTTCTGGCTGCTCCGGTTTGCCGCCAACTGTACCGCCGGCCAGCGCAGCCATGCGATGCGCGCCAAGGAGAGCATTTTACGGACATCCATGGAATTGTTCGACGAATTGCTGGCAGAGGAAAACCTGGACTGCGACCATGACCGGCGCGGCGTAATCATGGCCTTCACCGATCCGAAATACCTGGAGGGGTACGCGAAAACCAGCCGCATGCTGGAGCCTTTCGGCTTTGCCCCGACCTACCTCGACCGCGAAAGTGTCCGGCAGTTGGAGCCGGCACTGAGCCACAGGGTTTGCGGCGGCTGGCACCACCATACGGACAGCCACCTGCGTCCCGACGCCCTGGTGAAGGCCTGGGGCCGCGCCGTCCGGGATGCGGGCGTGACGATCGAGGAAAACTGCCGCCTGGAGAGCTTTGAAACCCGAAGCGGTGTCGTGCGGCGCGCGCGAACCTCGAACGGGACGTTTTCCGCAGATCAGTTCATCCTGGCCACCGGCGCCTGGACCGCGGCCATCGCCCGCCAGTTCAATCTGCGCATCCCCGTACAGCCAGGAAAGGGCTACAGCATCACCATGGAAAAACCGTCCGCCTGCCCTGAAATGCCCTGTTACCTCTACGAACGCAACGTCGTCGTCACCCCCTGGAAAAGCGGTTTTCGTTTGGGCGGCACCATGGAATTTTCCGGATTCGGCACCGACTTGACCCGGCGACGGCTGGACCATTTAGAATCCGCTGCGGCCTTTTATCTGCAGACGCCGATAGGCCGCCGGGTGGAAGAACGCTGGGCGGGGCTGCGGCCCATGTGCTGCGACGACCTGCCCATCATCGGCCGCACGCCGGGGTGGGACAATCTGCTCCTGGCCACCGGCCACGGCATGCTGGGCGTTACCATGGCCACGGGAACCGGCCGTCTGATCGCCGACCTGATCCTGGACCGAAAGCCGCCGTTCGACCCGCGGCCGTTCGCCGTCGAACGGTTCCGGTAACGGACCCGGCACAACTGCAACCGGCAAATGCCAGTGCCCCAATCGGGCCACGGCCCATTGGACCGTCCGGAAGAACCCGGATTTGCCTGCTATGGACCTGAACAGCCTTTACATTTTTCAGGACTTTGCCGCCGCAGCCATTTCGGCCGCCCTGGCAATTTACCTGGTGCCTCGCTGGAGCGCCCTCAGCGCCAGAGCCCTGCTGCTGTTGATGGTTGCAGTCGCCTTCTGGTCGTTCTCTTATGGTCTGGAATTTAAAAGCACCGGGCTGGAAGCCAAACTCTTCTGGGTCCGCGTGGAATATCTGGGCGCCGCCTGGGTGGGGGTGCTTTATTTTCAATTCGCCATGGCCCTTATCGGAAAAAAGGCGTGGCTCAAGGGCGCCAGGGGAGGAACGATCCTGATTTTACCCGCCCTGACCATCCTTGCCGTTTTTACCAACCCCTACCACCAGTTGATGTGGTCCCGGGTATGGATCGACCCATCCGGGCCGGTAACGGTTCTGGTCTTCCAGCGCGGCATCGGTTTCTGGATTTTCGTGGCCTATTCGTACGGCCTGGTGCTGGCGGGAACGGTGTCCGTTTTCCACAGCTATCTTTTCGCCCGCCAGACCGAGAGCAGACACTTCTGGGTCGTGTTGATCGGTGTGCTGGCCCCCTGGGTGAGCAATATCGTCTATCTGACTGGTTTCGAGCCCCTGCGCCACATCGATCTTACACCGGTGGCCTTTACCGTCAGCGGCCTGGCCTTCTTCTGGGGGACCGTTCGCCACCAGATGCTGGAACTGATTCCCATCGCCAGGGATACCGTCGTCGAAAGCATGCAGGATGCCGTCATCGTCCTGGATCTGCGCAACCGCATCATCGACCTGAACGCCGCCGCCCGCAGGCTTCTGCCGGACGGGGCAACATCGCCCATCGGCCAGTATCTGCCGGTCTTTTTCCCGGAACTGTACCTCCGCGTCGAACAAAGCCGGGACAACGCGTTAAAAGACGTTTCGCTGACCCTCCCGAAAGGAGCCATAACCGGATTCTGGCAGCTTCGGCAATCGCCCCTGTACAGCAGCGGTAAAAATCCCAGTGGGTGGCTGATCGTTCTCCAGGACGTCACCGAACAGAAACACAATGAAGCGGCCCTTCGCGAAAGCGAAGAGAAATTTCGCAGCATCAGCGCCAGCGCACTGGATGCCATCATCATGATCGATCCCGATGGCCGCATCTCTTTCTGGAACCGCGCTGCGGAAAAAATCTTCGGATACCGGAACGAGGAAGTCATGGGCAGGGATCTTCACCGGCAACTGGCTCCGGAATCGTCCCTGTCCGGCTATCGGGAGGCCTTCACCGTTTTCCAGCATAGCGGAAACGGGGCGTTGATGGGCAAAACCATCGAAATCGACTGCCGCCATAAAGACGGCAGCATTTTCCCCGCGGAGTTGTCCCTGTCGCCGCTGCTGTTGGACGGTCAATGGCATGCCGTGGGAATTTTGCGGGATATCGCCGAGCGCAAGAAAACCCAGGAGTATCTGATGCAGAACGAGAAGATGATTTCCCTGGGCGGTCTTGCGGCCGGCATGGCCCATGAAATCAACAATCCGCTGGCGGGCATCCTGTCCAGCATCCAGGTCATACGCATGCGCATGCTCGGCGATCTGCCGGCCAACAAACAGGCGGCCGAGGCGGCCGGCATCCGCCTCGAGGGACTGCGGGAGTATATGAAGCGACGCAAGATCGTGGATAAAATCGAAGCCGTCGATCAATCCTGCCGGCGGGCCGCCGTTATCGTTCGCAACATGTTGAACTTCGCACGAAAAAGCGACACCGTTTTCTCCAAGCACGACCTGGCGGTGTTGCTCGATCAGACCATCGATCTGGCCAAAAACGATTTTCAGCTCAGCGGGCAGCGGGATTTCCAGAAAATTCAAATCGAACGCAACTACCTCGGCGGCATGCCCTCGGTCTTCTGCGATGCCGGCCAGATCCAGCAGGTGGTGTTCAACATTCTCAAAAACGGGGCCCAGGCCATGTGGGAACAGGGGGCCGAATCCTTTAAACTGAAATTTCAATTGACGCTGGATCGCCAGGACGAATGGGCCCGCATCATCATCGCGGACAACGGCCCCGGGATGCCGGAAGCGGTCCGCAAACGGATTTTCGATCCGTTCTACACGACCAAACCCACCGGATCGGGCACCGGCCTGGGGCTCTCCATTGCCTATTTCATCGTCACGGAAAATCACTCGGGAAGGTTGACGGTCGACTCCTCGCCTGGCCAGGGCACGGTTTTTACGGTCCGTCTGCCGCTGACCCATAAGCCGCCATCCTGGAAAACGGATCAATGAGAAAAAGCCGTTTCCGGAAAGCCATGCTGGCCGTCGGGGTGGCAGGCCTGCTGCTGGTCTTTTACGGCCTGATGGGACGGTGGCTGGCCCCGGCCGGCATCCGCCAGCGGTTGACGGCCGACCGCAGCTGCCGCCTGTGCGATCTTGCCGGCGAGAACCTCAATGGCCTGAACCTTGCCGGGGCCGATTTTACCGGGGCGATATTTTACGGGACCGATCTGACCGGCGCGGTGTTGAAAAATGCGATTCTGGTCAACGCCGATTTGCGCTGCGCATGCATCGAAAAGGCGATACTGGACGGGGCGACCTGGGTCAACGGCCAGATCTGCGGCTCGCCTTCCATCGGCAGGTGCCTGACGCCCGATACGGCCAAGCTGCTGGAATCGGGCCACTGCCCCGGCTGCAACCTGAGGGCCGCCACCCTCGATTCATCTCCATTGGCCGGCGCCTTTCTGAAAAGCGCCGACCTGACGCGAGCCGCCCTCTCCCGCACGAACTTGAACCAGGCCAACCTGACGCGGGCCAACCTGACCCGATCCGTGGCCCGGCAGGCCGGCTTTCAAAAAAGCCTGCTGCTGGAAGCGGATCTCACCGAAGCGGATCTCACAGGCGCCGATCTTTCCGAAGCGTACCTGAGAAAAAGCCTGATGACCGGAGCCGTTCTTGAACACGCCTGCCTGGAGAAAGCGGATCTGCGGCAGGCCGTGTTCCACGGGGCCAGACTGAACGGCGCCAGGCTGTCCGGAGCCGACCTGGCCGAAGCCAATCTCAAAATGGCCGACCTGACCGGCGCCGACCTGACCGGCGCCAACCTGGAGAAAGCCAATCTCATCGGTGCCCGGCTGAAGGGCGCACGCTTTGACGAAGCCTACCTGACCGGCGCCGTCTGGACCAACGGCAAGAAATGCGGCCACGGATCCATCGGACGGTGTGAACAGTGATCTGTGATCTGTGAACGGTGAACAGTGAACAGTGAACGGTGATACGGGCTCGAAAAACGAAGCGACCTTGGCGATCGACGTAGATCCGCTTTTTTCGAAGTGATACTTGACCGTACTTTTTTTCCGAGTTATCTTAAATGATTCCGGAATGATCCTTGTTGTTCCATTCCAGTTCTCGTGATGTTTCGCTTCGACCTCTGGCTGGATGCTCTTTGGCAATTTATTGAGAACACTTTCCGTACTTGTGCATCCAGCATCGCTGCTACAGCTCACATTTCTCTTTTGGCTACCGCTCCTTTTACAGTCTGATAAAAAGCCCGACATCCACCCGGATCCTCCGTTTTCCCGAAGCCTGTTGAATCTGACATAACCTTCTGTTTACATAGTGTTTTCAATAACCCATAAACCGCCCCGAAAATGGCATGCCCATTGCTCATTGGTTGGTAACGCGAATTTTTTAAAAAATCTACCAACCGGAGAAAGGAGCCTGCTATGACACAACCTCGCAAAATCGTTGCAGCCGTGGATTTATCCGAGTTTTCCGTCGGAATTGTGCGCTACAGCGGGTGGCTGGCCCTGCAAATCGATGCGGAGCTGGTGGTGGTCAACGTGATCAATCAGCGTGACCTGGATATGGTCCACCGCGTCATGATCGGCTATGAAAGTTTTTCTTTTCCAGATTATCTGGAGGACCAGGAAAAAACCCGCGCCGCCCAGGTGGACGACCTGATCGCAGCGAACTGCCCCGAGGGCGTCAACTGCCGGACCCTTATCCGCACCGGCATTCCCTACCGCGAACTGCTGGCAACCGTGGAAACGGAAAAAGCGCAGTTGATGGTCGTGGGGACCAAAGGCCGCGGCAACCTGGCCGATGCGCTGGTCGGATCGCAGGCGCGTAAGCTCTACCGCCGTTCACCCATCCCGCTGCTGACGATCCCGGCGGCATTCAACGTACTGCCGTAGAGCGATCGCAAAGGACATCGATTCCCGTCTGCAGGCGGTTCGCGGCAGACGAAGAAAAGGAGAGACAACATGCTGGTAAGATATTGGATGAGCCAACCGGTGATTCACATCAGTCCGCAGGACTCCATGCAAAAAGCCATCGCCGTGATGAAGGAAAAGCATATCCGTCTGCTCCCGGTGGTGGACGAAAAGCAAAAACTCAAGGGCGTCGTCAGTGACCGCGACCTGAAGCGGGCCTCCGCATCGGATGCCACCAGCCTGGATGTTCATGAGCTGCTCTATCTCATATCCAAGATCAAAGTGGCCGACATCATGACGCGCGAGGTGGTTACGGTGCACCTGGACTGGACCGTCGAAGAGGCCGCCGACACCCTGCTGACCCACAAGATTTCAGGCGCTCCCGTGGTGGACGACGAAGGCCGGCTGTGCGGAATCATCACCCAGACGGACCTGTTCAAGGCCACCTTGTACATCACCGGCCTGAAGAAGCGGGGCTTTCACCTGGCCCTGGTTCTGGAGGACACGCCCGGCTCGATCATGGAAATCGTCAGCGTCATCCGTCAATTCGGCGGCCGCATGGCCAGCATCCTCTCCACTTACGAACGGGCGCCGGATGGATACCGCAACGTCTACCTGAGGTTTACCAACGTTTCCCGCGATCGCATCGACGAGTTGATCGCCATCATGAAAGAAAAGGCCAAGCTGCGCTACATGGTCGATCACCGGGAAAACAAACGCGTTCTGTTCGACAATCATTGAGAGAAAGCGTCAATTTATTAAAGGAGGAAATCGATGCCCCACAAATCCAAACGCTTGTTGCTATCCCTGGACGGTTCCGAACGTTCCCTGCAGACCGTAAGCTATGCCTGTGAGGAACAGGCCCTCAAAGGCATGAGAATTGTTCTTCTGCATGTGTTCAACGCGATCCCGGAGGCCTATTACGATCTGGAAAAGGAGCCCAAAAGCGTAAAGATCGTTCGCCAGGTGCGCAGTTGGGAAGCCAATCAGAAAAAAGCGATTCGCGAATATATGGAAAAGGCCCGTCAGATGCTGATCGAAGGCGGGCACGCCGATACGGCGCTGAGCATCAAGATCCGTGACCGCAAAAAAGGAATCGCCCGGGACATCATCGCCGAGGCCCAGAAAGGCTACGATGCCGTGCTGATCCGGCGCCGGGGGGCCACCGCCCTGAAAAATGTCGTCGTGGGCAGTGTCACCAACAAGCTGATGGAAAAGCTCAACTTCATTCCCATTCTGGTCGCCGGGAAAAGGCCGGTCAATGACAAAATCCTGCTCGCCGTGGACGGCTCCCCCTGCGCCACCCGTGCGGTCCGCTTCGTGGCCGAAACGGTCGGCCGCATGAAGGATTACCAGATACGGCTGATGGTTGTCGTGCGCGGCGGTTCGGACGGGATCTCGCTCAACGGCCAGGGCCTTTCCACCGACCACATTTTCAAGGAGGCCATCGGCATCCTGACGGCAGCCGGTTTTCCGGAAGAGAACATTTCCACCAAGGCCGTCTCCGGGGCCATCAGCCGCGCCGGAGCCATCGTCACCCATGCGGAAAAGGGGCACTGGGGCACCATCGTGGTGGGCCGCCGCGGACTGTCCCGGGTCAAGGATTTCTTCATGGGCCGCGTGAGCAACAAGGTCGTCCATGCCGGACGGCTGGATACCGTCTGGATCGTAACCTAAATCGATGAGCATTGACCGCATCGACAGCCTGTTTCACCCCAAAGCCATCGCCGTCACGGGGGCTTCGGAACAGCCGGGTTCCCTGGGCAAGGCCGTGATGCACAACCTGAGCACGTCGGGGTTCAACGGACCGATTTTTGCGGTCAACGCCGGACAATCGTCGATCATGGGGCAACGCACCTATGCCGATCTGCAGCATATCGAAACACCGGTGGATCTGGTCGTGGTGGCCGGTCCCATGAATACGGTGCCGGCCGTTATCGCCGATTGCGCCAGGATCGGCGTTCACGGAGCGGTTATCGTTTCGAACGGCGGCCGACCGAGCGATCCGGCCGGCCGTCAATGGGAGACGGAAATTCTGAAAACGGCTGCGGACGGCAATGTGAGAATCATCGGTCCTCACGGGCTGGGCATCATGTGCGCTGCATCCGGACTCAACGCCAGCCTGGCCCCGGGCACGCCTCTTTTGGGGAAGCTGGCCTTTGTCTCCCAAAGCCGCGGCATCTGTGCGGCCATCATGGATTATTCAAAAAAAGAGAAGATCGGATTCAGCCACTTTGTCGGCCTGGGATCCATGCTGGATGTCAATTTCGGGGACATCATCGACTACCTCGGCGCCGAATCCGGGGTATCCAGCATCCTCATGCACATGGAAACCCTGACCGGCCATCGCAATTTCATGAGTGCGGCCCGGGCGGTAAGCCGGATCAAGCCCATCATCGCCCTCAAGGCGGGCAGAACCAACGGCCGGGCGCTTCCGGCGGCATCTTTTACCGGCACCCTGGCAGAAGAAGATGCCATCTTCGATGCCGCCTTCCAGCGGGCCGGCATCGTGCGGGTGAAAACCTTCGAAGAACTCTTTGACACGGCACAGATCCTCTCCCGTAAAGGCCGCTATCGCGGGCCGGGGCTGGCGATTCTGACCAATTCCGCCGGTCCGGGCGTCATGGCGGTGGACGCCCTCGCCGATACCGGCATGCTGCCGGCGGTATTGCCCTCGGAAACCCTTGAAGACCTGGACGCGGTCCTTTGCGACCGCTGGACCCGCGGCAACCCGGTAAACATTATGGCCGACGCCACCCCCGAGCGGTACGCCGAGGCCGCAGCGGTCCTTGCCCGGGCCAAAGGCATCCAGGCCCTGTTGATCATGCTGGCCCCCCAGATGCTGACAGATGCCCAAGCCGTTGCCCGGACACTGGTCGAGCGGCTCGACCGAACCACCCTGCCGCTGATCGCCTGCTGGATGGGCGGCACCGATGTCCAGGCGGGCAGACAAATCCTCAATCATGCCGGCCTGCCCACCTTCGACACGCCGGAGCGGGCCATGCGGGCCTTCATGAACCTGCACCGCCATTCCCGCGGAATCGAGATGCTGCAGCAGACGCCGGCGCGCCTGTCCCGGCGGATCATCGTGGATCGTGCAGCGGCCGGACGGGTGATCGACACGGGGCTGGCCGCTGCGCCGGAACCGCTCGACAAAACGCAATCCAAAGCCCTTCTCGAAGCCTATGGCATTTCGGTAGCCCCGACCGCTGCGGCGGCATCGGCCGACGAAGCCGTTCTGGCCGTCGGCGCCAGGAAACATCCGGGATTCGGTCCGGTGATCCTTTTCGGCTTGGGCGGCGTTCTGGGCGACCGGAACGGCGGCCGCGCCATCGCCCTGCCGCCGCTCAACCGCCTGCTGGCATCACGGCTCATGGAAGCCGCCGGCGCCAACCGGCTGATGGAGGGCTATTGCGACCAGCCCCCGGCCGACCGGGAAAAGCTGGAGGGAATTCTCATCCGACTGGCCCAACTGGTGACCGATTTTCCCCAGATCGCCGAACTGGATATCCATCCTCTGGCCATTCGGGGTGGCGACCCGGTGGCACTGGATGCCCGCGTGGTGCTGGAACAGGCCCTTTGCGCAGCCCCTTTGCACCTGTGCATCAGCCCCTATCCGTCGCAATACGAATCCCGGCTGCATCTGCCCGAGGTCGGCGATCTGTGGATTCGGCCCATCCGTCCCGAGGACGCGCCGCTGCTGGCACAGTTGTTCGACACCCTTTCGCCCCAAAGCGTTTACTACCGTTTTTTTTCTCCCATGAAACAGCTGTCCCACGCCATGCTGGCCCGTTTCACGCAGATCGACTACGACCGCGAAATCGCCATGGTGGCCATTCTGGAATCGGCTTCGTCGGAGAAGATGCTGGGCGCCGCCCGCGTGATGCTGCAGCACAACTTAAAGGATGCCGAATTTGCCGTTCTGGTGGGCGATACCTGGCAGGGCCGGGGGATCGGCGCCCACCTGCTGCGCAACTGTCTGAAAATCGCCGAAGAACGCGGCTTCGGCAAAATATGGGGGACGGTGCTGGCCGAAAACCGGCACATGCTGGCCCTGGGGAAGAAGCTGGGATTTACCATCAAACGCGCAGAGCAGGCCGGTGAATTCGACTTGACCCTGGACATGTCGCGACCGGGAACCTGACGTTTTTTGTCGTCTTGCTCCGGTTATCAATCACCCTTAACGATGAGGACACGAAATGAAGAAAAAACAGATCGTAGCGGGAATCGTCATGGGAAGTTGTCTTTTGTTTGTACTGTTCGGTTGCTCGGATTCGTTGAGCCGGTCGTTTTACACACACCACCCCAGGACACTGGACTCCGTCGAACGGGTGTGGGGCCAGCCGGTGAATGTCGTCACCCTGGACAACGGCGTCGAAAAGCGCACCTACGCCATTCAATCGCCCTACACGGATCTTCAGTACCGCTATTTCCTGATTAAAAACGGCAAGGTCCTGGCCAGCGGCATTACCGATACCGGCCCGGTGGCGGCCCACGAAAAGGCCCCTGACACCGTCGCCTTTGCGCCCAGCGACCTGAGCAAGGCTTTTTACGCCCGCCATCCCACCACCGTCGCCCACCTGGACCATACCTGGGGCGCCCCGGTCTGCGTCCAGGACGCCAAGGACGGGAACCAGTACCGCGTCTACGCCATCGATGCCCCTTACGCGGATTTCAGGTACCGCAAATTCGTCGTCAAGGATGATCAGGTCGTCGCCAGCTATCTGGCCCCGGAAGAAAGCTGCGGCATGGAGGCGGAGCCGGCCTTCCACGATATTGAAATCAACGAACTCAGCCACCGTTATTACGCCGCTCATCCGATGACGCTCGAAGCGGTGGAATCCGTATGGGGCAAGCCGGTGTTCATCCGGAAATCGGAAAAGGGATTGGAAAAACGCATCTATCGGCTCCAGATCCCTACGGATGCCGCTTTTGGTTTCCGCTTCTTTATCGTTGAAAACGGCATGGTGGTGTCCAGCGGCGTTACGGACACGGTCAACACAACGGTCGAATAACCGGCAATGCACCGTTGCGCAACTTCCGCAATTCCCGCCGCCAGCGGCGGGAATTGCGGGCAACCGAACGTTTACGAACGAAACGAAACCATGGCCATGGGACCCACAAACAAAATCCTTATCGCCGATCGAAATCCCCGCATCCGGGAGTTTCTCAGACGCGAACTTGCCGCCAACGGCCACCGGGTCCGCTCGGTGAACAACGCCAGGGATCTGCTGAAAGTGATCTACAGCGACAATCGCATCGACCTGCTGATCCTGGATCCGGACTTTCCCTATATGGATGCCGTCGAACTGGCCCACAAAATCATTGATCGCGTTCCGCAAATCCCGGTCGTCCTGCATTGCATCCGCGGAACCAGGGACCTTTCCGGCTTTGACGGAACCAATGCGGTTCACATCGAAAAAAATGGCCAAAGCGTCGAGGTCCTCAAGGAAACCATCCGTCGGATGCTTTAGCGCCTTTTTACATGCTGTAAAATATACGGACAACCTACCGCCGCCGGCCGACCGCCGGCAACGCGCTCACCTTCCTGTTTTTCGAGCTTTTTCATGAAGTTCCCCACCATTTAAAAGCTTGGCATCCACATTGCTCTACTCAAGCATGAATTTTCCGAAAGCGAGGCGATGGCAATGGAGAAATCGACCTACAGCACCGTCAGGCGCTTTGTCCTGGCCAACATGATCATTTTGCCGCTGATTCCCTTCCTTCTGGCCCTGGGCGTCGGCAACCACTCTTTTTCGCGTTCGATCCACAACAGCACCATAGCCGCCATGGAACGCATCGCCGATGACCACCGCCAGATGATCGAATCGTTCCTGCAGGAGCGCAAAAACGACCTCGAACTGATCGTGCGCACCGTTCCCTTCTCCGAACTGATCGCCCCGCAGGCCCTGTCGTCGGTTTTCGGCCACCTGCAGCGGACATCCAGCGCGTTCATGGACCTGGGGATTTTCGACGACGCGGGCGTCCACCGCGCCTACCACGGTCCCTACGACCTTTCCGGCAAGGTGTACGCCGACACCCTGTGGTTTAAGAAAACCATCGAAAACGGGGTGTTTATCAGCGACGTCTTTTTGGGCTACCGCAACATCCCCCATTTTGTCATCGCCGTTTCCAAACAGGAAAACGGCCGGACCTGGGTGATCCGGGCCACCGTGGATTCCCAGCGCTTCAATACCCTGGTCCGCCAGATCCGCATCGGCAAAACCGGCGAGGCGTACCTGTTGAACCGCCAGGGCGTGCTGCAAACCGACCGGCGCAGCGGCGGCAACCTGATGGAAACCCCCGGTGAAACGCTGCCCCCCGTGCCGGAAAATATATCCATCCATACGTTCATTCATCGTGAACCGGGAAAAGAGGCCTTTCTCTATGCCACCACGTGGCTGAACGACCACAACTGGCTGCTGGTTGTCCGCCAAGAGGAGACCGATGCGTTCCGGGCGCTTCGTTCGGCCCAGATGCCGATCCTGTTCATCTTTCTGGTCGGCGGCTGCTGCATTGTGATCGCCGCCTTTGCCCTGACCGGGGCCATCGTGCGAAGAATGGAGCGCACCGACTCGGAAAAGGAATTGTTGAACCAGCAGTTGATCGGCGCCTCGCGCCTGGCGGAACTCGGCGAGATGGCGGCCGGCTTCGCCCACGAGATCAACAACCCGCTCCAGATCATGAGTGCCGAGCTATCGCTGATCCGGGAACTCCAGTCGGAAATGACCGCAGCGGGTGCATACGAAAACGATGCCTCGGTGGAAGAGATGAACGACAGCATCGATCAGATCAAGACCCAGATCGAACGCTGCTCCCGCATTACGGCCTCCATATTGAAATTCGGCCGCCAGAGCGAATCCAAGCCGGCCCCCATGGACCTGACGGCCACCGTTCCGGAAATCGTTCATATGATCCGGAAAAAAGCCGAGGTCCACGGCATCCGGCTGCAGCGCGATCTGCCGGACACCCCGGTCACCGTTCTTGCCGATGCCGCACGCCTTCAGCAGGTGCTGCTCAATCTTCTCAATAACGCCATGGACGCCGTGGTACAGCGGCATGGGACCGAAGGGGGATCGATTACGGTGCGCGTGTCCGCCGAAACCAACGGCACGGCCCTGATCGAAATCGGCGACAACGGCACCGGCATCGCCCCGGAAAACATCAAAAAAGTATTTGCACCCTTTTTTACGACCAAACCGGTGGGCCAGGGTACCGGTCTCGGCCTGTCCGTATGCTACGGCATCATTCGCCAGATGGGCGGCAAGATGGAGGTGTCCAGCACCGTGGACCAGGGCACCGAGTTTTCCATCATCCTGCCGGTAATCGAGGAATAAATGGCGCTTTCATCGTAAAGGCCCGAATGTTTTAAGAACATAAATACCATAGGAGGATCATGATGGAAAAAATGAAGATGATGTTGGTGGACGACGAAGAACGGTTTCTCGCGACCACCCGCAAACTTCTGGAAAAAAAGGGTTACGACGTGCTGACCGCGACCAGCGGCGCCGAAGGGTTGGAGCTTCTGCGCACCAACCGGGTGCATGTCGTGATTCTTGACGTCAAGATGCCCGGCATGGACGGCGTTGCCACCTTGCGTGAAATCAAGCGGCAGTTCCCCATGGTGGAAGTCATCATGCTGACCGGTCATGCCACGGTGGATTCGGCCGTGGAAGGCATGAAGTCCGGGGCCGTGGACTACCTGATGAAGCCGGCGGACCTGGAGGAAATCGTGGCCAAAGCGACCGATGCCTTCAAGCGGCGGACGGATGTCGAGGAAAGAATCCGCGTCGCCCGCATGCGCAACCTGATGAAATCCCCCAGGGAGATCATTGAGAGGGCTTGATTTTTACAAGACGACATCCGGTCCCGTGTCCGATCATCGATCCGGCGGGAGGACTTCAAACCATTAAGGGTTGTTGAAATGGCGAAAAAAGAAAAAAAAGTTACCGGCTACGACAAATATGTGGACTGGAAGATGTTCAGCATTCCGGTCGTGCTTTTCTTTGTGCTTCTGTTGATGCCCACCCCCTACGGCATGAAGGATGTGGGCACCGAGTACCGCATCGGCCCCAAGGTGGTGATCGAGCACGTCACCCAGGAGTTGTTCTCGACAGCGGCATCCGATGCCCAGCAGTGGCAGTTGCTTACCGCCCAGATCATGGAAAAAAACATGAACATGGGCGCTTTGACCCGCGGCCGCTACCTCAAACGGGACATGAAGTGGTGCAAACAGAACAAGATCAAGGCTGAAAAAAGCAACTTCGAAAAGGCCCATGCCTATATCGAGAACCAGACCACCGACGAGAGCTACCTCGCCCTGATGCAGTCCTCCATGACGCTGCGCAAAGACGGGCTGAAATATGAAGACCTTTCCGGCAAGGACCTGGCCGATGCCAACAAGGGGGCCTGGTTCATCAAGGTGTCCATTGCCATGGGAGCCTTCGTGGTGCTCTGTTTTCTCACCGAGTGCATCCCGCTGCCCGGCGTGGCCTTCTGCATCGGTCTGATCCTGGTCTTCACCGGCGTGGTCAGCCGCAAGGAGGTGGCCATGCTCTACTGGGACGACGCCTGCTGGTTCATCATGGGCAGCCTGATGTTCGCCGCCGCCTTTGTCAAGACCGGCGTGGACAAGCGCGTCTGCCTGATGATGTTCAAGAAGCTGGCCGTGCCCAATGTGCGCTGGATCACCCTGATCTTTTTTGTTATCATCACGCCCCTGGCGGCCTTTATTTCCGACCACGCCTTGGCGGCCATGTTTCTGCCCATCGGCATGCTGCTCTACCAGAACAGCCTGACCAAGGAGGTTCCCGAGGACCCCGAACTGGGCAAAATGCTGATGATCGCCATTGCCATGGCCTGCAACGTCGGCGGCCCCGGCGCCCCCTCGGGCGGTGCCCGCAACGTCATCATGATGACCTACCTGGCGGACATGTTCGGCATGGATATCGGCTACTTCCAGTGGATCACCTATTGCTTTCCCTTCCTCGTCATGATGATCCCGGTGACCTGGCTGATGGTCAACTGGCGTTTCAAGCCCACCATCACCTCGCTGGAACCGGCCATGAACCACCTGCAGAACGAAATCAGCCGCATGGGCGGATGGAACCGCAAGCAGATCATCGCTTTGATCATCTTCCTGGTCATGGTGTTCGGCTGGTTCACCGAAAAAGAGTTCTACAACATGGGCATCTATCCGGTGCGTCTGGGCATCGGCGTGATTGCCGTGGCGGGCGCGGTGGCCTATCTTCTCGCAGGGGTGGTCAACTGGCGCGATTACCAGGAGAAGGTGGACTGGGGCGTGGTCTGGCTCTATGCCGGCGCCATCATCTTCGGCCGCACCCTGGACGACACCGGCGCCGCCTACTGGCTGGCCCGGACCGCCATCGACGCCCTGGCCCCGTTGGGCATGGATGCCGGGCTGCCGCTCATGGCCGCCAGCAACGGCCTGACCGCCATCTTGACCAACCTCATGGCCGATGGCCCGGCCGCCGCCGCCGTGGGCCCGATCGCCCTGAACATGGCCGGCCTGGTCCATCCGGGCACCACCTTTCTGCCCTTCATGGCCATGGGCACCGCCGCGGCGTCGTCCTTTGCCTACTGCCTGATTATCGGCACGCCGCCCAATGCCATCGTTTACGCCAGCGGCTACCTGGAGCCCAAGGATTACCTGCGGGTGGGTCTGCCCATGTGGTTCATCGCCAACATCGTCCTCTTGCTGTTGACCGGCGTTTACTGGGTCTTCAGGGGATTCGGCGGTCTTCCGGGATTCTAAAACGAAAGGAAACGATCCATGTACGGCAAAGACGAGATCACCATGGAAAAACGGCCGCTGCTGATGAGAAGGGATGGACGGCTCTGGTTCACGCGTGAGGCGGAACGACGGTTTTACTTCGTCCTCACGATGATCATGCTGGTCGCCGGCATTCTTTATAAAACAGGAGTGATCCAATGAATCCGCGCAGGCCCGTATTTTATTTCGACACCCTGACCGCCCTGATGACACGGCCGAGCCGGTTTTTCGCGACCCGGTTCCAGGAGGTCACGGCGGTCCAGTCCCTGATCGTCTTGACGATATCGAGCGTTTTCTTTGCCGCCACAGGGTCGCTGCTCAAACCGGAGAGTGCATCCTTGACCGCCGGCATGATCCTGTTCGCCAACGCCGTCGGCATGGCGATATTGGGAAGCGCCGCCTGCTACCTGGCCATTGCGACAACGGCGCCTCGCCGCTACGCCTTCGGGCAGCTGTTTTCCATATTCTCGCTCAGTTCGGGTGCGGTGCTGCTCATCGCATGGGTTCCCTCGGCCTTTTTTATCACCGAACCGTGGAAATGGTGGCTGATCGGAACCGGCATGGTCAACGGGTTGGGAATGTCCAAAACCAGGGCCGCCATCACCATGCTGTTCACCTTTGCCGCGATGGTGCTCCTGGTCTATGCACTGCTGCCCATGGTTGCCCATGGGCCGGTTCAGCCTGCTTGAAAAAGGCAGCCCTTCTGGAGAGGATCGACCGACCCCGCTGCCGCCCGAAATGACCGTCGCTTACGAAACCGCCTTAAAGGAGACAGGCAAGATGACAAAAAAAATAAAAGTATTGATGGTTGACGACGAAGCGCAGTTCCGGGAAACCACCCGGAAGCTTCTCAAGAAAAGAGGATTTGAAGTCATTATGGCCGGAAACGGCCGCGAAGCCCTGGACCAGTTGAACGAGCAGCCGGATGTCGTCGTGCTGGACGTTCGCATGCCCGATATGGACGGCAACGAAACCCTGGAAGAGATGCAAAAGCAGATCCCCGGTCTTCCGGTGATCATGCTCACCGGCCACGGCGCCGACGACAACGCCAGGCAGTCCCTCACCCAGGGCGCCTTCGACTACCTGTCCAAACCCTGCGATATCGATATCCTGGCAGCGCGGATCGCGGATGCGGGCAAGACGCAAAAGACAGCCGGCGGTGAACCGGCCGAGCCCATGGTAGGCGATGTGATGATTCCCCTGGGCGAATACACCACCATCACGGAAAACCAGAGCGTGGCCGAGGGGATCGCAGCCCTGAAAGCCTCCTTTTCTCCCCATGTCCGCACCAGCCGGATACTGGAGACCGGCCACCGCAGCCTGCTGGTGTTCAACACCCAGGGAAAGATCAAGGGCATCCTGACCATCGTCGATCTTCTGGAGGCAATTCTGCCCGCCTATCTGACGGCGCCCAAGCCCTCCACGGCCGACAGCCTGCAATACTCGCCCATGTTCTGGACCGGCATGTTCACCCGCGAAACGCAGCATCTGGCATCCACCCCGGTGAGCGATCTGATGTCTCCTGCGCCTCCGACCATCGATGCCCGGGCCAATCTCATGGAGGCCGCTTACAGGATCGTGAACGATCGCTGCCGCCGCCTGCTTGTCGAGCAGGACGGCGAACTGGTCGGCGTTCTCCGGGAACAGGACCTGTTTTTCCAGTTCGAACGCATTCTGCCCTGAAAAGGGCCGCCGCCCGGAAACGGCATCTTTCTCACTCTGGCCGTTTCCGGGCATTCCCGCTCCCCGCTCCCCGCTCCCCTCGTCCCGCATCCCTCACCCCGCATCCCTCGTCCATCGTCCCTCATCCCTCGCCCCTCGTCTTTCCCGTCCGCACTTTACAACCTGTAAAACGGACTGACAGACGTCCCCGGCCGCGACCGTTCACCCGCCATCCCAACACAACTTATATCTTTATTAATCAATAGGTTATAAAGTTATCAATTCCCTTCGACCCATGGCATGCCCATTGCTCAAGGAATGGAGACCGGTATGAATGGAGACCGTCATCGGTCACGACACAGGCGATAAACACGGAACCCCACCGTGAGGACTCAGGGTGGGGGCAGGATCAAGGAGGAAGCATGTCACATCAAACCGCAGTGGACCCTGGTTACGACCCATTGCTGGCGGATGGCGCCGAAGACCGTACATGGTCGTGGAAAAACAGGCCGGGCTACAAACCCATTTTCTTTATTCTGGGAGCCCTGGTGTTTACCTTTTTCGTTATGCTGCCGCCCACCCAGGGCATGCTGGACATGGTACAGACCATCAGTCCGGCCGGATACGCGCTGCCCTCCGGGGCGAAAACCATCACGGATGCGGTCAACAAAAAGCTGCGTCCGGAAGCCTTTCACCAGCAGCAGGAAGGTGCCGAGAAAAGCGCCGCGTCCGGCCACGGGAAAGCAAAACCCCTGCTCACCCATTACCAGGTGGCGCAGATGGCCAAACTGACCGTCTGCATCCTCTTTCTGGCCGCGTTCCTGTGGGGAACCGAGGCCCTGCCCCTGGGGGCCACCGACATTCTGGTGGGCGTCATGCTCTATCTGTTCGCCATTTTGCCCATCAATGAAATCAGCCGGGCCTACATGAAAGATGCCGTCTTTTTCATTTTCGGCATCCTGGCCGTGGCCGTGGGGGTGGCCAAAACAGGCCTGGACAAGCGCATCGGTCTGATTCTGCTCAGCCGCATCAAAAGCGCCAAATCCTTTGCCTTCCTCTTTCTGCCCATGCTGGCCCTGTCGGCCGGCTTTCTTTCCGAACACGCCCTGGTGGCCCTGCTGATTCCCGTGCTCATGGGCGTCTACAAGGTAACCTGCAAAATGTACGGCGTGAAAAAGGACCGCGCCCTGGCAATCTTTTTGCTGCTGGGGGTCTGCTTCGCCGCCAACCACGGTGGTCCCGGTTCGCCGGCGGCCGGCGGCCGCAACGCCATCATGGTGGGGTATCTGGCCGACTACGGCATGCCGATCACCTTTCTGGAGTGGATGAAAATCGGCGTTCCCTTCGTGCCGGTGATGTCCTGGGTCATTGGCCTGTATATGTACCTGCGGCTCAAACCCAAATTCGTGGTCAAGGGCGTCAATCCCAGCGAAGTGGTCAAGGCCGAAGTGGAAAACATGCCCAAATTCGGCGGCCGCGAGGCCATCATGGCCGTGATTCTGGTCCTGCTGGTCGCGGCCTGGATCATCATCGGCGAACATGCCGGACTGGGCGGCCCGACCTTGTACGCGGTGATGGCCATGTTCCTGTTCAAAATCATCAACTGGGAAGATGTGCAAAACGGTGTCGCCTTCGACGTGGTGGGCCTTTACGCGGCTGCCTGCGCCATGGGCGTAGCCCTCAAGTTTTCCGGCGGGGCCCTGTGGCTGGCCCAGACCTTCGTCAATCTGCTTCCGGAGGTTCTCACCAAAGGCGACGGCCTGGTGATCGGCGTGAGCCTGCTCACCGGCACCATGACCAATTTCATGAGCGACGGCGCCACGGTGGCGGCACTGGGACCCATTGTGCTGCCCATGGCCACCCTGGCCAATGTGAGTGTCTGGAAGGTGGGGCTGATCACCTCGTTTTCCTCGTCTTTCGCCAACTTCCTGGTGGTCGGCACCCCCAACAACGCCATCTGTTTCGGCATGGGCAGGGATCCGGAAACCGGCGAACGGCTGCTCGACGTCATGGATTTCGTCAAATACGGCCTGCCGGTCACCATCCTGGCCTGGATCGTGCTCTGGTTCTGGGCGGTGCTGGGATATTGGCGGTTTCTGGCCTGGTAGGGAGCCATTCCCATGAAACGAAGTCTTTATAAAAACCTTCGGATCAAACTGATCAGCATTACGCTGGTGCTTTCCGTCGGCCCGCTGGTTCTTCTGGGAACGGCGATCTACTACCAGTTCGGCAAGCTCTACAAGGAACGCATCGACGACCAGATCCATCACATGGCCCGTTCCCAGAGCCATGCGGTGGATGTATTTTTAAAGGAGCGCACCACCATCCTGGCCATGATGGTCGAGACGCAGTCTTTCGAGGATCTGAGCAATCAGGAGAACCTTACCCGCCTGTTCTGGAAAATCAACCAGCGGGCCGAGGGGCTCGGCCTGGTGGACCTGGGCGTCATCGACAATCAGGGCAATCAACTGGCCTATTGCGGCCCCTATAACCTCAAAGGCCTGAACTACTATCAGCAGCCGTGGTTCGACCAGGTACTGCGCCGCGGAAAGTTCATCAGCGACGTATTCATGGGGTACCGCCAGGTGCCCCACATCATTATCGCCGTCAAGGGGGCCTGTGACAACAATTGCTGGATCCTGCGGGCCACCATCGATTCGGAGATCTTCAACCGCCTGGTGCGAAGCGCCCAGGTGGGCACCAGCGGCGACGCCTATATCGTCAACCGGCAGGGTGTGTTCCAGACCCGCCCGCGCTTCGAAGGGGCGATTCTGGCGCAGTCCGACATCGATACCCAGCAATTCGGAGAAGGCACCACCGTCGTTGAAAAAAGAGAAGAGGGCGGCGATATCCGCTTCATCGGCGGCGCCTGGCTCAAGGACAGCGAATGGATGCTGGTCATCAGCCAGATCGCCGGCCAGCGGCACGGCTGGCTATCCGGCATCCGCAATACGGAGATTCTGATCATCGCCACCGGCTGCCTGGTGATTCTGTTCGCCATCGTCCTGATCTCCCACACCCTGGTCAACCACCTGGAACAGACCGATAGTGAAATGAACGAACTCAACGCCCAGTTGATCCAGCAGGACAAGCTGGCGGCTTTGGGAAAGATGGCCGCGGGCATTGCCCACGAGATCAACAACCCGTTGGCCGTCATCGGCGAAAAGGCAGGCTGGATGGAGGATCTGCTGGCTGAAGAGGAGTTTAAGGACAGTGACAATTACAAGGAATTCGCCGCCTCCATCGCCAAGATCGAAGACCATGTGGACCGGGCCAGGAAAATCACCCACCGCATGCTGGGGTTCGCCCGCCGCATGGAACCGCGGCTGGACGATGTGGAAGTCAACCAGGTGCTGGACCAGACCATCGATATCCTGGCCAACCATGCCAGCATCAACGACATCGAGATCCACAAAAGCTTCGCCGACCGCCTGCCGGTCATCGCCAGCGACCAGTCCCAGCTCCAGCAGGTTTTCATGAACCTGATCAACAACGCGATCGACGCCATCGGCAAGGACGGCAGCATCGACGTTCGCACGCAGCTGGACAAGGGATGGATCCGGGTCCTCATTCAAGACGACGGTCCCGGCATTTCCGAAGCCGTGCAGAAGAAGATCTTCGACCCCTTTTACACCACCAAACCCAACGGCAAGGGAACCGGACTGGGACTGTCCATCAGCTACAACATCATCGAAAAACTGGGCGGCCGCATCGCCGTTGACAGCACCCTGGGCAAGGGAACCACCTTCACGGTATCGCTGCCCCTGGTGCTGCCGGAAAAAAAGTAAAACCCCTTTTTGACGAAAGCCGATCGATTTGCTTTACTTTCGATAATAAAAAAGGGATTCAGGCATAATCAGAGAACCCAATTTGGTATTGAGGAACCATCCGTAAAAATAAAAAGGAGACCGAGCCATGCATACATTCAGGATTCTGGTCGTTGACGACGAAGTCGATTTTCTGGAAACCATCGTCAAACGGCTCAACAAACGCAAACTGGATGCAGTCGGCGTTACCAGCGGCGAGGAGGCCATCCAGGCCCTGAAAGAAAAGCTCTACGATGTGGTGCTGCTGGACATCAAAATGCCCGGCGGTATGGACGGCATCGAGACGCTGCGGGAGATCAAACACCTTCAGCCCCTGGTGGAGGTGCTGCTGCTCACCGGCCACGCGTCGGTGGAGACCAGCATCGAAGGCATGAAACTGGGGGCCTTCGATTACCTTCTCAAGCCCATGAAATTCGAAGACCTGCTCACCAAAATGGCCCAGGCTTTCGAAAAAAAAGCCAACCATGACTCCAAGATACGCAACGCCAAGATCCAGGAACTGATCCGTTACCCCAGCCGGGTCTTCGAGCAGGAAAAAGAGTAGCCAGGAAGGGGGGCGGGCAAAACGGCCGACAACGCGGCAAAATCGGATGAGGAACGCCAGATTCGCAATGTGGCGGGGATGTCGTTCGGCTTGAATTTGTTGCTTGCCCTCATGAAAGCGATCCTTTCCTATCTTTCGGGCAGCCTCGCCATAACCGCCAGCGCCATCGACTCGGGAACGGATGCCGTCGCCTCTTTCGCCATTTTTATCGGGATTCTGCTCTCGGGAAAAAAGTTCCGGTCGTTTCCCATGGGCCTGTACAAGCTGGAAAACGTCGCTGCGGTAATCATTGCGATCTTCATATTCATCGCCGGTTACGAGATGATGGTAAGGATTCTGCAACCGGCTGAAAGTACCCCAACCATATCCCCGGCAACCATTTTTTTAATTTTTGCGGGAACGGTGGCCGCGTTTCTTTTTGGCCGGTTTGCCACCGCCGCCGGCAAGAAGACCGAATCGCCGACCCTGATCGCCGAGGGTCGGCATCGACAGGTGGATGTCCTGGCCTCCATGGTTGTCCTGGCGTCCATCACCGTCAGCTATTTCGATGTCACGATTCGTTTTCTGGGCCTTTCCATCGATCGGATCGCCGCCGTACCGATCCTTTTTTTCATCGTCAAGGCTGGGTGGGAATTGCTCCTGGACGGCATGCGGGTGCTGTTGGACGCATCCATTGACGCCGATAGCCTGTACCGGATACGCACGATTATCGACGGCCATCCGAAGGTTGACGAGATCCAGTCGCTCATCGGCAGAAGCGCAGGCCGTTTCCGATTTATCCAGGGAGTCATCACCGTAAAGACCAAAAACCTGGAAGAGGCTCAGCGCATCCGTGAGGAGATCGAAACGAAAGTCCGCGATCGGGTACCCCATATGGAAAAGATCATGATCCACTGCGGGCCTCAGGTCCGAACCCACGAACTGCTGGCTTTGCCGCTTTACGACAGGCAAGGTCGCATCAGTGCCCATTTCGGAGAAGCGCCGTACTTCGGGTTTGTACGCATCGGGCTGAAAGACAAATCCGTCGAACGCATGGGTATCGTGGAAAATCCTCACCGCTCGGTCGAAACCGCCAAAGGCATCCGGGTGGCGGAGTGGCTGATTTCCCAGGATGTGGACCATGTGGGCATGAAGGAAGATATTTCGCTCAGGGGACCGGGTTACGTGCTGTCCAATGCAGGTGTGCAAACCCATCGTACCCATGAGGAAACCATCGACCGGGCTACAGCGGCAATCGTCGCCGAGATCGTATGAATGCCGTCGACAACCGCTCTTTCTGTAATTAGACAAAAAACTTTTTTAATGCCAAAATAATGGTTCGCGCCCGACCGGCGATATCGGTCCGGATGTTGGACATCGCATTTCTGCGCCTGTCCGAAGGCCTTACAGTCTGTAAAAAATCCTGACAGTCAGATTTCTTTACACCACCCCGATTTTTTCTTCAAAATCGTTTTCTCACCTTTATTTCAATCAGTTAGGAAATTCCGCACAATTGGCACCGAATTTGATGAGTAGTTGGCGGCTTTGCGTCGATCAGGTTTGTTCAACCCATTACCGGCAGGAGCGGGTATGACCCAGAATCCAAGTCCATTGACGTCTCATTATCGGTCTCTCACACGCAACATCGTGCTGCTGGTCATATTTGTCTCCTTTACGCCCATGGTCCTGGTCACGGGGATCATCCTCAGGCAATTCAGCGCCTCCCACCATGAAAAAATCCGCGCCCATCTGGAGGAGCTGGTCCTCAAGCATCAGCAGAACATCGACAGTTTTCTTGAAGAGAAAGTCATGGACATCCGCTTTCTGGCCGACGCCATCGACTTCGACACCATCGGCGAAAAGGATGACGCCAGCGACCACCTGAACCGCCTGCAAAGCGCTTTCGGCACCGTGTTCGTCGATCTCGGCGTGGTGGACGAACAGGGTCAGCAGGTGGCCTACGCCGGACCGTTCAAACTTGCAAAAGCGCGCTACGAAGAGGCCGACTGGTTCAAAAAGGCCATCAACAATCCGTACGTTATCAGCGATGTGTTTCTGGGTCTCAGGCGTTCGCCCCACTTTATCATCGCCGTGCGCAAGAACTGGAAGGGTCGCAAATGGATCATCCGGACCACCATCGATTTTCTCTCTTTCAACCGGCTGGTGGAAAACGTGCGCATCGGCGAAACCGGTTTCGCCTATATCCTCAACCGCGAAGGGCAATTTCAGACCCAGCCCAGCTTCGACTTCACCCCGACCCTGGACATTTACAACAACTACTTCGAAGCCCTCGAAAGGGGTGACAAAACCGTTGAAATGCAGGAACGGCCCGACGGCTACGGTGTGAAAAGCCTGTACGTATCGGCCCTGCTCAAGGGCGGAGACTGGCTGCTGGTCTACAAACAGGCCAGCCGGGATGCTTACTCCGATCTGCACAAGGCCCAGTTCATCGCGCTTTTCTTCCTGGTTCTGGGAGGCGTGGCCATCGTGGCCATGGCCGTCTGGCTCTCCGCCAGAATGGTCCGGCGCATGGCGTCCTCGGAGCAGGAAAAAGAGATCATGAACCAGCAGGTCATCGAAACCGGCAAACTGGCCTCGGTGGGCGAACTGGCCGCCGGCATCGCCCACGAAATCAACAATCCGGTGGCCATTATGGTGGAGGAGGCCGGCTGGCTCCAGGATCTCATGGAAGACGGCGCCTTTAAAAGCCAGGAAGACATCGCGGAGTTCGAACGGGCTTTGGAGCAGATCCGCACCCAGGGCAAACGCTGCAAGGCGATCACCCACAAACTGCTCAGCTTCGCCCGCAAGACCGATTCGCGCATCGAAGACTTCGAGATCGGTCCTTTAATCGAAGAGGTGGTGGTCCTTTCCGCCCAGCGGGCCAAATACAGCAACGTCGAGTTGACCACCCATCTGGAGCCCAAACTGCCGGCCATCTCCGCGTCCCATTCGGAGTTGCAGCAGGTCTTTCTCAACCTGATCAACAACGCCCTGGACGCCATGGACAAAACCGGGGGAAAGCTGGATATCAGCGCCCGCCAGGAATCGGACCAGATCCTCATCGCGGTGGCCGACAACGGACCGGGCATTCCCAAGGCCAATCTGGCCCGTATTTTCGATCCATTTTTCACCACCAAACCGGTGGGCAGCGGCACCGGCCTGGGCCTGTCCATCTGCTACGGCATCATTCACAAGATGGGCGGAGAAATTAAAGTCAGCAGTGCGGTGGATGTGGGCACGACCTTCGAGATCCGCATCCCCATCGCACAGGAAAGCGATGCTGAAAACGAAGAAGATAACGATGTTGCCAGCCGGAACAACTAGGCCAAAGACAACGAAAGGAGAGAACACCCATGGCAATCGCAACGATCATGCTTGTAGACGACGAAGTCCCCTTTGTGGAGGCAATGACCAAGCGCCTGAAACGACGGGACCTTGAAGTGGAGCAGGCCTTCAGCGGCGACGAGGCCCTGAAGAAATTGACCGATGACAGCAAGGCGGAAGTCGTCATCCTGGATGTCAAGATGCCCGGCATGGACGGCGTCGAGACCCTTCAGGCCATCAAAAGGCAGGTGCCCCTGGTCGAGGTGATCATGCTCACCGGCCATGCCACCGTGGAGTCGGCCATCGAGGGGATGAAACTGGGTGCTTTCGATTACCTGCTGAAGCCATGCGACATGGATCACCTGCTCGCAAAGGTGTCGGAAGCAGCCGCCAAGAAACGTCAGCACGAGGAGAAGATCACCAATGCCCGAATCAAGGAGATCACGGCAAGGCGAGCATACTGAGCCGGCGATGCCCTCCAACAGGCCGAAAAACGGTGGCCGCGAGACCATCCGCCTGCTGCTGGTGGACGACGAGAAGGGCTTCGTCGATGTGCTGTCCAAGCGGCTGGCCAAGCGGGACATCCAGGTCACCCGCGCCTTTTCGGGAGCCGAGGGAATTCAGGCCCTCAGGCGGTCGGATTTCGATGTGGCCGTGCTGGATCTCAAGCTCGAAGACATGGACGGCATCGAAATTCTGAAAATCTTTAAAAAAATGGACCCGCACATGCCGGTCATCATGCTCACCGGCCACGGTTCGAAAAAAGCGTCCATCGAGGGAATGCGTCACGGGGCTTTCGACTATCTCACCAAGCCCCACGAACTGGCGGAACTGGTCGCCAAGATCCACGAGGCGGTCCGCCAAAGGGAGAAACACGGATGAAACTGCTACTGGTAGACGACGAATCCGATTTCCGCGACACCCTTCTCAAGCGCATGCAGCGGCGCAATGTCGATGTGCATGGCGTCGAGAGCGGTGACAAGGCGTTGTCCTGGCTGGATGCCAACACGGCCGACGTGGTGATCCTGGACGTCCGCATGCCCGGCATGGACGGCATCGAAACCCTGCGGGAAATCAAAAAACACCATCCCCTGGTGGAAGTAATCATGCTGACCGGGCATGCCAGCATGGAAGTGGCCATCGAAGGCATGCAGATGGGCGCCTTCGACTACCTGATGAAACCCATGGACATGGATGAACTGCTCTACAAAGCCGAAGACGCCTTCAAGAAAAAGACCATCCACGAGGGCAAGATCGATCGGATGAGTGTCGATCTCGGGGCAAACGGTTAGAAGTCGTGGGCAAAGGGAAGAGGATGGAGAAAGCATTGGCATTCAGAAGTCAGGAGTCAGCATTCAGAATCGTGGAATCGCCTCCGGCTCCGATCCTTTTTAAAGGAAAACCAATGCGCTCCCAACACTTCACCCTTCTGACTCCTGGATTCTGAATTCTGGATTCTTAACCAATCAACCTTAACAGAAAAGCGAGGGAGGATATGAACTTTTTCAAACAATGGGGCCAATTCATGATGGCAGGGGCCAAGGCCCACGCCCGCTGGGAAATCCAGATGTCCGCCAATATCCTGGGCAGCCGCAAACGGGTACTTCTCCTGCTCCTGCTGCTGGTACCGGTCATCCTCGGCGGCTTCGTCTTCGCCGACCAGGCGGGCAGCGCCATTCCCGACATTCTCGGCGGCAAGAAGGCCTACAGCCCGGCATTTTACTCTACCGGCATCTTCATCGTCTCCATTCTCATCGGCCTGGGTGCCGGCCTGATCACCGGCTGCATCGGCGCCGGGGGCGGATTCATCATCGCACCGGCCCTGATGAGCGCCGGCATCAAGGGCATCCTGGCCGTGGGAACGGACCTGTTTCACATCTTCGCAAAGGCCATCATGGGCAGCATCATCCACCGCAAGCTGGGCAATGTTTCGGTTCCGCTGGCCGTGGTCTTTCTCATCGGCGCCATTTTGGGGGCCACGGCCGGCGGCGTGATCAACCGGGTGCTGTATGAACTCAACCCGGTGCTGTCCGACGCTTTCATCACCACCATCTACGCCCTGATGCTTGGTTTTCTGGGCTGCTACGCCATGCTGGATTTTCTCAAGGCCAGAAAATCGGGTGACACCGGCGACGCCCACGGCGGCGGCAAGGCCGAAGGCGCCGATCTGGGCGGCCTGCCCAAAAAATTGCAGGGGGTCAACATTCCCCCCATGGTCAAGTTCGACTTCGACTTCACCCCCGGCGGCCGCAGCATTTCCTGGATATTTCTGGTGCTCTCCGGCGCCCTGGTGGGGCTGGCGGCAGGCATCATGGGCGTGGGCGGCGGTTTTCTCACCTTTCCCATCTTCGTCTACATGCTGGGCGTCTCCTCCATGACCACGGTGGGCACCGACATCTTCCAGATCGTCTTCACCGCCGGCTACGCATCCATCAGCCAATATGCCATCTACGGATTTATCTTCTACACCCTGGCCATGGGCATGCTGCTGGGCTCGCTGCTGGGCATCCAGATCGGCGCCATGGTCACCAAGGTGGTTCCCGGCATCACCATCCGCGGCTTTTACGCCATGGCCGTTTTAGCCGGTTTCGTCAACCGCTTCTTCGCCCTGCCCGCCAAACTGGGTGAAATGGGCGTCATCGACATCTCCAAGGCGCTCGGCAAGACACTGGACACTATCGGCGTGTGGGCCTTTTTCATCGTGATCGCCGGCTTCGGCGTCTGGGTGATCGGAACATTCCTGAAAAACATCTCGGTACTCAAAGGGGAGGGAGAACACGCATGATTCCGAATAAGAAAAAATTCACCACCGGCCTGATTCTGATGGCGATGTTCGTCGTTATTCTCGTCGCCATCTTCATGCCCCTGTTCAATGGGCACAACGGATTGGAATATCTCGACAACCTGTATAACTCCATCTCCAAGGGATCGGCCTACTACATCGATACGGTGCGCACGGAAGTGCAAACCCTAGAGCAGTCGAACCTGACGATGAACCTGACCCTGGCCAGCGAGCTTCAGGCCCAGCAGACCGTGCCCCTGTTCATGAAAGCCGGCGCCCAGGTCGGCCAGGAGGGCAACCAGCTGACCGTAACCGGCAACATGGCCAAAATTCTCGGCTACTGCCTTGACGACGCCCAGCTGATGTACGACAACGACGGCGCCGCCGTATCCGCCAAGTACGGCTATGCCGAAAAGGCGGCGCTGTACAACTGGTGGAGCGCGCTCAAGGCCATGGATTTCAGCCTGAAAAAGCAAAAGGAATTCAAAGCGGCCAAAATCGCGGAAACGGTAAAAGCCAAGGCCGTGGAAACCGCCTACAACTACTACGGGATCGAAGGCCAGAATATTTCCGACCGCTTCGGCGTGGTCCTTTTTTCATTGATCTTTTACGTGGTCTACACCCTGTGGTATGGTTTCGGCATCATGAACCTGTTCGAAGGCTGGGGATTGCGGCTGGAACATTAAGCTGACGAGGGAGGATAGAAGATGGACGATGGAGGATGGGCCGCGGTTGAAGGGCCCATCCTCCACGCTTCCCTCTTCCCTCGTCCCTCCGTCTTCTTTCGCCCCAAGAGTTTCATCATTGTAATATCCCTTTCAATTAGGAACCAAGAGCGACCATGGGCCTCTGGCAACGACTCATCGACCGGTTTACTGCCGATAAAAACCGTGTGGACACCGGCGATGCCGAGGCTCTGCGGCTCGAATTCCAGTCGCGTTACCACCATTTCAAATTGCTGCTGAATGCCAACAATCAGGCCCTGGAAATCATGGCCGACCTGGAAATGGCCCTGGCCGGCGATCATCCCTTCGGCATGAAATTCATCCGGTCGCGCACCATGGGGGCCTACACCCGCGTTTACCAGATCGTCCAGCACCTGCATGAACTGGCGCCGGGGAAATACAAGGCCCTGTCGCCGCGCCTGGATGCCATTCGCCAGGACCTCGACACCCGGCTCAATCCCCGGCGGTCGGACGGACCGCCGGGTCCGCTGATTCTGCCCTTTTCGGACATGAATATCGGCCACGCCGATCAGGTCGGCATGAAAATGGCCAATCTGGGAGAAATGGCCAACCGGCTGCAGATCCGGGTGCCCGACGGCTTTGTCATCACGGCCCGGGCCTTCCACCTGTTTCTGGATCACAACGACCTTCAAACCGAAATCCGCCGGCGGATCCAGGTTGCCGAGGAAAAAGGCCCGCACCAGATCTATACCGTCAGCGCCGATATCCGCAAACTGATCCAGGCCGCGCCCCTGCCCCCGGAACTGGAGCGCGCCATCATGACGGCCTACGCGGATCTGGCCGCCCGCCATGAGACGGAGGTGCGCCTGGCCGTGCGATCCAGCGCCCTGAACGAAGATCAGGAAGGCGCCTCCTTTGCCGGCGTCTACCAGAGCGCCCTGAACATCGAACCCGAGCATCTGCTGGACACCTACAAACAGATCGTGGCGGCGGCCTACTCCCCTTCGGTCATGTCGTATTGCCTCAACCGGGGAATCTGCGGCGAAACCACGGAGATGTGCGTCGGCGTGATGCAGATGGTGGATGCCGTCAGCGCAGGGGTGCTCTACACGGCCAACCCCATGAACATCCGGGACCGGTCGGTGATCATCAACGCCGCCTGGGGACTGCCCAAGGCCGTAGTGGAGGGCACGACGGCCACGGACCTTTTTCGCGTGGCCAAAGAGCCGGAAGTCAAGGTCATCCAGCGACAGATCGCCACCAAAGAGAAGAAATATGTCTGCTACCCGGATGAGGGTGTCTGCCGGCTGGACGACACCGGTCCCGATATGTCCCGGGCCTCGCTCACCGACCGTCAGGCCGTGGACCTGGCCGGGCTGGCGCTGCGCATCGAAGAGACCTACGGCAAACCCCAGGACATCGAATGGGCCATCGACGGGTCCGGCGACATCGTTCTGCTGCAATGCCGGCCCCTGCAAGTCGTCACCGCCCCGGACCGGGCCATCGAAGACGGCGGTGACCACCTGCCGCCCAGTCTTTATCAGGGCGGGATCACCGCCTCTCCTGGCGTGGCGGCCGGGCCGATTCATCTTCTCCTTAAAGACGTCGACGCCCTGCAGTTTCCCGACGGCGGGGTCATCGTCACCGACCGGGCCCTGGCCCGCTGGGCCGCGCTGCTGCCGCGGGCCGCGGCCGTGGTCAGCGAAAAGGGAAGCCTGACCGGCCATCTGGCCAATGTGGCCCGTGAATTCGACGTGCCGGCCCTTTTCGCCGCCGAGGGCGCCATCGAGCGGCTCGCCGGAGAAGTGGAGGTCACGGTGGATGCCGACGCCGGGCGGATTTATTCCGGAACGGTCCCTTCCCTGGTGACCGAAAATATTGCGAAAAAATCCAGGACGCTCATGAAGGGCACCCCGATTTACGAGGTTCTCGAAAAGGCCGCCGGCCTGATCACCCCGTTGAACCTGCTGGACCCGGACAGCCCGTCCTTTACGGCGGCCAATTGCCGTACGCTGCACGACATCACCCGGTTCTGCCACGAAAAAAGCGTTCACGAGATGTTTCGCTTCGGCAAGACCCATCGGTTTCCGGAACGCTCGTCCAAGCAGTTGCGCGTCAACATTCCCATGCAGTGGTGGGTGCTCAATCTGGATGACGGCTTTACAACCGACGCGGCCACGGATCGCTATGTGGACATCGACAATGTGGCCTCCATCCCCATGCTGGCGCTGTGGGAGGGCATCAGCACCTATCCGTGGGAAGGTCCGCCGCCGGTGGACGGCAAGGGGTTCATGTCGGTCATGTTCCAGGCCACCCAGAATCAGGCTTTGTTGCCCACGGTGCGAACAACCATGGCCAACCGCAACTATTTTATGATATCGAAAAATTATTGCAGCCTCCAGTCCCGCCTGGGGTTTCACTTCGCCATCACCGAAGCGCTGGTGGGAGACCGGACCACGGAAAACTATGTCAGTTTCCAGTTCAAGGGCGGCGCGGCCGACTTCAACCGCCGTTTGAAGCGGGTCCATCTGGTCAAGGAACTGCTGGATCGATACGGGTTCAGAAGCGAAATCGCCAAGGATGCGCTTCGGTCCCGCATCGAACAGCACGATGCGGCGACAATGATCGATAAGCTGAGAATTCTGGGGTACCTGACCATTCATACCCGCCAGTTGGACATGGTCATGGCCAACCCGGCCATGCTGGCGCATTACCGGGAGAAGATGATCGGCCAGATTGAAGCGATGTTGAAAGGAACCGCCCATGTGGTCTCGAATCAGTCTTAAAAACAGGATCTACATCCACCTGGCGGCGATTTTTCTGATCACGTTTTCCGGTGCCGCGGTCATGGTCTGGTATTCCTACAGCATCGAGGGCGTGCTGACCACCATCACCGAGAAAAACCTGGTGGCCTTTCAAAGCGCCGAATCGCTGGAAATCGCGCTGGTCAACCAGAAAGGCTTCGTCTCCTACTATTTTCTCGACGGCAATCCGGACTGGCTGGTGCAGCTGAAGGAGTATCGCCGCATCTTCAGCGAACAGCTCGGCCGGGCCGGCGCCCTGGCCCATTCAAAGGAGCAGAGCGAAACCATCGCCCGCATCGCCGTGGAATACGAACAATATATCCGCGACAAGGACAGCGTAATCGATTTCTACAAATCCGGACAGGTCCAGTTCGGGTCGAAACTGCACCAGGAGGTGCGCAACCGGTTCTTCAACATCCTGCAGATGTGCGAGAAGTACAAAGAGGAGCAGACCCGTTCGATCATGGAAGCCAAGCGGTCGGCGTTGATCGAGGCGGCCCGCCTGCGGGATACGGCCATGGCAGTCATCGTGACTCACCTCCTGCTGGTGGGGCTGCTCATCTATTTGCTGGTCTTCCAGATTCTCAACCCCTTGCGCTCTTTGATCATGGAAGCCAGCCGCAGCGAGGATATCGAGCTGTCCGGCAACGTGGTCACAACGCTGAGCAAGAGCGTACGCGGGCTCATCGAAGACGTGGGCCAGACCCAGGAGGCCCTGGAAAAAAGCCGCGAGAACCTGCTGCAGGCCGAAAAGATGGCCATGGTGGGAAAACTGGCGGCCGGCATGGCCCACAGCGTGCGCAATCCGTTCACCTCGGTCAAGATGCGCCTCTTCTCGTTAAACCGGTCCCTGGAGCTTTCCGGCACTCAGAAAGAGGATTTCGAAGTCATCTCCGAGGAGATCGACCACATCGACACCATCGTCCAGAATTTTCTGGAATTCTCCCGGCCGCCGAAGCTGAGAATGCAGCCGATCAGCCCGTCCACCGTGGTGGATACGGCCATCCGGCTGTTGCACTATCGCCTGGAATCCTACCATGTGGAGGCCACCGTCCATCGCGAAAAGATACTGCCCACCGTCGATGCCGACCCCGACCAGCTCAAGGAGGTTCTGGTCAATCTGATCGTCAACGCCTGCGAAGCCATGTCCGGCGGCGGCACCATCGACATCCGCGAACGCGTGACCGGCACCCCCTCGGATCGGCTGCTGGCCGAAATCCGGATCACCGACAACGGGCCGGGCATCCCCCCGTCGGCCATCAAAAAAGTATTCGACCCCTTTTTCACCACCAAGGAAGACGGCACGGGGCTGGGGCTGAGCATCGTCGAACGGATTATCCGCGAGCACGGCGGAAGCGTCGACCTTTTCAGCCATGAAAATCAGGGAACAACCTTTACAATCACACTGCCGACCAAAGGAGGAGGCCTGTGAGCACCATACTGATCATCGACGATGACGACCAGTTGCGCATCAGTTTCCAGCGGCTGCTGCAGGAAGAAGGCTACGAGGTTCGCACGGCAGCCTCGGGGGAGGCCGGGGTCCGCATGGTCCAGGGGGGGCTTCCCGACCTGGTGGTTCTGGATGTGCGCCTTCCGGGCATGAACGGCCTGGAGACCTACAAACAGATCCACGCCATCGACCAGAAGCTGCCGGCCATTATCATGACCGCCTTCGGCACCACGGAAACCGCCATCGAAGCCACCAAGCTGGGCGCCTTCGATTATGTCATCAAGCCCTTCGATATCCCCCAGATGCTGGCCACCATCCGCCAGGCCCTGGAGACCGGGCGGTTCATGCGTTCGCCCATCGACATGGACGTGGGGCCGGACAAGACCCGCGGGGAAGCCATTATCGGCAAAAGCCCGGTGATGCAGGAGGTCTACAAATCCATCGGCCGGGTATCGGCCACCGACGCCACCGTTCTCATCCGCGGCGAATCCGGTTCCGGCAAGGAACTGGTGGCCCGGGCACTGTACCAGCACAGCATGCGCAATGACAAGCCGTTTCTGGTGATCAACTGCGTGGCCATCCCCGACACACTTTTGGAAAGCGAACTGTTCGGCTATGAGAAGGGTGCCTTCACAGGCGCCACCCACCGCAGGGTGGGCAAGATCGAACAGGCCAGCGGCGGCACGATTTTCCTGGACGAAATCGGCGACATGCCCATGAACCTGCAGGCCAAGATGCTGCGCCTGCTCCAGGAGAAGAGCATCGAACGCCTCGGCGGCCGCGAAACCCTCCCGGTGGACGTACGCATCATCGCCGCCACCAACCGGGACCTGGAGCACCTGATCACCACCGGCCAGTTCCGGGAAGACCTGTACTATCGCCTCAAGGTGATCAGCATCTGGCTGCCGCCCCTGCGGGAGCGCACCGGCGACATCCCCCTGCTGGTGGACTATTTTCTGGCCCGCTTCTCCGCGGAACTGGGGATCGAGAATCCCGGCATCACCCACGAAGCGATGAGCCTGCTGGTTTCCAGCCCCTGGCCGGGCAACATCCGCGAGTTGTCCAACACCCTGCAAAAAACCCTGATTTTCAACCGCGGCGCGCCCCTGAGCCTGGAAGACATCACCCAGGCCGCCAGCGGCGATCCCCAGAAGGGCGCCCCCCATGAAACCGCCTGCGACGAAAGCATCCGGTCCTGGATTCGCGGCCTGCTCTCCAAAGGGGACCAGAACAACCTGTTCGAAAACTGCCTGGATCATTTCGGCAGCATGCTGGTGGGCGAGGCCCTGAACCTGACCGGCGGCAACCGCTCGCGGGCCGCGAAACTGCTGGGCATCTCCCGGCCGACCCTGCACGCCAAGATCGACAAGTACCACTTGAAGATCGAGACCAGTGTCAAGTGAGGGCACAGTGAACTGTGAACTGTGAACTGTGAACTGTGAACTGTGAACTGTGAACTGTGAACTGTGAACTGTGAACAAAAAAAGTTGATTGGCTTCCTGTGTCAACCTATTTTTTGGTCCTTTGTGAACCTCCGGTGAAAGCCCCTCGCTCCCATGCTCCGCATGGGAGCGCCAATTATTCTTTCCGGATCAGATAGGGTTCCCTTGCGGAAGCGTTGGAACCAGTCAAAGTCGGAAACAGCAAGCTGGCGTCATTCCGGCGCAGGCCGGCGCACGTAATGAAGCTTTAGCGCTATCCAGGCTTTTCAATGTGGTCTGGATGCCCCCGGATCGAGTCCGGGGCAGGCTTATCAAGTCCGGCATGACGAGACTGTAACTTCTAAGGAAGTGATATCTGTTCAGGCACAGTTTTTCGTGGGAGCGGCGTCCCCGCCGCGATTATTACCGACCGAATCGCGGCTGGAAGCTGATCATATGAAAAAGCTACCTCCCCTTAGCGTATCTGCTAAGATTAGGGATGTGAGACCAATCACAACCCAAAAGGAGGTAGCAATATGTATTATACAGGTATCGATCTGCATCGCAAAACTTCTTTTATCACGACGGTGGATCCTGATGGCCGGATCGTTAAGAAAGCCAATCTTTGCAATGACGAACCAGCAATCCTGGAGTATTTTATAAACTTGGAAAACGACACCCGGGTGGTCATCGAATCCACCGCAAACTGGTATTGGCTTTACGATCTGTTAACGCAGCATTCCATACCGGTCGTTGTTTCCAATCCGCTAAAAACAAAGGCGATTGCCTCGGCGAAAATTAAAAATGACAAACTCGATTCACATATGTTGGCCCAATTGCTGAGGGCCGATCTGCTGGCTACTGTCCATGTCAGTAGCCAGCAGACCCGGCAACTCAAAGAACTGCTGCGGCATCGGCACAAGCTGGTCAGAGATACGGTGCGTCTTAAAAACCGCATTCATAACATCATGGCAAAGAACAATGTAAGCGTGCCGGCCAGCGACCTGTTCGGCAAGCACGGACTGGCGTTCTTATCCGAAGTACAACTACCGCTTTATCAGCGGCGCCAGGTGGACACGTATCTACGCCTTTATCATCCGCTCAAAGAGCACGTAGATGCGTTGACCAAACAGATCAAGCAGAAAGCCAAGGTCGATCCGATGGCCCGATTGCTCATGACCATACCCGGAGTCGGAGCTATCACGGCCATGATCATCGTTGCCGAAATCGAAGATATCGGCCGGTTTAGATCCTATCGGCACCTGGCCTCCTATGCAGGGTTGGTACCCAGGCTGGATGCCAGCGCCGACAAACAGCGCATGGGTCGAATTACCAAGCAGGGTTCGCCGTATCTTCGGACCGCTTTGGTTGAGGCTGCCCAGGCGGCATCGCGGACTAAAAGTCGACTGAATATATTTTTTCGTAAGCGGATCGTCCGTTCCGGATATCAGAAAGCCGTTGTGGCGACCGCGCATAAAATCATTCAGTACGCATACTATATTTTGAGAGATCAAACCCCGTATCGGGAGAGCATCGACGCTTTGGCGTAACCCGTGTGAGAGCGTGGCCCACAATCAAGGTGAGGCCGTGAAGCTGATTGGGACGCCGACTATCGAATGCATGATACTGTGACACCTTCGGGGTGAACACGAATAGGTGCTTGGCGATGCGCCCGATCAATGTTCTTTTTGCTTGATGGTAGCTTTTTCATAGGCGCTCCCACGACTCCACCACTTCCTTTCGGGTGTGCAGCCACAAGTGGTCTGAAAAGCTTCTTACGAGTCCATCAGCTTTGAGCTTTTTGGTCTGTGAACGGTGAATTGAGCCGGTGCGCCACCCCCTGTTCACCGATCACGGATCACCACCCTTTCCGTTCACAGATCACTGTTCACCGTTCACTGTCCTTTCCGTTCACCGTTCACTGGTCACTGTTCACTATTTGTTCCCCAACGACTTAACCCCCATCGTATTAATCAACTGGTTAATATCGGTGGTCTTCAAATTCATGCCCCCTTCGGATACGGGCAGCAGCATGATCTTCTTGTCCTGCATGGCCTCGGCGATGCGCAGCTTCACCAGGGCCTCGCCGCCGGAGCCGGCCAGGGCGTTGTTCATCTCCTGAATACCCTTGGCCTCGGCGATGCCCTCGGCCCGGATGGCCTCGGCCAGCAGCTTCTGCTTCTCGTAATAGACGTCGGCTTCGATCTTGGCCTTGCGGTAGACGCCGTCGGCGTCGGCGATCATCTTGTTGACCTCGCCCTTGGCCTCCTCCAGCTTGCGCTTGTACTCTTCCAGCGCGGCGTGCTGGGCCGACTTGTTCTTCTGCACCTGCTGATCGGCCACCTTCTTGTCCTCGATGGCTTTCTGGTATTCCTTATTGAAACGATAGTCCTTGGTGAGCACTCTCTCCACCACGATGCCCATGGGACCGAGCATTTCCTGGAGCACGTCCTTGGCCCGCTGGGCCTGAAGCTCCCGCTTCTCGGCCACGTAGAACTCCTCGGTGGCCAGTTCTCCGAAAATGTCCCGGGGCTTGCTGCGGGCGATGGTGCGCACGATCTTGTCCCGCAGGGTGCGGTTGTCCACGGCCACGTTCTGCAGGATGTAGGGCGCTTTCTGTGCATCGATGCGGTAGGCGATGATCACATCCAGGCTGATGTCGTTGCCGTCGATGGTCTTGAAGAGCAGGTCGTCCCGGGTGCGCCGGTCTCCGCGTCCGCGATCGATCACCATCTCCAGGTTCTGCAGTTTGGTGTCGAAGGTATGCCAGTCGTTGATGAACGGCATGAAAATATAGGTGGAGCCGGGTGCGTAGGCCTTGTCCTCCACCCCTTTGCCGGTGAGGGCGAATTTGCGGGTGCGCACCCCCACTTCGGTTTCGCCGGTGGTATAGAAAACGCACCCGGTGGTGCTAAGGGCCAGCAAGGCCGCCAGTATGATCCAGGGCATCCGCTTCATTGGGCACCTCCTTTACGCACGTCGAAAAGCTTCAGGGCGTTGTCCAGGTCCAGGGGATTGACGCCGGCGCTGCCGTCGCTGGGCAGCACGATCAGATCCAGCCCCTTGTAGACATCGGCCATTTTCAAGCCCACCATTCTCTCGGAGCCCACGCCCTTGAGGGCATCGTTCTTCAGGCGAACCTTCTCCGCTTCGGCCAGCTTGACCAACAGGTCCGCTTCGGCCTTTTTGGCTCTCACATACAGGTCCTTTTCGGCAATCTTGCGGGTCACGTAGGCCCTGCCCTGCTCCATCTCCACATCCACGACCACGCGACCTTCCTGGACGATCTTCTTCAACTCGGCTTCCTCCCGGGCGGCCCGGGCCGCAGCCTGGTTGGTGAAGACCAGCTGGTCCTTGAGCTTCTTCTCTTCGATGTTCTTCTGGATCTCGGGGCTGTAGCGGAAGTAGCGCACCAGCACCTGCTCTACGTAGATGCCTTTGGGATTCAGTTCTTCGTTGAGCCGCTCCTTTGCCTCCTGGGCCTTCTTGACGCGCAAAAAACTGTTGTAGAAATCCTCGGTGGTGAGCTTGCCCAGGGTCTCCTTTAGGGCCGGTTCGGCCTTGGGAATGATGCCGTTTTCTTCGAACAGGGAACCGGGGCCGATTTTGGTGAAAACCAGGTACGGGTCTTTAATGCGGTAAAGAATGGAGACATCCACGTCCACGAAAAAGCCGTCGGAAGTCTGGATATGGGCCACCCGGTCCTTGCGGGCCTGGTCGGCGGCCGTATTCGGATAATCGGTCAATTCCAATACCTGTACGTCCCGTGGCAGCCGATGCATCTGCTGCATGCCGGGCACCACCAGGTTGAGGCCGGCCGTGTACACTTCCTGCTGGACGCCGCGGTTGATGCCCAGACGCACCACCTTGATGCCGAATTCATTGGGCTCCACATAGACAAACAGCAGATTGTAGGCAAACACAATCACGGCGGCAGCGATAATGAAATATTTGAGCTTGCCACCGCCGGGGATCCGGAATTTGGGAATCGAGATCCTTCTTTTTCTGACCTTCTTCATCGGTCGCGGTTCCTGCGGACTTTGTTCTTCCATGGGGTTTCTCCTTTTGTTGGAAGCTTCTCTATCTGTTAATGCGAATCTGTTGTTTTCTTAATAAGGTTTCAGTTTCCCACTTGTTTCTCTTCCCTGCGCATCCTCGAAAAAACCGCCTACCCATAAAAAGACGCCGAACAGGATGAGGGACAGCAAAAGCCACGAAAACACGCCCATGCCCGTCCACGCCATGAGAACATAGGTGAGGTAGAGCGCGGCCGCCGCACCGGGCCAGAAAAAGATGGACCCGCGCAAATCGGCGGGCAGCAGCCGTCCGAAAAGAAAAAAATGAATCAGCATGGCCACGGAGGTGGCCATGGCCGCGCCATCGATCCCGGCAAAAGGGATCAGGTTGATGTTGAGAACCAGGTTGACGGCAGCCACCGCCAGGTTCATCCGCTTCAGCCGCTCGCTCTTCTCAAGGGCCTCGAAAACCGGTTCCAGGGCCGTAACCGCCGAGAAAAAGACCAGCCCCGGCACCACCAGGGCGAAAACCGCAAAGGTCTCGGCGGCCTGCTGGCGGCCGTCGTAGACCAGTTCCAGCGCCTGCTGAAAATGACCCAGAACAAGGATGGCCAATACGCCATGAACGAAGAACATGCCGCGGGCGGTGCGGCCCACAAAAGGGACCAGATCGCCGTTCGACCCGGCCTGCACCCGCTGGTTGGCCCGTTTACGAAAAACCGAGCGCAGCCCTCCCGGAACCACCAGAAACAGCCGCGCCAGAATCAGGGCCCGGGCGTAAAGCCCCAGCTCCACGGGGTCGACAAACCACCCCAGTATCAGCATGTCCGCGTAAAACACCACGTCCAGCAGATTGTCGGTAAACAGAAAGGCCCTGCCGTTGTCCACCATCTGCCCGACCTGCTTCCACCCGGCCAGGACGCGGGTTATGCCCGGCAGGCGGACCGCCTTGCGTCCCATGCCCAGCATGACGATCTGGCTCAGCAGAAACGCACCGGCCAGCAGGGGCACCGGGACCTGAAAGCGGCAGAGCACCAGGGTGGCCGCCAGAAAAATCAGCCGCTGGCGGATTCTCAGGCCGGCGGCCGCAGCGTGCTGCCCGCTTCCATTGAGCATGGCCAGCTTCAGGGCATTGATATTCTGAAAAAAGATCGTGGGGCCCAGCAGCAGGATCAGGAAATTGTCCGCCGAGCCGGGACCGGGCCCGGCGAGCAGGAAGGCATAGAGCGTACACAGGACCACCGCAGTGCCTCCCAGGGTGAGCAGCGCTGCCAGGGCCTGGGCGCAGAGGGCATCGGCGGATTCTGAAGACCGGGCCAGGCGGTTTTCCACAAAAACGGGGATGCCGTAGCGCCCGAGATAACCGGCGATGGCCAGCAGGGAGAAAAACCAGGCGAAGATGCCCAGCCCGCCCGGGCCGTAGTGGCGATCCACCAGGATCATGGCGATCAGACCGGAAAGGACGGCTGCCAGGCGATCCAGAACCGGCAGGACCGTCTGACGGGAAAACAGATCCCCACCGGCGCCCTCTCGGGAAAGCAGGGCGTCCAGCCATGCCGCAATCCGTTCATGCCCGCCGGTCAGCCGCTCGAACGCCGCCTGCAGGTCCAAGCGGCGGGCCGGCAGGCCGCCGGATTTCGTCTCCGGAGATGCGTCCACCCAACCGGATTCGTCCTCCTGCTCCGGCTTATGTTCCTTGTCGTCAGACATTGGAGAACTGTTTCTCCAGCATGATGTTCAAAATGGTGCGATCGGTTTCGATCATTCCCTGGGTGGTGAGGGTGCCGATATTTTTCATGGTGTCTTCGGAAGAGCGCCCGATGATGCCGTCGGTGAAGCTGACATTGACCCCCTGAAGCGAGAACAGGGCCGCCTGTACGGCCGTTCCGGCGGCAGTGGCCAATTTCAAGGCGCAGCCTCCCTTGGCGCCGTCGCAGATCACGCCGGCCAGGTCTTCGGTAAGGTTCTTGATGGCGCCGGCAATGTGCTGTTTGGTGCCGCCCATCAGGTAGGTAATGCCGGCCGTGGCGCCTGCTCCGGCGGCCACGCTGCACCCGCAGATGGCGGACAGCCGACCGGTGTACGCCTTGACGTAGGCGGTGATGATATGGCTCAGGCCGATGGCCTCGATCACCAGGGCATGGTCCACGGAGAGAAATTCTTCGACGGCCACGATGGGCAAGATGGCGGTCAACCCGTGGTTGCCGGACCCGGCGCTGCTCATGGCCGGCAGTTTGACGCCGGACATACGGGCATCGGCAGCCGAGGAAGCCAGTATCCGGGCGGCGACGAGCATGTCCCGCTTGATCAGGCCCTGGCGAACCAGGCGCTCCATGGTGCGCCCGACGCCCAATCCCGGGCCGTGCTTGAGGCCGTAGTCTGCCAGCCGCAGGTTGACGTCGATGCCGGCCTGGAGAAATTTGCGGTCCTCGTCATCCAGGTCGTCCAGCAGTTGGATCAGTTGATCCAGGGTCAGGTCCTTGAGCCAGGCTTCCAGTTCGGCCAGCCGGCTGGTGCCGTTTTTCCCGGCGGCATGGGGCAGCAGGTCGCTTTTCTCAATCGCCTGGCCGTCAAGGACCAGGGATACGACGTTGTCGTGCAGGCCGGTAATCACCGATTCCGCGGTGTGACCGCCCCCGTTGATGACGGTCCGGATATACAGCCCCACCTGGTCCCGCAGCAGGTTTACCTTCACCCGCCCTGCCTTCACCATTTCGATGGCTGCGGTTACGGCGGCCTCATCCACGGAATCGAGCACTTCCAGCCTCAGCTTCGGATCGCCGCCCATGGCCCCTAAAGCCGAGGCCATGTCCAGCCCGCTGAGGCCGTCGGTCCCGGGTATGGATACTGCCAGCCCGTTTTTATAGATATTGGGGTCGACCCAGATCTCGATGGCGTCGATTCGCTTTTCCGGCAGCAGCGACACGGCCGCGGCGGAACCCAGGGCGATGGCCACCGGCTCGGTGCAGCCCAGGGCGGGAGCCACCTGTATCTTGAGAATATCCTTGACGCGAAACTCCATTCTCGCCTCCTTGTCGGCTGCTGAAGATGGTGTCGATCGTTACAAAGTAGCATATTGTTTTTTTAGGTTTTGTACAACCGATTGGCACGGTGTAAGGGATATTCGCAACCTTTAAGGTACTTTTGTTACAATATGCAAAAAATTGAGTGACCCATCCCAAATAGTATGCTATTTGTTTTTGGAATTTTAATTATTAATTCTGAATAGTTGCAGCAATTGTCAAAATCCATTATCACTTATGGTTTCTTGAGTATCGGCAATTCTTATCATTTTCTTTAGTAGTTTTTCTACGTAAATACAGCGTGTTAAATGATTTCATAGCTATTGTGACCCGGAAATTTTCGCTGTTTTCAGCACAATTTTGATAAAATTGTTTAATATCAATGTGTTTTGGTCCATAGCAAAATTTTCAATCATAAAACTGCTTGCCTGAGGTATGAAAAAGCGGAACTCTGTATAATCTATAAGTTAGATATAATCAAAAAAGGGGGGAGGGGAATATGATAGAAAATTTCGATCAGATAAAAGAGCAGCTGAAAGAATTAGCCGAAATAGTAAACTCATTTAAATCGGAACAAGTTCAATTAAAAGTTGTTGAGTTGCTATTCGGGGATTTAAAAATCGACCCTGCTACAGGAAGATCTCAATCTCAATCTGAATCTTCAAAACCCCCTCAAAAAGATAATATCGCCCCGAAAAAGAAGAAAAGGGCCGCATCGAAAACAAATTCTGCGAATAAACCAGCGGTGAAGACACAAGTAGGGAAAGGACCTGTTGCGACGATTACCAAATTATACGAAGGCGACTTTTTTAACGAACCAAAGGCTCTAAAGGATATAATTGAACACTGCGAAATTAACTTAGCTCGCCGAATAAAGCAAAGTGATATCTCTGGAAAGCTGGCGAGAATGGTAAGAAATGGCGAACTCACGCGAGTGAAGAATTCCGATGGACAATATGAATACACCAAAGCATAAATCAGTTCTAGAGCCGGCACTTTCGAATTTGCTTGATGATTTTAAAAACAAACTTATTCAATCTTATTTAGAGATTAAAAAAAGAAGCGCTCAAGAAAAGTATGAGTCAGCAGGTCTCAGTGCCGGAAAATATTGTGAAGTCGTAATAAGAATTCTGCAAAAAGAGGTGAAAGGCAGTTTTATTCCTTTTGGGCAACCGATTCCAAATATGGCCACTGAATGCCACGGTATTGTTACAAGCCCAAAATCGAGCGCAGTTGAATCGGTCAGAACGATTATACCAAGAGCACTAATGTTTCTATATACACTAAGAAACAAGCGCGGAATTGGTCATGTCGGCGGCGATGTTGATGCTAACAGAATAGATTGCGTGGCTATTGTTAGGACCGCTGACTGGATTATGTGCGAACTTATCAGGGTATATCATGGACTGTCTCTCGAGGAAGCTCAAGATTTGGTAGATGGGATCTCATACAAATTTATACCAGATGTATGGGAAGTTGGTAGCAAGAAAAGAGTGTTGAAGCAAGGTTTGAATGCAAAGCAGAAAACACTACTATTACTATATTCCCAAACAGATTCATTGGTATTGACCGAGGACTTATTTGATTGGGTTGAGTACTATAGATTGGATGCGTTTAAGCAAAAAATTTTAAAACCACTACACAAAGATAAGCTTATTGAATTCGACAACACAAATGATGTTGTATATCTTTCACCCCTTGGTATTAAAAAGGTTGAAGACAATATACTTAAGAATATCTAACATCAGCTTTGAGAAGGATACTCATTCCGCTACGCTTCATTCGCCCCTCTCAAGCAGGACGTTAGTAGCATAAAGACCAAAATGACTTTCATACTCAACATTCTACAAAAAGAAATGTCTATCATGGCCGCAGATGACAAGGCTTTTGCTGGCGGTTACAATATGGAATCACCTAAATCTAACGCAGTATATGATTTCAATAAAATCACTCTGCATGCTAATAAAAATCTGGCTCTTGGCATGGCGGGTAATACACAAGATCATTATTACCATTCAACGCTATTTCCAAATACAAGCATCGATGAAGTGATTCTAAAAATACGAAAACACATGGAAAATTATTTCCGTGTACATAACCGTCCCAGCCTCAGCAAATTAGAGTCGTTCGACGTAAACGATGGAATAGTCTCATTCTATGATAAAGACATGGAGTCATACTTTACTTATACATTCCTGTTCAGCCCTGTACACAATCAGAACCGACTGCATCGCGCAAAAGGAAATGTGCAAATATTCACATCTGGATCAGGCAGCAAAACGTATGAAGAACTTAAAATCAAAGCGGAAATTAAACCTTATATTGTTTCTTCAGCTGAAGAGATCACACTTGAATTTTGCATTCAATGGATTAAGGATGTATTCCTAAAGGTCGGGGCGAATGATGTAACCTGTGGGTCTAATGTGTAGAAGTTCAGATTTGATCTGACAGTTACCGATTCTGAGAAGGTGTCTGTCAGGTCAAGTTCAGGCTATTTTTTTCTCTTCCCAGAGTCGTTTGCCATCTTCAAGGGTTTCCATCGGGGTTCTGCCGCAGCACATTTTCCCCTGATGGGTTCGCTCATGATTGTACTGTTCAAGCCACAGGTCAAGATCAAACTGAAGCGTTTCGATATCCCGATAAATCTTCTTTCTGAAGGTCACCTGATAAAATTCCTGTAGCATGGTTTTGTGGAAGCGTTCGCAGATACCGTTGGTTTGCGGCGATCTGGCCTTGGTCTTGGTGTGTTCGATGTCGTTAATAGCCAGATACAATTGATAATCGTGGGTTTCAGCTTTGCCGCAATACTCGGTACCCCTGTCGGTTAAGACGCGAAGCAGCGGCAACTCATGCTTTTCATAAAAGGGCAGCACCTTATCATTGAGCAAATCGGCAGCAGTGATCGGCGTCTTGGTGGTATAGAGTTTGGCAAAACCGACCTTGGCATACGTATCGATAAAGGTTTGCTGATAGATCCTGCCCACGCCCTTAAGGGTTCCGACATAAAAGGTATCCTGTGATCCCAGATAACCTGGATGAGCCGTCTCGATCTCCCCAGCAGCGATGTCGTCTTGCTTTTTCCGTTCTAATGCCTGGACCTGGCTTTCGGTAAGAATCAGATTCTCCTTGGCCATTTTGTCCTCAAGGGCCTTGAGCCGGTCTTTAAAGCGAGCCAATTGGTGACGCAGCCATACACACCGGACACCACTGGGGGAAATGAACACGCCCCGCTTACGCAATTCGTTGCTGGCACGCACTTGGCCAAAGGCCGGTTGTTCAACGGCATAGGCTACGACAGCAGCCTCGGTTATTTCGTCTGTGCGGTTTTTAATATTGGGTTTGCGGCGGTTTTGATCGACGAGGGCATCGACGCCGCCTTGTTCAACGGCATTTTGATAGCGGTAAAAGGTGTCACGGGAAAGCCCCATGATCCGGCAGGCTTTGGATACGTTGCCCAGTTCCTCGGCCAGGTTCAACAATCCGATCTTGTGTTTGATGACGGTTTTGGTACCATTCAGCATGAGGGTTACCTCCTATGGTTTTGGTGGTTTGGTTGCCACCTTCATCAAAACCGGTAACCCTCACTTTTTCAAGTGCGTTGTCAGATCAAATCGAAACTAATCCATCTAATGCTAAGATTTTTGTATCATCTGGCCCAAATACAAATTTCCATGAAAACTGCTAACAAATCGGTCAACCGGATGCCAAACCCACCACTTCGTTCTGGGTTTGTCACCAGTTACTTCAACCGTTCTACACTATCGAAATGAAACGTTTGAATGAAATAACATTGATGTGGGGGATTTTCGACCTGTTGGCCATTGTTTGGTACATGGGATTGAACATCTATCACGGAAAGCTGCCTATAGCCAACGATGTCCAATTGATTATTGAAAATACGACTTCCTTTGGATTACCTTCTTTGATGTATGTAGCATTTTTGGGGATTCTTGTTTATTTCTCACTTTTGGCATCTGGATTCTATCTCATCAAGCGTAAAAAAGCTGGGGCAATAATCAGCTACATTCAGACACCATTTAGGCTTATAGTGGTAATTCCGCCTTCAATCTTCTTCATTCTTTGGCCCTTGAAATATCTGTTTGAGAAACCGCCAATCATTGTTGGGGTTATTTTGATAATACTAAGTGAACTTTGTAAGTTATTCACTGTCATTAAATGGCATAGAAGTCTTGGCAACGTATAACCTGCCACTTAAGCGGGACCGGGAAAAGCGGTGGCATTTTGAAAGTTCATATTTTCTTTAAAATCTGATGTTTTATGAAAATATACCGCGGCTTGTTTCCCGGCCCCTTAGTTCGAACGTTCAAAATCAGCTGTCTTCAACCACGATAAGATTGTCCTAATCTCCAGTTATTGGCACAAAGAAATCGATAAAATAGGGTGACACTCCCGAGTGTAAAAATCAATTTTACCTAAAGGAGTGTATCCCATGACAAGGAAAAAGAAAAGACGGTCAGCCGG